>CAITHK010000157.1 GCA_903892175.1 uncultured Burkholderiales bacterium | reverse complement strand
GTCCATGATGCCAAACACCAGCGTGAGCCCAGACGCTAGCAAAAACAACATCAAACCAAACTGCAGGCCATTCAAGGCCTGCTCCAAAAACAAAATACTGCTCATGCGATGAACCTTACCCCCTGTTACTTCATGGGGCAGTCTTTGACATAGGCGTCGCCGTGGTTGGTCATGATCGGTTGACCCACAATGCGGTTGACCAATCGACCTTGAGAGTCTCTTTGAACTTCACGCAGATAGTAATTTTGGATGGGATAGTGGTTGGTATTGAAACGGAAGTCGCCGCGCACTGAATTGAACTTCACGGTCTTGAGCGTTTTGATCAGGGCTTCTTTGTCTTCAATCTTGCCATTGGCAGCACGCACGGCAGCATCCATGAGCAGCGCGGTGTCGTAACCTTGGGCCGCGTACAAAGTGGGCAGACGCTTGTATTCTTTTTCAAACTCGGCCACGAATTTCTTATTGGCCTCGTTGGGCAGGTCAAGGCCCCAGTGGGCCGTGTCAAAAATGCCCAGCATGTCGTTGCCTACTGCGTGAATCACGTCTTGGTCTGCGCCGAACCCCGGTTGAATGAGTCGAATGTCTTTGTTCAAGCCCGCGGCCATGAACTGCTTGATGAAGTTGATTCCCATGCCACCAGGCAAGAAGGTGTAAACCACTTCTGGTTTGGCAGCGCGAATTTCGGCCAATTCCGCAGAGTAGTCCAACTGACCGAGCTTGGTATAAACCTCGCCCGTCACATTACCTTTGAAGAAACGTTTGAAACCAGCCAATGAATCTTTGCCAGCTTGGTAGTTGGGGGCGAGCAAATAGGCGGACTTGACCTTGAGGTTAGTGGCATATTGACCCGCTGCTTCATGGTAGGCATCGTTGGGCCACGAGACTGCGAAAAAGTAAGGCGTGCACTGCGCGCCAGCAATAGGCGAGGGGGCGGCATTGGGGCTAAGGTAAATGGTTTTGCTGTCAATGGCCTCAGGCAAGCCAGCCAACATGATGTTGGAGAACACCACGCCTGTTAAGAAGTCCACTTTGTCGCGTTTGACATAGCGCTCAAACAATTGCTTGCCCACATCGGGTTTGAATTGGTCGTCAGAGATGGAAACTTCGGCTGGCAAGCCGCCCAGTTTGCCGCCGTTGAGTTTGACGGCCAACATAAAGGCATCACGAATGTCCACGCCCAAGGCCGCAGAAGGACCTGAGAGCGTGCTTACAAATCCAACCTTCACTTTATCAGCAGCTAGCGCAGGTTGGATAGCCAACGTGGCTGCTGCAGAGAGGGTGACAAGACTTTTAGCGAGCGGAAAAGACATGATGAACTCCTGATGAGACCGATAAAAAAGAAAGCCCGTGCCCAGATGACAACCCACAATTCTTTGCCGAAACTGAACTCCAGAGAACCCGGGGTTTCCCCCTTTCATAGGGAGATTTGATTAACCAATCCATCCGGGCAGCCACGTGGCAATGCCTGGAATGAAGAAGACCGCCAACAACAAAATCAAACTCATGACCACATAAGGCACCACGGCCACGAAAATATGTGCCATGGTCACTGATGAGGGGGCGACACCGCGCATGGTCATGAGCAGCAAGCCGTGAGGCGGCAGCAGCAAACCCAATTGCATGCAAATGAGGAACATCACACCAAACCAAATGGGGTCAATGCCAAGCGCTGTCACGATAGGCATGAAGATGGGCAGCGTGATCATCATCATGCTCACCTGATCCACAAAGATGCCCAAGAAAATGAGCATCAGCATCATGCCCACCACAATCCAGGCGCTAGACAAACCCTGTCCTGTGATGAATTGCACCAAGCCGGTACTGGCCCCTGAGAACGACAAAATTTGGGCAAATGTCGTGGCGCCCAAAATAATGAACAAAATCATGCCCGAAATACCTGCTGTGCCCTTGAGGGACTTCAGCACGGCCTGCCATTTGAGCGCTTTGTAAAAAGCGGCCAACACCATGGTGGCAAAGGCCCCCAGTGCCGCGCATTCGGTGGGGGTGGCCCAACCTGCGGCCAAAGCGCCAACCACCACACCGAAGATGGAAAGGGTGGGCAATACATAGGCAAAAAATGGCTGCCAGCGCTCCCATCCCTTGTGATGGACAACACTGGTTTCATTGGGTGCTAAATGAGGGCTGATGCGCACCCGAATGATGATCCATGCCACGAAAGATATGGACAACAAGATGCCGGGTAACACGCCGCCGATGAGCAGCTTAGAAATAGAGATACCAGACAATGAACCCAACAAAACGGTAAGCGCCGAAGGTGGGATGAGCATGTCGACAGCGCCAATGGCCATGATGGGACCTGTGGCAATGGTGGGGTGATAGCCCCTGGCCAACATGACAGGCAGCATGAGAGAGCCCAGCATGGCCGTGGTGGCGATGGTGGACCCTGAAATGGCAGAAAAAACCGTGCCAGCCACAACGGCCACCACGGCCAAGCGACCCGGTACATGCATGATGAGTCGTTCGACGCCTTCAATGACTTTGAAGGCCAGGCCTGTATGAAACAAAATTTCGCCCATGAGCACAAACAGCGGAATGGGCGTGAGTGAAAAGGCCATGACAGAGCTCACACTGCTGCGAACGAGCTGCACCAATCCCGGCTCTGCGCCCATGTAAAGCCAGGCACCCACAATGTTGATGCCAATGAAGGTCAGCGCGACCGGCATGCCAATGAAAAGCAAAACCGTGGAGCCTCCTAGCATGAGGCAAGCAGCAAATTGCCAGGTGTTCATGCCGCACTCACCGCATCACTGCGCGGGCCTCGTTCTGCCAACCACAGTCTGCGCATACGAAAGAGCATTTCAATGCTCAGCAAAGAAAACACCAAAGGCAAAGGTGCCAAAGACCACCATTCAGGTGTGACCAGTGTTTTGATGCTGAGCGAATGGTCGATGTAGCTGGCCCATGTCGCTTTCACACCATACAGACACATCACCATGCAACACGCCAGTCCCAGCAGATCTCCGACCCATTCGAGTATCCATGCCAATTTTTTCGGAACCGCTTGCAGCACGATGTCCACGCGGATGTGCTGGCCCTGTCGCAAAAGCCAAGGGGCCACGCACAAAGTCACCAAGTACAACGTAGATTCTGAAATTTCGTTGCTCCAACTGATCCCCTGTGGCCCGCCGGTCACGGACAGATTGCGCAAAGCCACATCGGCCACGATGATCAACATCATGGCTAGCAGCAACAAACAACCGAACAAAGCCAGTGAAGCAATGAAACGACCGTAAATTTCAGAAAGCTTATCAATCATTTAGAGAACAAAGATTTGAATTTGGCTGCAACCTCGGGGCTTTGCTTGAGCGCAGAAGTCCAGGCGATGTCGTAGGCTTTTTCTTTGAAGGCTTTGGTACTTGCTGCATCGAAGGCAATGGATTGGATGCCTGCCTTGGCTTGGCGCGCAGTCTCCTCGACACCATATTTGACCCAGAATGTATTTTCTGCCTCCAAGGCCAGCAATTGCTTTTGTAAATAATTGCGCTGTGTGTCTGTGAGTTTTTTGTAAGCGGGCAGGTTCATGACCAAAGACACTTCTGCATCGTAGAAACCAGGATCGATGCGAAACTTTGTCTTTTCGTGCCAGTTGAAGTCAAAAATCCCACCAATGGGCCAGCCATAGCCATCTACCACGCCACGCTCGAGCGCGGTGTAAACCTCGCCGGGCGGTGTCGTGATCACATTGGCATTCAGTGCTTGAAAGAAATCGCGGTAGACCGGTGTGATGCGAATTTTCTGACCACTCAAATCGGGTTTGTCGACTTTTTTGTTGGTGTAAATGTGAAAGGGTTGGCTCTCAACGGTGCGGGCCAAATATTGCATATTGCCTTTTTCATTCCACACTTTGTTGATGGCGTCAAAGGCGCCGTTTTTGCGTTGTTCGGCCACTGGAATTTGGGTCAGCTTGAGAAAGTCCGCTTCTGGCATCACATTGGTATAAAAAGCGCCAGTGTTCAAGGCCATGTCCACCACACCCGTTTTCACGGCATTGCCCACTTCAAAAGTCGGAATGGCTTTGGGGCCGCCAATGAAGTTGATCTGTAAAACCCCTTTGCCTTCGGCATTGACCTTGCCGATCCATGGCAAGAGGTGTTGCACGTAGATGCCATTTTCAGCAAAGGCGCTGACCAAACGCAGCGTGACTTCTTGTGCCAAAACTGGTGTGCTGCTTGCCAAGGAAATGGCCAATGCAAAGGCCGATTGGACGAATTTTGATTTCATGGTGCTTGTCTCCTGATGGGTGGTGGTGGTCAAAATTGAGGTGGTGAATTCAGAATACTTCAATCGCAATGGAGTAAACCTTCTGCTTTCAAGCGGGTCAAAAACTCTTGCTCGGAGTCGTCGCTCAGCGCAATTTTTTGAAGTTGTTGAAGTTTGTTTGCCGCATCGGGTTCATTTTGAAAAAAAGGCAGCGCTCGCATCAGCCGCTGGAAATTGCGCCAGCCACGGCTGTGTGTGTCGCCATATCCTTTGACCAACTGTTGGGCCTTGACCACTTGAAGAGCCAGTTCTTCGTGGGTCTGCAACAGACTGTCGACCGACGTGAGCCATGCGTTGATGCGCTCTTGCTCGTGCTCAAAGCGCAAGGAGTATGGGCGTGTCACACGCAATGAGGCAATGGCATATAAAAGCAAATAGCCCCTGAGAGACGTGGTTTTGACGATCCGCCCTTTTTGTGTGAATCGTGCCAGCAGTTGACGCGCCCATGTGCTTCGAAGCAGCCAGCGCCCTATGGGGGCCGGCATTGTGTCTGCAATTTCTTCGACGCGCGGATGCAAGAATTCGTTGATGTCCAAATACTGCTCGGTACTTTGTTTGACTTCTTGGCTGACTCTGTCAAATCGCGAGCGTCGAATTTTCAAGTCTGCCACGCGCACGGTGTCTTCGTAGCTCATCCACAAGGCCAAGTGCCGGGCAGCTTCGCTCACCAGTTGATCGCCGGTGGCACTGTCAGAGGCTTTTTGGTTGAGCGGCAACAGCCTGTCTAAATACAGGGCAGCGTAGCTCTCGTTTTGATAGTCGGTCAGTCGCGCAATGCCGGCCAGCAGATGTTTGTGAGCGCAGGGGCGAAACTCAGCCTGTATGGTTTGCGCTAAAGCCTGCAAGCGTGGGCCCACGGCTAGTGGTTGAGCAGAAGCGTTGGCGGCTTGTTCGGAGGCCGACGTGGAAGTTTTGCCTTCCAATTGCTCCTGTGCTTCTTGGTAAGCGGCCGCAAATGCTTGGAGGCTCGCCTTGACGCCGATACCACCTCGTTGGATGGTGGCTTCAAATTGCGCCCGCGTGAAGGGCAGTTGGCCAGATGCGGCCAATGCGCCATACAAAGCGGGTCCAATCAAGCTGCCAAAATTTTCCGCCATGGCGGAAAAGTCTGCGGCGATGAACCGGTGCGCGGCAGCTTTGGCACCGGCCAGTAATTTTTCAGAGTCCATGCGTCCATCACCCATGGCAATGCGTTCTGTCATGGCGTACACACGGTGCGATGAGGTGATGAGGGTGGTGCGTTGTGGATGGACCAATCCGCGCTGAAGTGCACGTCCTGCTTCCATCAACTCAGAGGCCAACACAATGTCTACCTGACCCGGGAAGGGGCTGAGTGCAAAGACGGGCTGGCGACCTTCTGGGATGCTGGACTTGGCAAACATCTCAAGGTAATACACGGTGGCGCCAGTTCGCTGTGCAACACCTGGTACCGAGGTGGTTTGGGCTACAAAACCATTGTGTTCGGCCAAGTCCACCAGCCAATCAGCCAGCACGCCGCCACCTTCTCCGCCCATTGCCAAAATGGCAATCGTGATGGCATGCGTTTGTGAGTTTGTAGGATGCATGTTCTTGTCCATCAAGCCGCAGCCGAAATACCATCCAGACGACGTTCAATGCGGTTTTGCAAATGGCCAATGACCCATTTGCGAATTTTTACTTTAAGCCGATCCCATCCATTGGGGTTGTTGATGATTTCGGCACGGTAAAACGAGGGGCACAAAACGGCCGCATGGGCCACTTCGCCACACAATCCGCATCCCACGCAACTGTCGGCCACCGCTGCCACCGGATCTGATCGCAAGGGGTCTGGGTTCGCTTTGATGCTCAATGAGGGGCAACCCGACAAACGTATGCAAGAGTGGTCTCCTGTGCAAGTGTCGGGGTCAACGCCGAACTTCTCGCGAACCACCCGCTCGCCTTTTTGGATGAGCTGGCGAATTTGCGGTTTCACCCGACGTTGGCGGTTCAGCATGCACTCGCTTTGCGCCACAACCACTTTAGGACCTCGGGTTGAGGTTGTTAAGGCATCCCTTAGCGCACCTCGCATTTGATCCAGGCTGTAGGTGTGCGTGACGGTTTTCACCCAATTGACACCCACACCCTTGACGGCTTTTTCGATCGGGTTGTTGGTGCTGCGAATGGGGTTGATCGCCTTCGAAGACAAAACGTCTTGTCCACCCGTAGCGGCTGAATAGCCGTTGTCCACCACCAATAAAACGTTGTCCGTTTGGTTGAAGACTGCATTGCCCACGCCGCTGGTCAGGCCGTTGTGCCAAAAGCCTCCATCGCCCATGATGGCCATGGTGCGGTGTTGGGTTTCAGGCGTATTGAACGCAGATGCGCCCGCCCAGCCAAGACCATAGCCCATGGTCGTAGCGCCCACATTGAATGGGGGCAAGATTGAAAAGAGGTGACAGCCAATGTCACAGCTGATGTGCCGTGGCCCTAATTCCTTTTCGAGCATTTTGATGGCTGTGAAGATGGGGCGCTCAGGGCAGCCTGTGCAAAAGGAAGGCGGGCGAGGCAGGACTTGCGCAGTGGCGTCGGCAACAGCCTGGGTGACCAGCGCTGAGCTTTGCGCCGCGTGCTCGTCATGCGCTGACGCACTCAGCAATTCGGGGGCATACAGTTTGATGAAACTTTTCACGCCTTGCAAAATGACGCCGCCTGTGTATTCGCCGGCCATGGGCAGAAATTCTTTGCCGTGAACGGATGTTTGCAAATCGGCTTTGCGCAAAATGGAATGGATATTTTGCTCAATGAAGTCGGGTTGACCTTCTTCCACAATCATCAGTCCACGCTTGCCCGTGCAAAAGGTTTTGAATTCATCGTCCACCAAAGGGTAGGTGACATTCAGCACATACAGCGGAATTTGAGACTCGCCAAACGCATTGGCCAAACCCAGCACTTCCAAGGCGCGAAGCACGCCGTTGTACATGCCGCCTTGCAGCACAATGCCAAAGTCTTTCGCTGAGCTCGAAAAAAATTCATTCAACCCCTGGTCTTGAATGAATTTAACGGCCGCTGGCCAACGTTCTTTGATTTTTTCTTGCTCGTGCAAATAGCTGGACGGCGGCAACACGATTCGGCTGACGTCACGCTTGGGGTGTTCAATGGCATCCTTCAGTGTGAAGGTGGGGCGTACGTTATCTTTGGTCGGAAATTGACCATGCACATGGCAGGCACGGATTCGCAGCTCCAGCATCACGGGGGTGTTGCTGGCCTCTGACAACTCAAAGCCTTTTTCAACGGCATTGACGATGCTGGGCAGATTGGGCCTGGGATCAAGCAACCAGACTTGTGATTTCATGGCGAACGCGTGTGAGCGCTCTTGCATGATGCTGGAGCCTTCGCCGTAGTCCTCACCCACAATCAGCATGGCTCCGCCAATGACCCCGCCGGACGCCAGGTTGGCCAAAGCATCTGAGGCCACATTGGTGCCCACGGTTGATTTGAACGTCACCGCACCTCGCAGTGGGTAATTCACAGACGCTGCCAAGGTGGCGGTGGCTGTGGCCTCAGAGGCACTGTGTTCAAAGTGAACGCCCAGCTCCGACAAAATATCGTTGGCGTCTGTGAGCACGTCCATCAAATGTGAGATGGGCGCGCCTTGGTAACCCGCTACATAGGACACGCCAGACTGTAATAAGGCTTTGGTCACAGCCAAAATGCCCTCGCCGTGAAATTCTTCGCCGGCACCGAGCTTGAGTTTTTCAACCTCCGCAAGGAATGAACGTTCAGCCATTTCTGTAATTTCCTTATTGGTGAACTCTGTCGTGAATCCAGAATTCAAATCAATTTAGGATAGATTTCAGCATTTAGCAAATGGATAAATCAAATATTATTCATTTGTTTTATGAATAATTAGGCATTACCCTGAGGAGTCGCAGCTTATGAATTTCCGTCAACTCGATCTGAATCTTTTGCACGTGTTGGTGGCCATTCATCGAACTGGCTCGGTCACGTTGGCGGGTAAGTCACTGTCTTTGTCTCAGCCTGCGACGAGCAATGCGCTTGCGCGCTTGCGTGACTATTTTGGGGATGAGTTATTTGTTCGTTCGCCAACCGGACTCAAGCCCACCCGAATGTGCGAACAACTTGCCACCGATGTGTACGAGCAATTGCTCGCCCTGGAGTCCAAGTTGGTGGGGCAACAAGAATTTGACCCTGTCAGCAGTGATGTGCATTGGAAGATTTCTCTGTCGGATTTGGGTGAAATGATGTTTCTTCCCCAATTGGCATCTGCGTTGCGGGCTGATGCGCCAAACGCGAGCTTGTCGAACATTGCCGTCAACGCGAACCAAGTCACAAACGCACTCGAATCTCGTGAAATTGATTTGGCGTTGGGGATTTTGGCGCCAGAAAACCGCGGCATCCGCTCAGAGTTGTTGTTTCATGAGCGTTATATGGCGGTGACTGCTTCGAATTGGAAACCCATGAGTGGGCGGGTCCAAAAAACTCTGAGCCTTGAGCAGTTGCGTCAATCTGGCTTTGCGGTGGCATCACCCACAGCTACTTTTCACGGGAGCGTAGAAAAAATGCTGACCAAGATGAAGTTAGAAGATCGGATTGTGTTGCGATCACGACACTTCAGCGCCATGCCAGACATTGCCCGTCAAACAGATTTGATTGCCATCATCCCGGAAATGTTTGTCCGTGAATTGCAACTGCGTCAAGACCTCCGTGTCTGGGATATCACCGATGCACCTGTTTATGAGGTACGAATGGTCTGGCACAAAAGCACGGACAACGATTCGCGTCACATGTGGATGCGCAGTTTGGTTTGTAAGCTGTTCCAGCGGTACGAGAAAAGTCATTCTTCTAGGCCGCCTGCATGATTTTCATCAAGGCTTGTGCACGCGCTTGTGGATCTGGCGCATCGGTGATGGCACGCACCATGGCCACCGAACCCACACCGGTCTGTAACACCGCAGACAAGCGCGATTCGTCAATGCCGCCAATGGCCACCAACGGGTGCTGCTGCATCAAGCGGGCATAGGCCTGCAAACGTCCCATGCCTTGTGGTGCGGTGGCCATGCGCTTCAAGGTGGTGGGAAACACAGCCCCAAGCGCGATGTAGCTGGGTGACACCGCATCGGCGCGCAGCATCTCGGCGTAGCCGTGGGTACTCAAGCCCAAGCGCAGGCCTGCAGCGCGGATGGTTTGCAAGGGGGCATCGGCCATGTCCTCTTGGCCCAGATGCACGCCATAGGCTCCTGCATCAATCGCGGCCTGCCAATGGTCGTTGATGAACAGCAAAGCCTGGGTGCCTTGCACAGCGGCCACGGCGGCGTGTACCTCGTGGGCAATGGCGGCGGCATCGTCCGACTTGAAACGCAGTTGCACCGTGGGCACACCAGCACGTGCCATGCGGCCCACCCACTGCGCATCTGGCAGGACGGCGTACAAACCCAAGGCGTGCGGGCAGGGCGCAAACGCGTGGACTCTGGGCGCGGGCGCGATGCCAAAGTCTGCGGGGTGTACAGGCCATGCGCTCACATCAAAACCACCCAGACGCAGGCTTTGTTGTTGCCAGGCGTGCATCACGCACTGCGCGTCGTGTTCCAAAAAGCCCAGCAGGCGACAGCCTTTCAGAACACCCGCCATCTCGGGCGTCAAGGTGTTGTCCGAGGGTGCTTGTGCATGGCTTTGCGGCTCACCGGCCAACATGTGGGCATGTTGTTGCGCAATGGCATGGGCGATCTCGTGAGCGTTCATGCTTGGTGCCAAAACGGTGTGCCCAACACGGGGGTGCTGGGTTGGGCGCTGTCTTGCGCTTGCATGGCGCCCGCCACATAAGCGCTGTGGCCTGCATCCACCGCGTCGGCAAACGCGCCGGCCATGCGCACCGGGTCTTGGGCCAGCGCCACGGCGGTGTTGAGCAACACGGCGTCGTAGCCCCATTCCATCACCTGGCAGGCGTGCGAAGGCAAGCCCAGTCCAGCATCGACGATGAGCGGCACATCCAGCCGCTCACGCAGTGTGCGCAAGGCGGTGGGGTTGACGGGGCCTTTGCCGGTGCCAATGGGTGCCGCCCAGGGCATCACGGCTTGGCAGCCCACGTCCACCAGGCGTTGGCACAACACCAGGTCTTCGGTGCAGTAGGGCAGCACTTTGAAGCCGGCTTTGATCAAGCGGCTGGCTGCTTCGGGCAAGTTCAAGGTGTCGGGTTGCAAGGTGTAGTCGTCACCGATCAGCTCCAGCTTGATCCAGTCGGTTTCAAACACCTCACGTGCCATCTCGGCGGTGGTGATGGCTTCTTGCAGGCTGTGGCAACCCGCGGTGTTGGGCAACACCGGCACACCGGCTTGGCGAAGCAGGTTCCAAAAACTTTGCGAGGCTTCACCGCCGCTGCCGGTTTGTCGGCGCAACGAGGCGGTCAGCATGGCGGGCTTGGCGCGCTCAATGGCAGCCAGCAACACGCTGGGTGAGGGGTAGCGCGAGGTGCCCAGCAGCAAGCGACTGGCAAAGGTTTCGCCGTAGAGCGTGAGAGAGGTCGTGTGAGGCATGGTGTGGTGGGGTTGCGATCAACCGCCCGTGATGGGCGCGATCAATTCAATCTGGTCGTTGTCATTCAAGCTGTGTTGGGCATATTGGGTACGCGGTACAAATTGCAGGTTCACGGCGGCAGCAAACGGCGGCTGAATGCCTGCGTGTTGCACCGCATCGGCCAATGTGGCACCTGCGCTCAGATCGTGTGGGGCTTGGTTGATCAGCACCCGGATGGTGGTGGTTTCAGACATGTTCAAACTTCAATGCAAATTTTGCCGCAAGCTCAGTGCTCTGGTGCTCCACCCATTCCAGCGCCACGTCGAGCATGGCCGGTGCAATCAAAAAGCCGTGGCGGTACAAGCCGTTGAGTTGCACGCAGCGCGGGCTCAAACAGCGCACCGCAGGCTGGTTGTCGGCCAGGGTGGGGCGCGCTTGGCTGTTGATTTCCAAAATGCGTGCCTCTGCAAAGCCACTGTGCACGGTGTAGGCCGCGCTCAACAACTCCAGGGTCGAGCGCACGCTGGCAGGCGACAGGTCTTCGGTTTCAATTTCGGTGGCCCCAATCACAAACACATGGTCTTCTTTGGGCGCGATGTAGATCGGGTAACGCGGATGAATCAAGCGCGTGGGCCGCAGCAGCGTGACCTCGGGTGCATGCAGGCGCACCACCTCGCCGCGCACACCGCGCAGCTGTGTCCAGTCGGTGCGCGCGCCCAGGCCACGGCAATCAAACACCCAATCGGGTTGGCCCGGTGTGCCCGGTGCAAAGTCGCTGGGCGATTTTGGGCTTTGCCAGTGCAGTGCAACGCCTTGTGTGTGCAGGCTGTCTAACAAGGCCGCCAACAACTGGCGGTTGTCGAGTTGGCCTTCCTCAGGCAAATACAAGGCGCGTTGAAAGCGTCCATCCAACGCGGGCTCGCAGGCCGCCAGTGCTGTTGTGTCCAGGCTTTGGGATGCGGGTAGGCTGGGCAGTTGGGTGTGGGTGCGCGCCAGCAGTTGTTCAAAGCGTTGGGCTTCGCCTGCGTCTTGGCGGTGCCACACGATCAAGGTGCCGTTTTGCTGAAAAAAAACCGGTTGCTGCAACTGCCCCATCAATTCAGGCCAGCGCGTCAGCGCGTGCTGGCCCATGCGCACCACCGGCAGTTCGGTGATGGCCGATTCGGCCAGCGGTGCCAGCATGGCCGCGGCCACACGGGCCGCTGCGCCTTGTGCATCGGGGCCCAGAGCTTCGTGCACTTCAACCCGGTGACCGAGTCTTGCCAAGCTGTGGGCCAACAAGCGACCCATCAGGCCCGCACCCAAAACCACGCTGTGTTGTGGTGAACTCATTGATCTCTGTCTTTCTGAAAAATACCTGAAGCGAGTTGCGGATAATTCAACGCATGAGCACCACCCCCACCCACTCTTCTCCCTTGCACTACGCACGCGTCCTCACCATTGCGGGCTCGGACAGCGGCGGTGGCGCAGGCATTCAGGCTGACCTCAAAACCTTTGCCGCCTTGGGCTGCTATGGCATGAGCGCCATCACCGCGCTGACTGCGCAAAACACCGTGGGCGTGCAGGGCATACATGGCATACCGGCTGAGTTTTTGAAAGCGCAAATCCAGTCGGTGGTGGAAGACATGGGTGTGGATGCCGTCAAGATCGGCATGCTGCACGCACCCGCCATCGTGGAGGTGGTGGCATGGGCCATCGACCATTACCAACTCAACAACGTGGTGCTCGACCCCGTGATGGTGGCCACCAGCGGGGACCGGTTGATCGCCAGCGAGACCGTGCAGGTGTTGGTGCGCGAGCTGTTCCCGCGTGCCCGCGTGATCACCCCCAATTTGGACGAGGCCGCTTTGCTGCTGGGGCACGACATTGCCAACGCAGATGCGCTTGAAGCCGCCGCACAAGATCTGTTGGCCCAAGGTGCTCGCGCGGTGTTGCTCAAAGGCGGGCATTTGCCCGGTGACGAGGTGGTGGACCTGCTGGCACAACCCGGCACCGTGTCGCAACGGTTGGCGTCGCGCCGCATTGCCAGTCGCAATGTGCATGGCACGGGCTGCACCTTGTCGTCGGCCATTGCCGCACACCTGGCCTTGGGGCACGACTTGGCGCAGGCCGTCACGCTGGCACGGCGCTTTATCTTGGGCGCCATCGAGCACGGCGCAGCCGTGACCACCGGCCACGGCCACGGGCCACTCAACCACGGCTTTGCGCCTGTGGCCATGCACCTGCGCGGCTGAGGCAGGGCCTGCTGGGCCGCTGCGTTGCCAAGCCGCGCTGCGGTGGCCCAAGCGACGTGTGGGCATGCTCATGCCATCACCAAGCCACCGTCGACCACCAGCACCTGACCGGTCATGAAGCGGCTCCAGTCGGAAGCCAAAAACAGCACCGGGCCTGCCACGTCGTCAGGCGTGGCCAAGCGGCCCAGAGGGGTCTGTGCCACCAGCACGTCTTTCACCGCTTCTTTGGTGTACTGGCTCGACGTCGTAGGGCTCACCAAGCCAGGGGCCACACAGTTCACCCGAATGCCCAAAGGCCCCAGCTCAGTGGCCAAGTTACGGCTAAATCCCACCAGTGCTGACTTGGCGGTGGTGTAGTCGTGGTAGGCAATGCTGGGGCGTTGCACCAGGTCGCTCACCAAGTTGACGATGCTGCCCTTGGCCCGTTGACGCATGTGGGGCAATACCGCTTGGCACACGTGATAGGTCGCTTGCACCGCCCCGTCGAACTGGCCTTGGTAGGCACTCCAGGGCAACTCCCAAAACCGCTGGCGGTGCTCGGGGTCAAACGCGTAGGGGCTGAAGGCGTTGTTCACCACCGCATCAATGCGTCCGGTCTCGGCCACCGCTTGGGCCACCATGGCTTGCACGGCCTCAGGCGCGCGCACATCGGCTTGCAGTGCCCAGGCTTGGCCGCCCGCTTGCTCGCAGGCCATGACCACTTCTTGCGCGGCGGCTGCGTTGTGCAGGTAGTTCACCAACACCAGCGCGCCTTCGCGCGCAAAGGCTTTGGCAATGGCCGCACCAATGCCCCGGCTGGCCCCGGTGACCAAAACCACTTGGCCGTCAAAGCGTGCAGTGGGCGCGCTCATTTTTTGCCGGGCAACAGGTCTTGGCTGACCACGTCGCTGACCTTGATGTCGCGCTGAATCACGCCAAACGCCTTGTAGGCTTGCGCGCCTTTTTGCAGCGCGACCAAATCAAAAGCACCCAAGCCACGCTGTGCGGTGGTGGTCGACACACTGGACGCGTTGCGCAGCTTGATGACCTCCAAGTTGATGGCTTCGTTTTGTCCGTCAATCGCCACCTTCACCGCCAGTTTGGCCGCTTCTTGCGGCGAGCGCATCATCCACTCGGCGCTGTCTTGGTAGGCCTGCAAAAAGCGCTTGAGCGCATCTTTCTTTTGGACGTAGGTGTCTTCGCGCACCACAAAGAAGTCACTGGAAATGTTGACGTAGTTCTTCACTTCCATCACGTGGACGTCACCCAAGCCCTTTTGTTTGCCCACCAACAAGCCGGTGTCGGTGGCGGCGGTGGCGTCGACTTGGCCTTGCATCAGCGGCGCAAAGTTCAACAAGCCCGTCACCACCACGGTCACGTCAGACTCGCTCAAGCCGGCTTGGTGCAACAGCACTTGCAGGTTTTGCCGGGTGCCGCTGGCAAGGCTGTACACCCCAATGCGTTTGCCTTTGAGGTCGGCCGGTTTGGTGATGTTTTGGGACTTGAGTGACACCACGTTGAACACGTTCTGCGGATAAATGTCGTAGATGGCGCGCAGCTTCTCGCCCTTGTCGAGCGCAGCGAAGAAGGAGCCTGGGTCGGTGAAGGCGATGTCGGCCTGGCCGCTCAAGATGTTGCGCAACGCGTCGCCGCCACCGGCACCGGGGACGTAGGCGAGTTCAATGCCACGGGCTTTGAAAAAGCCTTTGTCCTCTTCCACCAGCAGGTTGGTGATTTCGGTGATGGGCTTGCTCCAACCCGCCACCACCACTTTGTCGGCCTTGGCGGGCGACTGGGCTTGGCTGCTCAAAGGCCAAGTGCTGGCCGCGATCAACAGGCTGACCAGCAAGCCCGCCAACAGACGCGTGGATAGGCGCGCTGACAGTAGCGCTGACGCTCTTGTATTGGCAAGCGGCAAGCCCGAGCAAAGTGTGGAAAAAGTCATGCGTCAAACTTTCAAAGAAGTCAAAGGAGAGGAAGGTGAGAATCGGCGCTCAAGCGCTTGCACGCCGCTGTAACTCAAGATACCCAGCGCGGTGATGAGCACCAGCACAGCAAACATCAAAGGCGTGTCCATCGAGCCTTGGGCCGCAATGATCAAAGCCCCCAGGCCTTTGCTGCCGCCAATGAATTCGCCCACCACCGCACCCACCCACGCCAGCACCACGGCTACGCGCAAGCCCGCCATGATGTGGGGCAATCCCGCTGGAATTTTCAAACGCCACAGCGTTTGCCATGACGTGGCACGCAGCATGCGAAACAGCTCCAGCCGTTGTGCATCGACTTGCTGCATGCACGTGGCGGTGTTCTCGAGCAGGGGGAAAAAACAAATCAGCCCCGTCATCACCACCGTGGGCAAGGTGCCAAAACCAAACCACACGATGAAGAGGGGGGCCAGCGCGAGTTTGGGCACCACCTGGCTCAGCACCACATAGGGCATCAACACGCCACGCAGACGGGCAGATTGGCCCAGGGCCACGCCACCCACAAAGCCCAGGCTGCCGCCCAGCAGCAGGCCCAAGCCCACTTCGGTCAGGGTTTGCCACACATGCGGCCACAGGTAACCGTTGTTCAAGCCCCGCCACAAGGCGCTGGCAATCACAGAAGGCGCGGGCAGCACCAAGGCCGACGTGGCCAGCTGCTGCACCGCCAGCTCCCACGCGCCCAAGCACAGCAGGCCGAGCATCCAGGACACAAGACGTGTGTGGCGCATCACAGCCCCGCTTCCATGGCGTGACGCAACTGGGCACACACCGCATTGAACTCGGCGCTGTGACGCAGCGCGTTGCTGCGTGGCCGGGGCAGCGCAATGGGCAAGGTGTGGACGATCTGGCCTTGCTGCATCACCGACACGTGATCGCCCAGGTACACCGCTTCGGCCATGTCGTGGGTGACAAACAGCACCGAGGTGCCTTGTTGTGCGCACAGCGCGAGCAAGTCGTGTTGCAGCTCTTCGCGGGTGATGGCGTCGAGTGCTGCAAACGGCTCGTCCATGCACAACATGTTTGGCTCGCCCATCAGCGCACGGGCAAGCGCCACCCGGCTTTGCTGCCCGCCAGACAAGGTCAGCGTGTTGTGCTGCGTGTGAGCGCCCAAGCCCATGCGCGTGAGCAGGTGTGTGGCTTGGTCGCGGTCGCTGCTGCGAACAGTGCGGTGCAGCGAGACGGGCAACAGCACGTTGTCGACCACACTGAGCCACTCCAGCAACGTGGGGTGTTGAAACACAAAGCCCATGTCGGCTCTCGGCCCGTTCACGCGTTCACCTTGGCACAGCACCTGGCCGTGTTGGGGACTCAGCAAGCCCGCCGCGAGTTTGAGCACGCTGGTTTTGCCGCAGCCGCTGCGCCCGACCAAGCAGTGCACAGTGCCGGGTGCGATGTCCAAGCTCACGTTGCGCACCGCTTCAGCCCCCGTGGCGTAGGCGTAGCGCAGCTGCTGCAAACGCAGCACGGGTAGGGTGCTCAAGGTGTCAGGGCGCATACGCGGTGAAGTGCTCGCCAGCCGCTTCGGTGGAGGCTTCGATGTCCACCATGCGCACCAGATCCAGCAGGCTGAAGCGCCCGTCGTGGTGCCAACCCGCAGCGGGGGCGGTCATGGCGCCCATGGCGCAGATGCGCGTCACACCCGCTTGCGCCAGGGACGCGCCCAGCCGCAGCAGTTCTTCGGGGGCTGCGGCCAGTCCCACGGTTTGTAAGTGGTCGCGCTGGGCATGGGCCAGCTCGGCCACTTCGTCCAGCGTGTCGACAGCGGCCACCACCACGCAGCGGTTCAAGGGCCCGGGTTGCAGGGGTGTGGGCGCGTCGCGGTAAACCACGGCCCAGGCTTGGGTGGCGTCGCCCAACACCTGGGTGCTGGGGCCGTTGACCATGGCGAACTCGTGTGACTCGCGCCAAGCGGCCACGCCTGCGGCTTCTTCTAGCGACAAGGGACGGCGCACAAACTTGTGGCCCAGGGCGGCCAGCTCGCTGGCCAGGCTTTGGGCAAACTCGTGCGGGCTCACCTGGGCGCCACGTTGTACATAAAACATCTGCGGCGAGTAGCACCCTTGCTGCTCGTAACGCGCCACGTCCTGCGCGGCCAGCGCCGCGGTGGTCTTGGCGCGGCGCAGCGTCAACGCCGCCGTGGACACCATGCCAAAACTCAGCTTGTGGCCATGCGGCAAAAAGCGTGCGGTCACAGGCACGTGTTGTTGCATGGCTTGCAAGGCGGTGTTGCCACCATAGGCCAGCACCACCTCGGCCTGTGCAAACAAGGGGGCTGATTGCGCCGTGTCGCTGCCAGGCCACCACACCACGGCCAGGCAGTCGGCCAAGCGCGGCTCCACCGCCACCAGCACACGCGCCAACACACTGGCAAACACCGGCTCGGCGCTGGCGACTTTGCCCACCGAGCCCGCTTTGACCAGCAAGCCCGAGATCAGGCTCCACATGGGCAAGCCCGGCACATTGCCCGCCCACACATGGGCGATCAGTTCGGGGCCACAGGCTTTGCTCCAGCCGCCACCCACGCGGGGCTGAAACGCATCCAGCAGCAGCGGGTTGGCAAAGTCTTCCACCACAAAGCGTTGCAGTTGCAGGGCCCGAAAGGTCTGCAAGTAGGCGCTGAGGTGGATGCGCACCATCTCGGCATCCAAGCCGGTGACATGCGGCAGCAAGGTGTCGAGCTGTTGGCGGTAGGGGTCACGGCTGTCGAGCAAACGCGCCACGGCACGGTCGATCACGGCCACCATCTCCGACACCGGCCAGTGTTGCAACTGTGTGCGGCTGGCTTGGCGCACGCGCGAGGCCAAGGCGGTCATGTGTGCAGCGCTGAGCTGCGGCACCTGCACCTGCACCGTGAGGGGGTGCTCAGGCGTGCCAAAGTGCAAGGTGTGCCAATCCACCTCATGATCTGACAGACCTGGCAGGTAGCCCGCTTTGAAGCTCAGCGTGCTCATGCGCGTGCCGCTTTCAAAAAGTCTTCTACCGCCAGCGAGCAGCCCTTGGCCTGCGCGCCCTGGGCGCGGCCCAGCAGCACAAAGCCGTCATCGGTGGCCACGCCCACGTCTTCGGTCAAGATGGTGGTTACGGCGTTGTAGTTGCCCAAATCGGTGTGGACCAAAATGCCGCGTTCGCCGCGTGGCATCTCGCGCCCGCTGATCGGGTCAATAACACGCGAGCGAATCCAGTGCGGCCCGCGTTTGACCGATGGCACCGTGGCATTGCCCCGGTCGTAGAACTGGGTGCTGAGCTCGGTCATGCCGTACATGTTGATGCAATGCGTGCGTGGCACACCGAAGGTGGCCGAGAGCTGGTCGTAAAACGCATCCATGTCAATCTCGCGCGACTGGCCTTTGAAGCCCCCGGTGTCAAACAGCCAACTGCCTGCGGGCAACTTGAAGGATTGGCCCAGGGCCGCCAGGGCGTCCATGGCATGCACCAGGCTGTAGCTCGCGCCCAGCAAGGCAAACGGCTGCCCGGAGTCTTGTGCCTGTTGCAGCGCGGCGCTCAGCCCAGCAATGTCCAAGCCTAGCGCGCCCATGAAGTAGCCGCTGTCTGCCGTGCCAAAGTGCGTGAGGGCGAGTTGCAGGTAGTGGGCCAGCGACGAGTGGGGCAATGCCACTTCGTCGGGAAACAGAACCCCCATGCGGATGCGGGTTTGGCCTTGCATCACCTGCTGCGCAAAGTTCAGGCGCATGGAGCTGTCGTACACCTCAAGCGCAGGGTGGTGGTGGTGGCCTTTGACATCGCCGCGCGTGGTGCCACTGGTCATGAACACGCGTGCGCACGTGTCTGGCGGCACACAGCTGAGGGTGAGGTCTTTGAAGGCGTTGATCGGCACAGCCGGAATGTCATGCCAGTGTTTGACGGTGCGTGGCGTCTTGCCGCGCAGCTGGCAAAAGCGCTGGAAGGGCAGGTTGTGCTGCACCTGATGGGCAAACAGACGCAGCGCCATGGCATTGAAGTCGTCGTCGCTCACCTCGGGCAAGGCGAAGAAGTTCAGCAAGTCAGCAGGAATCGTGGACGCGTCAGAAGCCATCTGTGTTTCACTTGCAACAAGCAGGGGGCTGACTGGGAATCGGCAGTGGAGAGGGAGATGTCCCTGTACCGGTTCTTTTGACAAGCTTCCCTGCGCGAGGATTACCTCAATCAGGTTCAAAGGGACTTTCTCAGTCGATGTCTGTCGAGACACCAACACCCCCAGCGGATGCGTGATTTAAAACGCGAAATGAATTCTACGACACACCCAGCAAGCGGTGCAGCTCGCTTGAGGTGGTGGTGTATTGCAACAAGGTTTTGCGGTTGGGGTGCACGATGTCGGCGGCACCAAAGGCGGCCAAGGTGGCTTCGTGAAAACCACACAGGATGAGTTTTTTCTTGCCCGGGTAGGTGTTGATGTCACCCACCGCAAAAATGCCAGGCACCGAGGTGGCAAAGTTTTCGGTGTTCACCACCAATTGCTTGCGCGCCATCTCCAAGCCCCAGTGGGCCACGGGCCCGAGCTTTGGGGACAAGCCCCAGCACACCAGCAACTGCTGCGCGGCTCGCGCCACGGTCTCACCCTCGGGGGTGGCCACGTGCACCGATTGCAAGTGTTGGTTGGCGCTTTGCAAGGCGGTGATCTGCCCAATTTGCAACTGCAAGCGGCCAGCGGCCACGGCTTCGCGCATGGCGCTCAGCGCCTGCGGTTCGGCTTGAAACACATCGCGGCGGTGGATCAGCGTGACGCTTGCGGGGGCGTGGTCGGTGGCCTGGCTCAGTTGCAAGGCCGTGTCCACGGCTTGGGCTTCGCCACCCAGCACCCACACATGCTGGTCTGCCAACCGTGTGGTTTCGCTCAGGTGGTAATGGATGTGGCGACCTTCCAGCTCCGCAGCACCTTCTAGGTTGAGCTTGCGCGGTTGGAACGCGCCCACACCTGCCGCAATGAACAAGGTTTTGCACACAAAGTGTTGCTGCGCCGAAGTGTGCACGTCGATGCGGTCGTCGGGCCTTTGCGCCACTTGGCTGACTTCTTGGTGCAGGTGGAAGTGGGGGGCAAACGGACGAATTTGCTGTTGCAAACGCTCGACCAATTCGCGTCCGGTGCAAAACGGCAGACCGGGAATGTCGTAGATGGGTTTGTCAGCGTACAACTCGGCGCATTGGCCACCCACATGGGGCAGGGCGTCGATGAGGTGACAGCGAATGTCTTGCAGTCCGAGCTGAAAGGCTTGGAAGAGCCCGACCGGCCCGGCACCCACGATGACGGCGTCGGTCTCGATCATGGGTGTGTCAATCAGCGCTGCAACTCGGCCAGCTTGCCGGTGCGGTCTTTCCAGTCGTCGGCGTCAGGCATCGGTGCCTTGCGTTTGGTGATGCTGGGCCAGCCAATTTGCGACAACTCGGCGTTGAGCTGGGTCATGTGCTGTTGACCATCAGGCACGTCTTCTTCGGCGTAGATGGCGTTGACGGGGCACTCGGGAATGCACACCGCGCAGTCGATGCATTCATCGGGGTCGATGGTCAAAAAATTAGGGCCTTCGCGGAAGCAGTCGACGGGACAAACGTCCACACAGTCGGTGTACTTGCAACGGATACAGGCTTCGGTGACAACGTGCGTCATGACAATTCAATCGGTAAAGAGGTAGGGACTCAGCGGCGAAGGTTTGAGCGCCAAGGCTTTTGATTTTAAACGCTTCAGTTCACCAGCACGGCACCTGAGGTTTTATGGCTGGCGGTGTCCACCAAGACCAGCGCACCCAAGATGCGCGACTGGGCAAAAGGCAGCGTCACCAAAGGCTCTTGCAGGGCAAGGGTGACGTGGCCGATGCTGTTGGGTGCCAGCTCGGTGGCTTCTTCTTCTGCCAAAGTGTTCACATTGAGGCGGTGCACCACGCGTTGCACCTTGGCTTTGACCCAACGGTGACCGTGCAGAGCCCAATAGACACGACCGGCCACCAAGGGCTCGTCGTCCATCCAGGCGATGGTGGTGTTGAGTTGGCGCTGGGCCTCAGGTGCGTGTTCGGCAGACAGCAACCAGTCGCCGCGTGACACATCCACTTCCCGGTCGAGCACGATGCCCGCACTGTGACCGGCGGCTTTGTTTTGCGGTTCGCGGGTGGCAGACAGAACTTGCGACACCACTGCGGTTTGGCCGCTGGGGAAGACCTTGACCGTGTCGCCCGGTGCCACGCTGCCGGTGGCCACACGGCCCCAGAACACGCGCCGGCCTTGGGTGGTCACGTTGGAGTCATGGAACTTCTCCACCCACTGGACGGGGAAGCTGAAAGCCACGTCGGTCTCGGCGGGCGTGACGGGCAAACCTTCCAAAATGCTCAAGAGGCTGGGGCCGTTGTAATCGCACCAATCGGGCTGTGAGTCGACCACGTTCCAGCCTTTGAGGGCCGAGACGGGCACCAGCGCAGTGATGGTGATGCCTGCGGCCTGGGCAAACTTCTTGAGCGCTGCGCCAATGTGTTGGTAGGCCAGGGTGGCGTCTTCCACCGCGTCGAGCTTGTTGATGGCAAACACGACTGAGGGCACACGCAGCAGGTTGACCAGCAATGAGTGACGACGGGTTTGTGGCAGCAGCTCAAGCTCGGCATTGCGCCAGTCGAGTTTGGTGGCGTCCACCAGCAACACGGCAGCATCGGCGCTGGAAGCTGCAGTCACCATGTTGCGGGTGTACTGCTCGTGGCCGGGCGCGTCGCCGATGATGAATTTGCGGTGCTCGGTGTTGAAGTAGCGGTAGGCCACGTCGATGGTGATGCCTTGCTCGCGCTCCGCGCTCAAGCCGTCGGTCAAGAGTGCCAGGTCGGTTTCACCGGCGCGCTGCACACCTGCCAAGTGGTCTTGCAACACAGCTTTGGTGTCCACCAGCAAACGGCCAATCAGGGTGCTTTTGCCGTCATCCACCGACCCGCAGGTGATGAATTTGAGGGCTGAAAATTGTGTGTCGTTGCTCATTAGAAATACCCGTCTTTTTTGCGCTTTTCCATCGAAGCGTCGGAAGTTTTGTCGTCCATGCGTGTCGCTCCGCGCTCGCTGACGTCAGCGGCCAAGGTTTCGATCACGATTTGCTCAGGTGTAGCCGCCGTGCTCTCCACCGGGCAGGTGCAGGTGATGTCGCCCACGGTGCGAAAACGCACATCGCGCACTTGCACCTCTTCGCCGTCTTTGGGTGGGGTGAGTTCGGTCACGGGCACCAGCAGGCCACGGCGGTCGACCACCTCGCGCTTGTGGGTGTAAGAAATCGAAGGCAGGGCGATTTTTTCGCGGGCGATGTATTGCCACACATCCAGCTCAGTCCAGTTGGAGATGGGAAACACGCGAAAGTGTTCGCCCGGCTGCAAGCGGGTGTTGAACAAGGTCCACAACTCAGGGCGCTGCGCCTTGGGCTGCCACTGGCCAAAGCTGTCGCGGTGGCTGAAGATGCGCTCTTTGGCGCGGGCTTTTTCTTCGTCGCGGCGTGCGCCGCCGATCAAGGCGTCAAAGCGGAATTCTTCAATCGCTTCGAGCAAGGTGACCGACTGGTGCACATTGCGGCTCTCGCCCGGGTGGGCCAGGCGCACGGTGCCGCGCTTCATCGAGTCTTCCACGCTGCGCACGATCAGCTCGGCTCCGAGTTCTTGGGCTCGTGAATCGCGGAAGTCGGTGACTTCTTGGAAGTTGTGCCCGGTGTCGATCATCAACAGCGGGTAGGGAATGCGGCCGCTGCCGGAGGGGCTTGTTTTTCCGCCAAAGGCTTTTTCGGCGCACTTGAGCATCACCAACGAGTCTTTGCCACCCGAAAACAGCAAGGTGGGGCGCTCAAAAGCGGCGGCCACTTCACGCAAGATGAAGATGGTTTCTTCTTCCAGCGCATCGAGGTGGGCGTTGCTCAGGCTGTGTAACTCATTGTGGGTTCTGGCGTTCATACAAACTCTCGGTGGATCTCGTTCGGTGTGCTTCAGTGGTGTGTGGGTTAAGACTTCACATGCAATCCACATTCCTTGGCGGCCTCGTCCTCCCACCACCAACGGCCGGCGCGGAAGTCTTCGCCCATGGCGATGTCGCGGGTGCAAGGCGCGCAGCCAATGCTGGGGTAAAACTGGTCGTGCAGTGGGTTGTAGTCCACCCCTTGGGTGGCGATGTAGTGCCACACATCGCCCCAAGTCCATTGGGCCAAGGGGTTGAATTTGCTCAAGCCTCTGCTTGCGACTTCGCTGTCATCACGCAGGGGCACGTCGGCGCGGGCATTGGATTGCTCTTTGCGCAAGCCCGTGATCCAGGCGCGTTGGCCTTGAAGGGCGCGTGCCAAGGGTTCCATCTTGCGAATGCCGCAGCAGGCTTTGCGCAGCTCGATGCTTTGGTACATCGCGTCTTGGCCGTGCGTGCGCACAAAGGTCATGACCGATTCATGGGATGGCTTGTACACATGGACGGGCGCGTGCGAGTTGGCTTCGGTGCGTTCCAGCAAGGCCAGGGTTTCTGTGTGCAATGCGCCGGTTTGCAATACAAAGATGGGAATTTCCAGCCGCAGGCTATTGATGAGGTGGGTGATCACCACGTCTTCTGCGCCCAAGCTGGAGGCTTGCGAGACGGGAGAAAACTCGGCGGCGGCTTGTTTCAGCATGGCCTGTGTCTCAGCCAGTTTGGCGGCGTAGTCGTCGCTGGCGCGGGCGTTCACTTCGGTTGCTTTGGCAGCGCCGTGTGAAGAAAAAAGAGAGGAAGTGCTCATGGGGATGCGCGGCTCAGGAATGTGCGTGAGGTGCGTGAGGAGGTACAGGTTCGTGAGAAGGGAGAGGTGCGAGAGATGTGGACTCGCATCAAGCAGCGTCAGCAAAATGCGGCGCGGCATGCACCGCGTCGCCTTGGTAGAAGCCTTTGTAGTGGCCCAGCAAGCGTTGGCCGTGCGTCGCGTCTTGGTCGGCGCGCAGCACGGCGCTGGAAAAACCACTGCGTTGCATTTGCAGCAGTTGGTCAATCAGCACGTCGCCATGGGCGCGGATGTCACCCGTGAAGCCGCGACGGCGCAGCACAAACGCCTGGCTGAAGGCGCGGCCATCGGTGAACTTGGGAAAGTTCAGGTCAATGCGCGTCACGCCCTCAAGGGCTACGTTGTGCGCGTCGGCATCGTTGGCCAACACGAGGCCCGCCGTCTCGTCGGCATGGGCAGAAGAAGTGATGAGTTGCAGTGTCATGGGGTGTGTGCTCTACAGATCAGGCCGTGGCGCGCGCGGTGGCGTGGCGGGCGGCATTGGCAGCGGTTTTGAAGGCGTCAAAGCCCACGCGTTGCAGGGCGTCGGTGAAGGTTTCGCCCACTGTGCGTTGGTCTTTGTAGACCTCCAGAACTGCTTCAATCACGTCTACCACCTCGTCGGCCGCAAATGAAGGGCCAACCACCTTGCCGGCCTTGGCGGCACCGCTGAGGGTGGAGCCATCCGAGCCGCCCAAAGTGACTTGGTACCACTCTTGACCGTCTTTGTCGACGCCCAAGATGCCAATGTGACCACTGTGGTGGTGACCGCAGGAGTTGATGCAGCCGCTGATGTGCAGGTCAATCTCGCCCAGGTCAAACAACTCGTCGAGGTCTTGGTAACGCTCTGTGATGGCGGCTGCAATGGGCAGCGAACGGGCGTTGGCTAAGGCGCAGTAGTCGCCACCGGGGCAGGCAATCATGTCGCTGAGCAAATGGATGTTCGGGCGGGCAAAACCCGCCTTGCGCGCTTCGCGCCACAACTCGGGCAGTTGGTCGCAACCGACCCAGGGCAGCAGCAGGTTTTGGTCGTGCGTGACACGCACTTCACCGGCGCTGTACTTGTCTGCCAAGTCTGCGGCCAGCTTGAGTTGGTCTGCCGTGGCGTCGCCAGGGGCTTGGCCCAAGCGCTTGAACGACAGGGTCACGGCGCGCATGTCCGAGTTTTTGTGGGCGGCCACATTGCGCTCGATCCAGCGACCAAATTCCACATCGTCTTCGGCGGCTGCTTTCAAGATGCGGGCAATGCGCGCTTCGGCGTCAGAGGCGCTGCACTGTGTCAACACCGGCGCGATAAAGCAGGCACTGACGCGGTCCAACTCGGCTTGGGGAATGGTGTGGTGCGCGCCGTTGGCCAAGATGCGCTGGTACTCGGCCTCCACCTCGTCAAAGTAACGCTGGCCTTCGGCCTTGACCAAAATCTTGATGCGCGCTTTGTAGATGTTGTCGCGGCGGCCCCAGCCGTTGTAGACACGCACCACGGCTTCGAGGTAGTTGATGATTTGGTCCCAGGGCAAGAAGGCACGAATTTCGGTGCCAATCACCGGTGTGCGGCCCATGCCACCGCCCACAAACACCTGAAAACCCACCTCACCTTGGGCATTGCGCAGCACGCGCAGGCCAATGTCGTGCCAAGCAATGGCGGCACGGTCTTCGACCGCCCCTGTGATGGCGATCTTGAACTTGCGTGGCAGGTAAGCGAACTCAGGGTGCAAGGTGCTCCACTGGCGCAGCACTTCGGCATAAGGACGTGGGTCCACCGCTTCGTCCACCGCAATGCCGGCGCGCTCGTCGCTGGTGATGTTGCGAATGCAGTTGCCGCTGGTTTGAATGCCGTGCAGGTTGACGCTGGCCAAGAGCTCCATCACGTCGGCGCTTTTCTCCAGCGGAATCCAGTTGAACTGCACGTTCTGGCGGGTGGTGAAGTGGGCGTAGTGCGTGGTCAGCTTCGGGGCAGCAATGTGACCAATCTTGTCTTGCGTGGCTTGCGCCTGAGCCAGCAATTCGGGCGAGGGCGTGTCATAGTCGCGGGCGATGGTGGCCAGCACGCGCAACTGCGCGCTGTTGAGTTCACCGTAAGGCACGGCCACACGCAGCATGGGCGCGTAGCGTTGGATGTACCAGCCGTTTTGCAAACGCAGCGGGCGAAACTCGTCGTCGCCCAAGGTGCCGGCCAGATTGCGGGTGAGTTGGTCGCGGTATTGCGCCGCGCGCGATTGGACAAACTCTCGGTCAAATTCGGTGTATTGGTACATCTTGAAAATCAGGCTAAAACCAGTTTGCTGCCGGCCCAGGCCAGCAACACAGAAAGAATCGAACGGATCACGCGTTCTGGTGTTTTGTGCACCAGCCGCGAACCGACCCAAATGCCGGGCAAAGAACCCGCCAGCAACAGCAACAGCAGCGACCAGTCCACCGACCCCAGCGAGGCGTGGCCCAAGCCCGCCATCAAGGTCAAAGGCACGGCGTAGGCAATGTCTGCCGCGATGATGCGCGACAAGGGCAGTTGCGGGTACAGGATCATCAACACCGTCACGCCAATGGCCCCAGCCCCCACCGAGGTGAGCGTGACCAAGGTGCCAATCACCGCACCAAACAACACGGGCAAGGCCCAGTGACGGGGCAGGGTGGCTTGCGACAGATCGGGTGCGGCCACGCTGGCAGGCGCTTGTTTGCCGCGAATGGCTTTGTAGAGCATGGCACAGGCGGTCAACAGCAGCGCGACGCCAAGTGTAAAGGTCATCACATGCTGCACCGCCGGGTCAGACGGCCCCACGGTGTGCAATACCCACAAGGTCAAGGCCGAAGCGGGCAAGCTCCCCGCGCACAGAGAGAACACCACACGCCAGGGCACCAGACGCTGACGCGCCATGCTCAGCGTGCCGCCTGCCTTGGTGAAAGCCGCAAACAGCAAGTCGGTGCCCACGGCCAAATAGGGCTTAACGCCAAAGAAAAAGATCAACAACGGCGTCATCAGCGAGCCGCCGCCCACCCCCGTCAAACCGACGATCACACCGACAAAAAAGCCAGCAAACACGAAACCAAAATCTTGCATGGCGGCGACTGTAATCGCCTCTTATGCCAAATCAAACGATTTGTTAGTTGGGCGTATATGCCTATGGGGCATAAAGCAAGGAAGGTTTCAGTCAGGCAAGGCCTGATAAATCACACACACCGGCCCCCCGCCCGCAGGCCCTTGGTGTTCTGCACCGCCGGAGACGTACAGGGCGGTATGCCCGGTCAGGCTGGCCAGCACACCGCCCACGGCGGCCCGCGCATGGCGGGTGGCGTTGATGTCGGAGTCGTCGAGCATGGTGTGACGCGTGCCGCGAATTTTGCCGCTGGGTGCGGCTTCGGCTTTGGCCAGCAGGTTGACCAGTTGCGGGGTTTCGGCCCCCGTGGTGTCAGACGTGTTCAGCAAACCGCAGGCGTGCAGCATCTGACTCACTGAGCGAGCGTCGATCGCGTCTTGCATCACGGTGTGGGCGATGGCCAAGTTGGATTGGCCCGCGCGTGACATGCCCAGCACCACCACCACGTTGTTCTCCAGCTCAATGCCCGAAGAGGCCGAGGCCGTGGACGAATACAGCGACATGTCGCGCATGACGGTGTCGTCACTCAGTTGTGTTGGCGTGACTTCACCCAAAGCCAGCGCAACGCCCAAGGCCGAGGCTGCGCGTGAATAGCCCATCGACTCGTAGGTGTCGTGGGTGACCGTGTCGTGGCCTTGTTGTTGTGCCGCGCGAATTTTGTCCATGGTCAACAGGGGGCATTTGATTTGCACAAAGTGCACATCGGCTGCCTGTTCGATTTGCGCTTCTTGCATGGCTGCTTTGACCGCTTGCGCGGTGGCCTGGATTTGGGCCATGCGCCCCATCTCCCAAGGCGCAAAGTCACGGGTTTGGGCCACGCCCACCACCAAGCGGGGGGTGGGTGAGGGCGATTGTGTGTTCACCCATTGGCGTGAGAAAACAGTGAAGTGCGGTGACAGCACGCCTTCGGTGCCGCCAGACATCACCAAGGCCACGCGCTGGTGGGCTTCTTCAGGACTGCACCCCAGGTGTGGCGCCAGCCAATGGCACCAAGCCATGCTGGCAAAGTCGCGCGTGTGGTCGTTGACGCAGCCGTTGCCTTCGGTCTTGCCCATCACCGCGACGATGTGGCGCGGGTCCAGCAAGCCCTGGTCAACCAATTGCTGCACGCCCGACAGATCGGACGGGCCTTGGCACAGCACGCGCTGCACCGTGATGATTTGTTGTTGCATGTGAGGTTTCTCCGATATCAAACTTTGTGGATGTGGGCTGTGGGTTTTTGCAACTGTTGCTGAAGGGCTTCGACCCAGACGTTGGTGATGACTTCGAGTTGCCGCCCGCGCAAACGCGCCAGCACCAGCTCGCCGCTTGGAAAACCACGCTCTGCAATGTCGCGCACGGCCAACTGGCCGCCCTCGTCTTGCGAGCCTATGTCGAACTGAAAACTCACCATCTGGTTGTGGTGCAAGCAGCCGCGCAAAAATTCAAAGCTGTTGCTGGTGATGACGGGTGCCAGCGTCAAGCTGCTGCGCTTGAGGTAGCGCTGCAACAGGCGTCTGGCACCAAAATCCGCGTCGGGCAGGACCACCGGGTAATTGAAGGCATCGCGCAGACGCACTTCGCGTTGACTGGCCAAGGGATGGCTGCGGTGCAGCATCAGCTTCAAGGGCTGAGGCAACACCAGCAAACGTTCGATGTCTGCTTCGTCGGGCAGGTTCAACACCAAGGCCAAATCAGCTTGGTAGTTGCGCAAGGCGTTGAGGGCTTGCACATGGTCCAACACCAGCACATGGAATTCGACCATGGGGTGGGTCTGTTGAAACAAAGCAATGGCACGCGGCAAAAAGCTCACCGCCACGCCTTGGCTGACCAACAAGCGAATCTGCCCCCGTCGAAGCCCCTTGAGCTCTTCAATGTGCGAACGGGTTTGGTCCAAAGCCGCTCGGTGGCTGCGGATGTAGTTGATGAACAGCTCGCCCGCAGCAGTGAGCCGCATACCGTGCGGCAGTCGCTCGAAAATGGGCGTGCCCAGCTCCTCTTCAAAGTCGAGCAAACGCCGATTGACGCTAGAGGCCACCACATGCAGACGCTCTGCCGCTTGCCGGATCGATCCAGCACGGGCAATCTCGTCGATGTAGTTCAAAAAGCGCAGGTGGTTCATGGCAGGTGTGGGCTTGGGTTGTTGTGTCATGCAATAACAAGGCCATGTGC
The DNA here is from genome assembly GCA_903892175.1 of uncultured Burkholderiales bacterium. GTDB lineage: Bacteria > Pseudomonadota > Gammaproteobacteria > Burkholderiales > Burkholderiaceae_C > Limnohabitans. The sequence continues at coordinate 7,988 of CAITHK010000157.1, read as the reverse complement.
GTTGCTTTTTAAGCATCGGGTAAAACGTTAAAAAACATTTATAGGCAACGTGTTTTGGCACGTCACGTGCGTACACACAGGGCATGAAACGCACCAACGCCGCCACAACCCAGGCCTCGCCGCCCAGTGCCAGCACCTCCTATGGACCCTCCGCCTTGCATCGGTGGGATGTCAATGCCGAGCGCGTCAGCTTCGTTCGTCCACAGCTGCGCGCTAAAAGCGTGCGCTTAGATGCACAGCCGCAGTGCATTGAGATTGATGTGGTGCGAACCGTGTTGATCGTGGTGGACATGCAAAACGACTTTTGCCATCCCAAAGGTTGGTTTGGTCAAAGGGGCTTGAGCTTGAAGGCCCTGCTTCGCCCGGTGGCCCCGCTCAACGCACTGCTGGGGCCGTGGCGCGAAGCAGGCGGCAAGGTGTTGTGGCTGAACTGGGGCGTACGCCCCGACCGCCTCAACCTCGGCCCGACCATGCAGTTCAAAGCCAAGCGCACACCAGACGGTGTGGGCTATGCCGAACATTCACCCGAGGACCATGGGCCTTCGTTGGTGCCCGGCACCTGGGGTGCCGCAGTGATTGATGCCTTGCCCGTGTTGCCCGAAGACATGGTGGTGTTCAAACACCGCTTGTCGGGGTTTTGGGATTCCGAACTCGACAGCGTGCTGCGCTTGCAAGGGGCCACCACCTTGCTGTTTGCAGGCGTCAACACCGATCGCTGTGTGTTCTCGACCTTGCAAGACGCCAACTTTTTGGGCTACGACTGTGTGCTGCTCGAAGACGTCTGCAGCACAGTGTCACCCAGCTATGTGAGCCGCGCCATTCTTTACGTGGTGCAACAGCTGCATGGCTTGTCTCCAACACCACCACCTTGCTGGAAGGGTTGGCCCAGCTCAAGCCTTCTTCTGCCTCGGCCAAATCTAAACGCCGTAAATCTGTCTGACTTTTAACCTGAAGGAGTTGTTGATGACTTTGACTTTCAAACCCAAATTGGCCACCGTGCTGTCTGGCGTGCTGGCTGTGATGGCCCTGAGCCTGGCTCCCGCAGCCATGGCGCAAACCAAAATCAAGATGGTGTTGAACTGGAAGTACCAAGGCCCACAAGCCTGGTTTTTTCTGGCGCAAGACAAAGGCTATTTCAAAGCCGAAGGCCTGGATGTGGAGATCGACCAAGGCGAGGGCTCGTCTGCACCAGTGGCCAAGATCGCTGCCGGTGCCTACAACGCAGGCTTTGGCGACATGAATGCTTTGATCGACTTTGCGGCTAAGCGTCCCGCCGAAGCCCCAGTGGCCGTTTACATGATTTACAACACGCCGCCTTTCACCATCGCGGTCAAAAAAGACAGCCCGATCAAAACGCCCAAAGATTTTGAGGGTAAGAACATTGGGGGTCCTGCCAACGACGGCGCCCTGAAGTTGTTCCCAGCCTTGGCCAAAGCTGCCAAGTTCGATGCCAGCAAAGTCACCATCTCCAACATGGCGCCCAACCTGCGCGAGCAAATGCTGGTGCGTGGTCAGGTGGACGGTATTTTTGGCTACATCAACACCATTTGGTTCAGTGCCAAGTTGGTCGGCTTAGACCCCGACAAAGACCTGCGCTTCATCAACTACGGCAACCATGGCATCGACCTGTACTCCAATGCGATTTTGTTTTCACGCGGTTTTGTGCGCGACAACCCCAAGGCCGTGCAAGGCTTTGTCAAAGCGCTCAACCGTGCCATCAAAGAGGTGGTGGCCAACCCCGAAGCCGGCATGGATGCGCTGATGGCCCGCGAGCCTTTGCTTAAGCGTGACCTGGAGAAAGAGCGTTTGATCGCCACCATCAAAGAAGAGATGAACCACCCCGAGATCGCGCGCATCGGCTTGGGTGACATCGACACCGAGCGCATGAAGCGTTCGATTGGCGTGGTGGTCGAGGCCAACCAACTGCCCCGCACCCCCACGGTGGACGAGGTGTTTGACCGCCGCTACCTGCCCGCACGTGCTGACTTGATCAGCAAATTCTGAAAGCGCTTGATGGACCTGCAACTCAAGAACAAGGTGACTGTGATCACCGGGCCCGCCAAAGGCATGGGTCGAGCCATCAGTTTGGCTTTTGCCAAAGAGGGCGCTCACCTGGTGCTGGCGGGCCGAGACCTCGCCGCCATTGAGCCGGTGGCCCAAGAGGCTCGCACGCTCGGTGTGACCGTGCATGTGGTGCCCTGCGACATGACCGACCCAGCGCAAACCGAAGCCCTGGCCCAACAGACCTTGGCTGCGTTTGGTCGCATCGACATCTTGGTCAATGTCGCTGGTGGCTCGGGCCCGATAGGTAAGACCGGTTGGGAAACCAGCACCGATGAGTTCAACCAAATTGTGGAGCTCAACATGACCGGGTGCTTCAACACCCTGCACGCCGTGCTGCCCAGCATGGTGGCGCAACGCTACGGCAAAGTGGTCAATGTGGGAGGCACCTTTGGCATGCGTGGGCGTGCTGGGCGCATGGCCTATTCGGCCTCGAAGTGGGGCTTGCGTGGCATCACCAAAAGCTTTGCGTTGGAAGCTGGGCCGCACAACATCAACGTCAACTGCGTGGCTCCCGGCATGGTGGACGGCCCGCGTTTTCGCGACAAGGTGTGCGCCAACATGGCCGACAAACTTTGCATCAGCCTGGAAGAGGCCATGACGCGCCATGCCGCTGACTACGCCATGAAGCGTGTCTCCACCGACGAAGACATTGCCCACGCCTGTTTGTTTTTAGCCAGTGACTTGGCCCGTCAAATCACCGGCGTGGACTTGCCGGTCGATGGCGGCTGGGCCATGTTGTGAGGAGATGCCATGCGCTTGCGACCTGACGTTGACCTGGTGATCCGTGGCGCCAAGGTGGTGTCACCCGACCACATTTTCGAAGCCTCGGTGGCGATTGCCGGTGAGCACATCGTGGCTGTGGGCCACGACGACACCATGCCGCCTGCGCGCCAAGAGCTGTCGGCCAAGGGCTTGTACCTGCTGCCGGGTGCCATCGACAGCCATGTGCACTTTCGCGACCCCGGTTACCCGAACAAAGAAACCTGGAAAAGCGGTTCTGCGGCGGCAGCCTGTGGCGGCGTGACCACCGTGTTTGAGATGCCCAACACCAAACCGGCCACCGGCACGCTGGACGCCTTGAACCTCAAGCTCAAAGCCGCCGAGTCGTCGTACGTGGACTTTGGCATTCACGGCTTGCTGGGTGACGACACGCTCGACCGTTTGGACGAACTGCTCGAAGCCGGTGTCACCAGCTTCAAGGCCTTTGTGGGCAACACCTTTGGCAACTTGCCTGCACCCACCGATGGCGCTTTGCTGGAGGGTTTTGAAAAACTCGCACCCTTGGGCATTCGTACCGTGGTGCATGCCGAGAACTCGTCCATCATGGCGCGCCGACAAGACCACTTGGTCAAGGCCGGGCGCATAGATGCGCTGGCCCATTTGGCCGCACGCCCAGCGGTGTGTGAAATCGAAGCCATTGGCCGCGTGTTGACGCTGGCCGAATGGACGGGGGCGCGGGTGCACATTGCGCACCACAGTGCCGCCGATTCGTTGTATTTGTTGCGCGACGCCAAACGTCGCGGGGTGGATGTGACGGTGGAAACCTGTCCCCAGTATTTGTTGCTCAACACCCAAGACATGCTGCGCTTGGGCGGCATCTTGCGCGTCAACCCCCCCATTCGCGAGCAGCGCCACAACCAGCCGCTGTGGGACGCCTTGATGGAAGGCGTGATCGACATGATTGCCACCGACCATGCGCCGCACACGCCGGAAGAAAAAACCCGGCCCAATATTTGGGACTGCGACTGCGGTTTTCCGGGTGTCGAAACCCAAATGCCCTTGATGCTGACCGAGGTCAACCGCCAGCGTGCCAGCTTGATGGACTATGTGCGTTGGAGCTCGGTCAACCCCGCCAAGGCTTGGGGCTTGTACGGCACCAAGGGCGTCATTGCAGCGGGCGCGCATGCCGACATCGCTGTGGTCGACATGGACCGCACGGGCGTGCTCTCGCAAGGCAAGTTGCAAAGCATCAGCAAAATTTCGCCATGGAACGGACGCTCGGTGCAGGGCTACCCCTTGCACACCTTGGTGCGTGGCCGTTTTGTGATGCGCGATGGTCACTTGGTGAGCGAAGCGGCGGGTTGGGGCAAATCGGTCAAGAGCGTGCAGCGCATGCCCAAGCCCCAGCCTAAAAACACCGAGCATTACACCCAAGCCATCCTCACCCCGCCCGAGGGCTTGCCCACCCACGCGTTGCCAACGGGGGCCTGAGATGTCACTGATTCAACTCTCCGATGTGAGCTTGCAATACGGTGCGGGTACGGTGGCGCTGGACCACACCGACTTGCACATCCAGCCCTCCGAGTTCGTGGCTCTGGTGGGGCCCAGCGGGTGTGGCAAATCCACCATTTTGAAGTTGGTGGCGGGTTTGCTGGCACCGAGTTCTGGCGGCGTGATTGTGGGCGGGCGCGAGGTGGGTGTGCTGGGGCGCAGTGGCCAAGCGGCTAGCGGGGTGCGCATTGGCATGGCGTTTCAAAACCCCACCATGCTGCCTTGGCTGACGATTCGCGAGAACGTGCTGATTCCTTTGAAGATCGTGCAGCCGTTTCGCCAAGACTATGCCAAGAAGAAACACACCGAGTTCGCCGAGCGCGCCGATGCATTGCTGACGCAAGTGGGCTTGAAAGGCTTTGGCGACAAGCGACCTTGGCAATTGTCGGGTGGCATGTTGCAGCGCGCCTCGCTGTGCCGTGCGCTCATCCATGAGCCACAACTGCTGTTGCTAGACGAACCCTTTGGTGCCCTTGATCAGTTCACCCGCGAAGAGCTTTGGTCGATCATGCAAAACCTGTGGATGACCCACCAGCCCACGGTGTTGTTGGTGACCCATGACTTGCGTGAGGCGGCCTATTTGGCCACACGCATTTGTGTGATGACCTCGCGCCCGGGCCGCATTTTGCAAGACAGCCCGGTGCCTTTTGAGCGCCCAAGAACGCTAGAGAAAAGCTACTCCCCCGAGTTCGCCAGCCTGGTGCAACAACTGCGCATGTGCATTGCCCAGGCTCGCACCGAAGACGACCCATCCGCCCATCCAGCGACTTCGGCCAAGGCCTCTACCTTTGAAAGCGTGTCATGAGCCCGTTGTCTAAAAACATCCAACACAACATTCTGTCAGCGTCTGTGCTGATCGGTTTTTTCGTACTCTGGGAAATGGCCTGTGTGGCCTTGGGTGTCTCCGATTTGGTCTTGCCCAAACCCAGTCAAATTGCGGGGGTGCTGTGGCAAAAAATGCCACTGTTGTGGCCGCATACCGTGCAGACCCTCTACACCACTGTGGCCGGCTTTGCCATCGGCGTCTTGGTGGGCGTGCTCTTGGGCGCTGTGATTGGCTCTTCCAAGCTGGCGTATGACGTGGCTTATCCGCTGTTGGTGGGGTTCTCCAGCATCCCGAAGGTGGCGGTGGTGCCAATTTTTGTGGTGTGGTTTGGCTCGGGCACGGTGCCCGCCATCTTGACCTCGGCGGTGATCTGCATCTTCCCCGTGGTGGTGAACGTGGCCACCGGCTTGGCCACCACCGAGCCCGAGTTGGAAGACGTGTTTCGGGTGCTGGGTGCGTCCAAGCTCGACATCTTGTGGAACGTGGGTTTGCCCCGCGCGCTGCCGTATTTGTTTGCCTCACTCAAGATCGCCATCACCTTGGCGTTTGTCGGCACCGTCTTGTCGGAGACCGTGGCGGCCAACAAAGGCATTGGCAACGTGATGATCATTGCCAGTGGCAACTTTGATGTGCCGATGGTGTTTGCGGGCTTGTTCATCCTGGCGGTGTTGGGCATTGCCTTGTACGCCGTGTCCGCATTTTTCGAGATGCGCATGACCGGTTGGACCCAGCGCAAGAATGACTTTTCTTTGAGCTGAAAGCGTTTATGTCGCACCCTTCTTTGCGCAGTATTGCTGTGTTTTGTGGTTCCAATTTTGGGTTTTCAGACGCCTACCGCCAAGCCGCCGTGAGCCTGGGTCAAGAGATTGCCAAACGTGGCTTGATCCTGGTCTACGGTGGCACCAACAAAGGGTTGATGGGGGTGTTGGCCGACACGATGTTGGAGGGCGGAGGCTCGGTCTCGGGTGTGATCAATCGGCGTTTGTTCGAGCGTGGCCATTTGCACCCGCACCTGACCCACCACGACGTGGTGGACAACATGCGCGAGCGCAAAGCGCGCATGGCCAGCTTGGCCGATGCGTTTATCGCCTTGCCCGGTGGATTGGGTACTTTGGAAGAGTTGTTTGAAGCGGCGACCTTGACCCAATTGGGCGACCAGCACAAAGCCTGTGGCGCACTCAATGTCCGTGGTTTTTTTGACCCGATGATGGCCATGCTCAACCTGGCGGTGCAAGAAGGCTTCATGAAGACCGAGCACCGCGACATGTTGGTGTTGGACGCAGATGCGGCGTTGTTGCTGGATCGAGTGGCCACTTGGAAAGCACCCACCGTGACCAAATGGATTGACCAACCGCAGGCCTGAACCGGTCCGCGATCACACACCAAGGTATGCCCCATGACTGAAAAAATTCGCATCACCGCCGCAGGCTTTACGTTTGTGGCGCACACCCATCCCGATGCGCCGCAGACCGTGGCGGCTTTTAAAAAATTGCTGCCCTACAAGCAGCAACTCATCCATGTGCGCTGGAGCGGCGAGGGCGTGTGGGTGCCGCTGGGCGACTGGTCACCCGGCCTCGCTTATGAGAACCACACCAGCCACCCCTCAGTGGGCGACATCTTGTTCTACCCGGGGGGCTACAGTGAGACCGAAATCATCTGGGCTTATGGGGCATGCAGCTTTTCAAGCAAGATGGGGCAACTGGCGGGCAACCACTTTTTGACAGTGGCGGAAGGACGCGAACACTTGGCGGCCATGGGTAAAAAAATCCTCTGGCAAGGTGCACAAGACGTGTTGTTTGAAGCCATTGGCTAAAACGTACACAGCCGCGGCGAGCGGCTGTGTGATATGTACCAAGCCGACATTTAAAGTTTGACGCCAGCACCCTTGACCGCTGGTGCCAAGGTTTCCACCTGATCCCGCACATAGGCCGTGAAGCTGGCGGTTGAGCTTGGGCTGAGGGTGATGCCCAAATCGAGCATGCGCTTTTTGATGTCGGCTTGCGCCATCACCTCATTGCAGGCGCTGTGGATGCGTGCCACCACCTCAGCGGGCATTTTGGCGGGGCCTGACACGCCAAAGAAGTTGTCGAGCACCAGCTTGCGGTAGTTGCCCAGCTCGGTGATGCTGGGCACGTCGGGCACCAGAGGCGAGCGCTTGGCGGAGGTCACAGCCAGAGGCACCAATTGGCCGGTTTTGAAGTACGGCACATAGGCGGTCAACACGTCCATGCCCACAGGAATGACGCCCGAAATCAAATCGGTGGTCATGGGTGCACCACCACGGTAAGGCACATGCACCATGTTGAGGCCTAACTCTTTCTTCATCAACTCGCCGTAGATGTGGCCAATGGATGCGGGTCCGCCAGAACCAAAGTCGAGCCGGCCTTCTTTGCGAGCGAAAGCCTGCAAGTCATTCAGGCTGCGAATGCCTGAAGCCGGGTAGGCCATCACCACACAGGGTGCAGCACCTACCGAGGCGATGTGGGTGAAGGCCTCTACCGGGTCATACGGTTGTTTGTCCAAAGCAAATGGCCCAATCGAAATGGGCGTGGAGTTGGAGAGCATCAACACATAGCCATCGGCGGGGGACTGCGCCACATAGCTGCCACCCACGCTGCCTCCAGCGCCGGGGCGGTTGTCCACCACGAAGTGTTGGGCGAGTTGACATGACGATCTTTCTAAGTTGGCGACGGGCGCGTGGTTGAGGCGATGGCGCTTGGCTCTAACCCTTTTGCATTAGCAAAGACTGTGCCGCTACACGCCAAGTTCTGGGTTAATCTTGACCCCGCAAAGGAAGCGACACGATGAAGATCAGAATTTTGGGCGC
>CAITHK010000156.1 GCA_903892175.1 uncultured Burkholderiales bacterium | reverse complement strand
CATACGCTCTGCCTTATTTCGAGCAATCTCAGCATCCTCACGCGCCGCTTCCAAATTCTTGATGGCAAGTGCGGTTTCAGCTCTTGCTTGGGACGCAACACGCTCAAATCGCTCTACGTCTTTCTTTGCAATGCTAGAACTGAGGTATTTCATCAGTCCTGCTGAATCCGTGACCTTGCCTGCCAAATACAGTGGGTGCATCTCTAACAGATGTTCGACCGTCACAAATCCATCTTTTCGCAGTGCTGTCATTGTGTTCGACAGGCCCCACTCTGTATCACGGTCACCACTCCAAACGGTCACGAGTGTTGGATACATCTCCTGAAAACGCTCTCCCAAAACGAAGTGCCCTTGGTGCTCTTTCGCATCTAACGCTGTGGGATCTCGAAATTTCGCTTCAACATGAAAGCGATCTGGATATCCAGGGTCACGTCCCAGGTCTTTAGTGACCTCAAGTTCCAACTTTTGATCACTACGAAAATGGATGCCAAATCGCAACGGCAGCGAGTCACAATTTGCATGGCTACTTTTTATAACGGACACAGTAATGATTCTCATGATTTTTTCCTTTTTTACTGCCAGTTTGGTATTTCAAATTAAGTACATTTAGCCGATCTTCGCTTGAACCAATTCCGTTTCATGGTGTCGCCACTCTTTACCTCTCCAAGCTTGATCTCTCCATGAGGCCGGGTGCATTCTTCGTATTGTCTGAACCTGCGGTACCGTCTGCCTTACAGCAAGTTCCACCAAGGATCGCAAAGGCGTGTTTATTTCAAAGTCATTACCCTTGGTGCAGCAGTTCATGACCCAGTCTTCAGGCATGACCACAGATTGGAAGCGGGCTAGGAAATTCTCTTTGCCCCCTTGACTCCAAGCTGCTCTAAAAATTCGATCTCGATAAACAACCGTGTTACTACCCAATGAGCATTGGTACTGAACTGCGTTCAGAAGCAGAAGCCCCATCCCCTCCAATGATGGACGACCCAACGCGTCGGGAAGGTATTTTCGAATCATCTCACCGGTAAAACCTTTGGCTGGGCCGGGTTCATCTTTGAACTCATCTACATGCGGCGACTCCAGAACCATGATCAAACACGGACTGTTTGACCGTTTAATTACACTTTCGCGCATCGGGAATTGGGGTTTTCCAATAATTTCCGTCAATGCACCGAGGTACTGATCAGGGCATGCACGCATCTCGAAGGGTCGGCCTTGTAACGCGACGGCGTCACTCACAATTTGCTCAAAATTCATTTTTTCCATTTAGATCTCCTAAGGTTTGTTGCCTTAATATCCGCGAGATCCATGCCAGCCGCTCGGCACTTAAGACTCTCATATGAATCAACCACTTAGATGAATCAAACAAGAGTTAATTGTAAATTAAATTACTTTTAAATAATTTAATTTACATTCGGGCGTTTAGTTTTGTGAAGTTTCGGAGTTCATGCCCAATCGCTTCATCCAATTGGCAAGTGTCTGATGATTTGCAAAACCAAGCAGTTGTGCAGCGGCGGATTTGCGTTGTCCCGACTGCTGCAGAGCCTGTGCTATCAGGTTGCGCGCTACATCATCTAACCGCTCTTGCAACTCAAAGCCGTCACTTAGCAATGGGAATTGATTCTGCCCTGCGGTTCGCGCCACAGGAAGCATCGCAGCGTGGATGTCGTGGTCGCTAACGTCCGGACCTGCAGACCAAATGACTGCACGCAACAGCGTGTGGTACAGCTCGCGGATGTTGCCAGGCCAGGTATGTGACTGCAAAAGCTTAAGTGCGGCCGGTGTAATGGTCTTATTTTGTGCTTCGGGCCTGCCTGCCGAATCTGCGTTGATGCTTGCCAAAAAATGGTGCGTCAGTAATTCCACATCACCCGTACGTTCCCGTAGCGGCGGCAGCTGAAGAATGCCTACGGCCAGGCGGTGAAAAAGATCTTCCCTGAAGCGACCTGCAGCCACATCGGCTGCTAAATCACGGTGTGTTGCCGCCAGGATGCGAGTGTTTATTTTGATGGGCTTGGACTGCCCCATTGGGGTAATTTCCTGCGACTGCAGCGCGCGTAACAAGCGGACCTGGGTATCCAATGGCAAGTCGCCCACTTCGTCAAGAAAAAGCGTTCCACCTGAAGCCTCCAGAAAGTGTCCTTTTCTGTCGGCTGTTGCTCCTGTAAATGCACCTTTTTTATGGCCGAATAGTTCCGAGTTGGCTAGCTCTGGCGCAATGGCTCCGCAATTAACTGCGACGAACGGCTGCCCCGACCTTGGGCTTGCTGCATGTATGGCCTCTGCAAACAACTCCTTGCCAGTACCAGTCTCCCCCAGAATCAGGACGGGCACCTCGTACACAGAAATTCGGCGAGCAAGACTAATTAGGTCGGTAACCAACTGGCTTTGATGAATGATCTTCTCAAACTCTGGGGTTGAGAGTTGGGCTGCGTCAGACAGTCGCCGGACCCGCTCACCGCTTCGTTGGAGATATTCTGGAAGGAAGTCGCTGGCTAAATCCAAGAAAAAATCAACAGACTCGACGCCTTTTTCTCTGGAGGTTTGGATCAACTTGGCTGGGAAACGCGTCTTCGACAGAATGATCCAGATGGCGGCCATTGCTGGTGTACCGGGACTGACGTGAAAAGTGAGTTCTACGTCATCGCGCGGCAAGCCTGCCTGCTGGAGGTTTGAACTGACTTGGGTGTAGATGTCCCCGTAATCGATGGGACTGGTGAGGTCAACGCTATAGAGGTCGATCGCGGAAGATTCGTATTTAGACACCGCCTCCAACCAAGTGCAGTAACCCTTACTTCTGTCAAAGTCGTAGTTGGTGAGCAAGTAGACGCGGTCGTAGCGTTTTACGCCGCACAAGGCCGTCGCGATGGGGCCAAGGTCAGAACCACGCTTGTCCTCAGCGCACTCGAGGTCGGCTGCACCGATCCACGATATAAGCCAAGTTCGATTTTTCATTGCTCAAATGATATGCGATGGTGAAATTTTGGCTTAAATTCCCCCAGCCTACCAATGCCACAAAAAAACCGATTGATTCGTCCGTGCGTAAGTCATTGATTTATATGAGGGTGACGAGTGTGCCTTCCGGACTTCGGCCTGCAACGGGTGGGTAGGGTCGGAGAGAGAATGTGCAAACGGAGAGTAAAACCTGCCGGTTACTGGCAGAAATGACTCTCTCCGCAGTCCGCAAGAACCCGCAGGAACCCGCGTAAACACGCGGTAGTAGGCAAAAAAAAGCCAACCGGTTAGGGTTGGCTTTTAAGGTATTGGTGGCAAGCAGGAATATGAATGCCAACGTCAAGCCCAGCGAAAAATCGTGAATCTGATGAAACATTCGCCCAAAAAATCAAGCAACAGCCCGAGCGGAACGGGTACGGCCAGTTCGACTCGAACCAAGGTCGCTTGCGGATTTTTCAACGCCAAGATGATCTATGACCACAGGCGGGCGATTGGGAAATTGAGCTACCAACTCTAGCTTGCCGCCCATGCTTTCCACATAGTGACGCAGCGTGGAGAGCAGCATGTCGCTGCGCTTTTCCAAGCGCGAAATCGTGTCTTGCCCCACCCCAAGTGTTACGGCTAAACTTTCTTGGGTTTGCTCTGCAGCCTTGCGGAGGTCTTTGAGGGTGGCCAATTCCATGGCACGGCCCTCAATCCGAGCGCGGCGCTGTGCGGGCAATGCCGCCATGATGTCATCGAGTTTTCTTGCCATTTTTCGGCTCCTTTACTGTTGCGTCATCTAACGTTGCCAGATGCTCGCTATACCGGTTATCCGCCACAGCAATCAATCGCTTGTAAAAACGTTTTTGATCTGCGCCGCCCTTGTCCCCGCCCACAAGCAAAACCGCCTGACGCTGTGGGTCAAAT
>CAITHK010000155.1 GCA_903892175.1 uncultured Burkholderiales bacterium | reverse complement strand
CGCTACCTTGATGACCGTGTGCAGGCCGACCTGGCTCAAAAAATGGTTTTCCTGACTGGCCCACGCCAGGTCGGTAAAACCACGCTCAGCCGCCAGCTCATCACCCAGCAAGGCGGGCAATACCTCAACTACGACGTGCCTGCAGACCGGGCCATCATCCTGCACCAACGCTGGAACCCGCTGGCACCGCTGCTGGTGCTGGATGAAATCCACAAAATGCCCGACTGGAAAGCCTGGCTCAAAGGCGTTGTTGATGGCAAACCCGCCGCTCAGCAGTTGTTGGTCACCGGCAGCGCCCGCATGGACACCTTTCGGCAAAGCGGCGAGTCGTTGGCTGGGCGCTTCTTTGGGCTGCGACTGCACCCGATATCTGTGCGCGAATGGTGCGCACAAACAGGGGCCGCGCCCGATGCGGCGCTCACGCATTTGCTTGAGCGTGGCGGGTTTCCAGAACCATGCTTGGCCACCGACAACGAACAGGCCGAACGCTGGCGCAGGCAATACTTTGATGGCCTGGTGCGCAACGATGTGCTGGAGTTCTCGCGCATTCAAGAGGTCAACGCCATTCGTCTGTTTGCCGAAATGCTGCGCTCGCGTGTGGGCTCTCCCCTGTCGCTGGCCAGCATTGGGCGCGACCTGGGCGTCTCGCCCGTCACACTTAAAAAATACCTCGACATTTTGGAGGCGCTCTACATCGTCTTTGTGGTGCGCCCTTTTCACGACAACATTGCACGTGCCGTGCTGCAAGCGCCCAAGGTTTACTTTTACGACACCGGTCTGGTGGTGGGCGACGGCGGCCTGCGCTTTGAAAACCTGGTGGCCACCGCTTTGCACAAGCATGTGCAGTGGCAGCACGATGTTCAAGGCCAAGAAACCGGGCTGCACTACATCCGCACCAAAGATGGGGCCGAGGTGGACTTTGCACTGAGCCACACAGGCCAGCTCACACACTTGGTGGAATGCAAACTGTCAGACATCAAACCCCACCGCGCCCTGCTGCGCTTTGCCCGCGAGCAGCCCCAAGCGCAAGCGGTGCAGTTGCTGCGCCATTTAACCCACAGCCATGCACTGGGCGACATACGCATAGCGCGGGCGGATGAGTTTTTGAATGGCTTGGCGGCTTGACGCCCTGGACCTGATTGCTGCGACTTGATGGCGGCGAGAGTCAACGGCCGCAAAACATGACCCGTCATGTCTGAAGCTTTGAGGTCAAATTCCTAGACAATGTCTATTCTGTCCTTCACAAGGAGTTGGTATGACGTGGTTGATCTTGGGTTTGGTTCTTTTTTTAGGCGCGCATTCCACGCGCATTTTTGCTGAAGGATGGCGAACCAAAACCATTGAGGCCTGGGGTGAGAAGCCGTTCAAAGGGGTCTACGCTTTGGTGTCTTTGTTGGGTTTTTATGCCCTGATCGTTGGCTATGCCCAAGTGCGGCTGGAGCCGGTTGTCATCTGGCAGCCCCCCATCGCGACGCGCCATGTCAGTGTGTTGCTGATGTTGTTTGCAAGTATCTTGCTGGTTGCAACGTACATCCCTGCCAACCATTTCAAAGTTCGCTTGGGCCACCCGATGGTGTTGTCGGTCAAGGTGTGGGCCTTGGCGCATTTGTTGTCCAACGGGAATTTGGCTGATCTGATTTTGTTCGGTGCGTTTTTGGCGTGGTCGGTCATGAACTTCAAATCGGCGCGTGCACGCGACCGCATCCAAGCCGAAATGCAAGCGCAGGTGTCCCTTGAATCCGCGCAAGCCGCTTCACCCCAAACATCTGCCACGCTCATCACAGTCGGCGTGGGTGCTGTGCTTTGGGGGCTGATCACCTTTGTTTTGCATGCTCGGGTGGTCGGTGTTTCGCCGCTGGGTTGAGATGGCAGACTCGTCCAGCTAAAGCACCGGCTTTTTCATCGACTCGGCAAATAACCCACTCTCCAACCAACCCGCCAGCCATGCCTTCACCGCTGGCAGAGGCAAGACCTCGAACCACTCGGGGTCAACGGCGGCGAACTGACGCACAAAGGGAAAGATGCCGATGTCTGCCGCACAGGGGCTGACTCCGCCCAGCTGCGGTTGGTTGTGCAGTTCTTGCTCCAGAGGTTCAAGCAGCACGGCCACGGCTTGCTGAAAGTGATGTTCGCGCGTCAGAGCATCGGCAAAGCGCTGCGGGTATTTGTAGCGGTCGAGGTGGTGCTTGAAAAGGCCGTCGCAGGCTTGCTGCAAGGCTACGCTCGACGAAGTTTGAGCCCTCGCCCACCACTGGTCTAGGTCGCCACTTTGTTCGAAAGCCCAGCGCATGATGTCCAAGCTTTGCTCAAGTACCGTGCCATTTGGCAGCACCAGCACAGGCACGGTGCCTTTGGGCGAGAGGGCCAGCATGGCGGGCGGTTTGTCGCGCAAAGACACCTCATGCGGCTGGTATGTCACACCCGCTTGCAGCAAGGCCATGCGGGCACGCATGGCGTAGGGGCAGCGGCGGTAGGTGTAGAGCAGTGGAAGGGGCATGGGTCGAGAAAAAGCCGCCTGGCTTTGCAGCGAGGCGGCTTTTATTGTTGCACCTTAAAGCGGTTTACTTCTTACTTAGCGGCTAGTCCGTGCAACTGCCATGCGCCACTTCTGCCGCCAGGCCGATGCTCTCGCCACGTGTTCAACTTTTACCAAGTCTTGACTCGGTCGATGACTAAACCACCCAGAATCATTTTGCAAATAATCCATTGGATTACAATCACCACATGCTGACCGTCGCAGAACTGCCCGAGACGAGCTGAAAAGCTGTTGAGTGCATCTGAGCGACTGGACATCATTAACTACTTAGCTGCCCACCCCAAAGCGGGCGATCTGATGGAGGGCGCCGGCGGTATTCGCAAACTCCGATGGGGGCGGGGTGCGCAAGGCAAGTCTGGGGGTGTGCGGGTGATCTACTACGTCCACAGCGATCTCATGCCGCTGTACCTGCTCACCCTTTTCGCAAAAAACGAACGCGCCAACATCAGCAAAGCCGAGCGCAATGCATTGGCCGAACTGGTTGGTGTGTTAATGCAAATCTGGCTAGAACATTAAAAGGACCACCTATGACACGCGCATTCGATAGCATCAAGCAGGGCCTGAACGAAGCCATTGCACATGCACAAACCAAAGATAAAAAAGACTCCGGCGTCAGGCTGTATCGGCCAAATGCCGTGGACGTTTCAAGCCTGCGCGAAAGGCTGAGCCTGACCCAGGAGCAGTTTGCGGCGCGCTTTGGCTTTTCGGTTGCCACTTTGCGGCACTGGGAACGTGGTGACCGCTCACCCAGTGGTGCTTCACTGGTGCTACTTAACGTGATTGACCGAAATCCGAATGCAGTGTTGATGGCATTGCAATAGCTGGAGTTGGACCACGGGAACGGAATAGAACCCTGTCGTGCGTTTCGTATCTGGGTCCGCGCCCACCAAGGCGCAACAAGGCCGTCTTAAGATGTGCAATCTGTTCCGGTTGTATCGCACCAACCCCGTCATGCGAGCGCAAGAAAGCCGTCAACAATGAATAACTCGCGCCTGCGGTGCTTGGCTACGTGGGAAGTCCCTGTAGGGGGTTAGACACCCCGGCCTTTGCAGGAATACGCCACGAAGTAGTCGTGCCCGGAGTTCAGGGCGGCACGGGTCGTGGAGTTTAGGTTGACAAAGCACAAAGCCCGAACCGTTGCCAGTTCGGGCTTTCTCGCAGAGGTTTGAAGGTCGGCCTACTTCCGCGTGGGTGGCAAATCAGTACAAGACCCATGCGCCACTTCTGCCGCCATGCCGATGCTTTCGCCCAGCGTGGGGTGTGGGTGAATGGTTTTGCCGATGTCCACGGCGTCTGCGCCCATCTCAATCGCCAGGGCGATTTCGCCAATCATGTCACCCGCATGCGTGCCCACCATGCCGCCGCCGAGAATCTTGCCGTGGCCGTGGGCCTCGGGTGAATCGTCAAACAGCAGTTTGGTCACGCCTTCGTCGCGGCCGTTGGCAATGGCGCGGCCCGAGGCTGTCCATGGGAACAGGCCTTTTTTGACCTTGATGCCTTGCGCTTTGGCTTGGTCTTCGGTCAAGCCGACCCACGCCACTTCGGGGTCGGTGTAGGCCACTGACGGAATGACCCGGGCGTTGAACGCCGCAGCAGCCAGCTCTTTGTTGCCTTGCAGTTCACCCGCAATCACTTCGGCCGCCACGTGGGCTTCGTGCACTGCCTTGTGCGCCAACATGGGCTGGCCCACGATGTCGCCAATGGCAAAGATGTGCGGCACGTTGGTGCGCATCTGGATGTCGACGTTGATGAAGCCACGGTCGGTGACGGCCACACCGGCTTTTTCAGCGGCGAGTTTTTTGCCATTGGGCGTGCGACCCACGGCTTGCAACACCAGGTCGTACACCTGCGGCGCGGGGGCTGTGCCGCCCTCTTCTGCTGGGGCAAAGGTGACTTCAATGCCTTCTGGCAAGGCGCGTGCGGACACGGTCTTGGTTTTGAGCATGATGTTGTCAAAACGCTTGGCGTTCATCTTTTGCCAGACCTTCACCAAGTCGCGGTCAGCGCCTTGCATGAGGCCGTCCATCATTTCCACCACGTCCAAGCGTGCGCCCAGCGTGCTGTAGACGGTGCCCATCTCCAGGCCAATGATGCCGCCCCCCAAAATAAGCATGCGCTTGGGCACTTCTTTGAGGGCCAGGGCACCGGTGCTGTCGACCACGCGGGGGTCTTCGGGCATGAAGGGCAAACGCACGGCTTGTGAACCGGCAGCAATGATGGCGCGCTTGAAGGCCACGACTTTTTTGCCGCCGGTTTTTTCTTGCGCCGTGCCGCTGGTTTCTTCCACTTCCAGGTGGTTGGCCCCGACAAAGTGACCGTAGCCACGCACCGTGGTGACCTTGCGCATCTTGGCCATGGCAGCCAGGCCACCGGTCAATTTGCCAATGACTTTTTCTTTGTGGCCACGCAGTTTGTCGATGTTGACCACCGGTGCGCCAAAGTCCACACCCAGGTCAGCCATGTGGCTGACTTCGTCCATGACCGAGGCCACGTGCAACAGGGCTTTGGAAGGAATGCAACCCACGTTCAGGCACACGCCCCCCAGGGTGGCATAGCGCTCAACGATGACCACATTGAGCCCTAAGTCTGCGGCACGAAACGCAGCCGAGTAGCCGCCTGGGCCACCACCGAGCACGAGCACATCGCATTCGATGTCTGCCGAGCCGCCGAATGAGGAAGCAGCGGGCGGCGCAGGCACAGCCGCCACAGGCGCGGCTAGGGGCGTTGCAGCGGGCGCTGGCGAGGGTGCAGCAGCAGGGGCAGCTGAAGCGCCCTCGCCTTCGAGCACCAGGACCACTGAGCCTTGTTTGACTTTGTCACCGAGTTTCACGCGCAGCTCTTTGACCACACCCGCGTGCGACGATGGAATTTCCATCGAGGCTTTGTCAGATTCGACCGTGATGAGCGATTGCTCGGCCTTCACGGTGTCGCCGGGTTTGACCAGCAACTCGATCACCGCCACTTCGTCGAAGTCGCCGATGTCTGGAACTTGTATATCAATGAGTGCCATATCGATCTCAATCAGTTGAGGACAGAGCGACGCTCAGCGTCGAACTGTCCCGCAAGTTTTTAAAGGAGCACGCGACGGAAGTCGCTGAGGATTTGGCCCAAGAAGGCATTGAAGCGGGCAGCCGCCGCGCCGTCGATCACGCGGTGATCCCAGGTCAAGCTCAACGGCAACATCAAACGGGGCTGGAAGGCTTTGCCGTCCCACACCGGCTCCATCGTGCTCTTGCACACACCCAAGATGGCCACTTCGGGCGCATTGATGATGGGGGTGAAGTACTTGCCACCAATGCCGCCCAAGCTGGAGATGGTGAAGGTCGCGCCCGTCATTTCGGCGGGGCCGAGTTTGCCGTCGCGTGCTTTCTTGGCCAGCTCAGACATTTCTTGGCTGATTTGCAGCACGCCTTTTTTGTCGCAATCGCGGATGACGGGCACCATCAAACCATTGGGCGTGTCGGCGGCAAAGCCGATGTGCCAGTAGTTTTTGTAGACCAAGGCATCGCCATCCAAGCTGCTGTTGAATTCGGGGTACTTCTTAAGTGCGGCCACACAGGCTTTGATCAAGAACGCCAGCATGGTGACTTTGACGCCCGACTTCTCGTTTTCTTTGTTGGTCGAGACGCGGAAGGCTTCGAGATCGGTGATGTCTGCGTCGTCGTGGTTGGTGACCGCCGGAATCATCACGGCGTTGCGCAACAGGTTGGCGCCGCTGATCTTCTTAATACGCCCCATCTCTTTGCGCTCGATGGGACCAAACTTGGCAAAGTCAACCTTGGGCCAGGGGATGAGGCCCAAGCCAGCACCATCGCCACCGCCCGCAGGCGCTTTGGCCGCCTGCGCTTTGGTTTGTGTCGCACCCGACATGACGGCCTTGGTGAAGGCTTGCACGTCGTCTTGGGTGATACGGCCTTTGGGCCCTTGGCCCTTGACTTCTTCCAGTGGCACACCCAGTTCGCGTGCGAACTTGCGAACCGAAGGCGAGGCATGAGGCAAGCCCTGCGTCGAGGCACCGGGTGCGTGTGCAGGAGCCGCCACGGCGATGGCGGCCAAAGCCACTGCGGTGGGCGCAGAGACGGCAGCGGGCGCAGCAGCGACCGAAGCCGCAACAGGTGCAGCCACAGCGGCAGCAGCAACCGCCACGCTGCCTTCCAAAATGGCCAACAAGTCACCGATGTTGACTTTGTCGCCCACTTTAACTTTCAGCTCTTTGAGCACACCGGCGTGTGAGGATGGAATTTCCATCGAAGCCTTGTCAGACTCCACCGTGATGAGCGACTGCTCGACCTTGATGGTGTCACCCGGTTTGACGAACACTTCGATGACGGCCACGTCTTTGAAGTCGCCAATGTCTGGCACATGAATGTCAATCAGGCCTGAGGCTGCGGGGGCTGCTGCGGGGGCCACGGCTGGCGCAGGTGCGGCGAGTGCTGCGGGCGCAACGCCAGCGGGTGCCAAAGCCACTGCGGCAGGGGCTGCGGCAGCACCTGCCGCCTCCACCACCAAGACCACAGAACCTTGTTTGACTTTGTCACCCAGCTTCACGCGCAGCTCTTTGACCACGCCCGCGGTGCTGGATGGAATTTCCATAGATGCTTTGTCAGACTCGACCGTGATCAAGGACTGTTCCGCCTTGACGGTGTCGCCCACTTTGACCAGCAGTTCAATGACCGCCACTTCATCGAAATCACCAATATCTGGGACTTGTACTTCTACCAATGCCATATTTCGTCTCACTCAGTGTGTGGGGGAGAGGGCAAAGCTTGAAGCTTTGAACTGTCCCGCCAAGTTGTTGATTAAGCGTGCAGCGGGTTGATCTTGTCGACTTTGATGCCGTACTTTTTGATCGCCTCAGCCACTTGGCTCGCGGGCACTGTGCCGTCTTCGCTCAAGGCTTTCAGGGCCGCCACGACGATGTAATGGCGGTTGATTTCAAAGTGCTCGCGCAGCTTGCTGCGAAAGTCGCTGCGCCCGAAACCGTCAGTGCCCAACACTTTGTAGGTGCGGCCCTTTGGAATGAACGGGCGAATTTGTTCGGCATAGGCCTTCATGTAGTCGGTAGAAGCCACCACCGGACCGGTGTAGGGGTCGAGTTGCGCCGTCACAAACGGCACTTTGGGCGCGTCAGTGGGATGCAACAGGTTGAAACGCTCGGCGTTTTGGCCATCACGTGTCAGCTCGTTGAAACTTGGGCAACTCCACACGTTGGCCGCCACGCCCCAATCCGCCGCCAGCAGGTCGCGGGCAGCAATGGATTCGCGCAAGATGGTGCCCGAGCCCAAGAGATTGACGCGCGGGGCTTTCTTGGCGCCCTCGCCTTGCTGCAGCAAATACATGCCTTTGATGATTTGCTCTTCGGTGCCGGCCTTCAGACCTGGCATAGCGTAGTTCTCGTTCAACAAGGTCAGGTAATAAAAGACGTTGTCTTGCTTTTCCACCATGCGTTTCAAGCCATGGTGCAAGATGACGCCGACTTCGTGTGCGAAGGTCGGGTCATACGACACGCAGTTGGGGATGGTGTTGGCCAAGATGTGGCTGTGGCCGTCTTCGTGCTGCAAACCTTCACCGTTCAAGGTGGTGCGACCCGAGGTGCCGCCCAACAAGAAACCGCGGGCTTGCATGTCGCCAGCCGCCCAGGCCAAGTCGCCAATGCGCTGGAAGCCGAACATCGAGTAGTACACGTAGAACGGCACCATGATGCGGTTGCTGGTGGAGTAGCTGGTGGCCGCAGCAATCCAGCTCGACATGCCACCGGCTTCGTTGATGCCTTCTTGCAAGATCTGGCCAGCCACGTCTTCCTTGTAGTACATGACCTGGTCTTTGTCGACTGGGGTGTACTGCTG
>CAITHK010000154.1 GCA_903892175.1 uncultured Burkholderiales bacterium | reverse complement strand
TGGCCAAAGCACCCTTGGCCGCGCAGCAAGGCATCGTCTTCACGCCGTGTGGCGTGGTGCTGAGATGAGTTTGTAGGGCTGGGCTGAGTCACCCACGTATTTAACCAAAGCTTGGGTCACATCGAAGCAACATAAATTGAACAATCGTGCAGTGGTGTTGTGCAATGGTGGGCGGTTTGCAATGGTGGGCGGTTTGAATGGGCGAGGCGGCTTTGACGTGGAAAACTATGCCAACCCACTGGCCCGCCGCACCTCGATGCGGATCTCTTCGGTCAAGCGCGCTTTGAGTTCACTGAAAGCTGCGGTGGTCTTGACCGAGTAGTGGCGGGGGTAGGCCAAGTCGACGGGCAAGTCACATTTGATGCGGCCTGGCCGCGCACTCATCACCACCACACGGTTGCCCATGAAGATGGCTTCGTCGATGTCGTGGGTGACAAACAACACGGTCTTGCGTTGCGACTGCCAAATGTCTTGCAGCAACTCTTGCATCAACTCGCGGGTTTGGTGGTCCAGCGCGCCAAAGGGCTCGTCCATCAACAAGATGCGCGGGTTGTTGGCCAGGGCGCGGGCCAGTGCGGTGCGCTGCTGCATGCCGCCCGAGAGTTGCTTGGGGAAGTGGTGGGCAAAGTCTTGCAAACCCACTTGCTGCAAAAACTGGCGGGCAATGGCCTCTTGCTCTGCCACAGGCAGGCCTTTTTCGCGCAGCCCAAAGCAGACGTTTTGCAGCACCGTGAGCCAAGGGAACAAGGTGTAACTTTGAAACACCATGCCACGGTCGGCACCGGGCTCGGTGACGGTGTGGCCGTCAAGCTCAATGTGGCCGGTGGTCGGCACATCCAGCCCCGCCACCATGCGCAGCAAGGTGGACTTGCCGCAGCCCGATGGCCCCAGGATGGTGATGAAGTCGTTCTCGGCCACGCTCAGGCTGGTGGCCAGCAAGGCCTGGGTGTCTTGGGCGTTGCTGCGAAAGGTCTTGCTGACCTCGTGGATGTGAAGGATGGACATGCAATCAGCTCAAGCGAGCCCAAGGAAACAACCAGCGGTTGAAAGATTTGAAGGCGTAGTCGGTGACCAAGCCAATGGCACCAATGACGATGATGCCGAAGATGATTTGGTCGGTGGCCATCAGGGCTTGGCTGTCGGTGATCATGTGGCCAATGCCGCTGGACGCACCAATCAACTCGGCCACGATCACATAGGTCCAGGCCCAGCCCAGCACCATGCGCAAGGTTTCTGCCACTTCGGGTGCAGCGCTGGGCAGCAACACGCGCGTGACCACGCCTCGGTCTTTGGCGCCCAGGGTGTACGCGGCCTCCACCAGGTCGCGCCGGGTGTTGCCCACCGACACCGCAATCATGAGCACCAGTTGAAAAAACGAGCCGATGAAGATGACCGCAAGTTTTTGGCTCTCACCAATGCCAGCCCACAAAATCAGCAACGGAATGAACGCCGACGCCGGCAGGTAACGGGCAAAGCTGACAAAGGGTTCAAAGAAGGCTTCGATGGGCTTGTAGGCGCCCATCAACACGCCCAGCGGAATGGCCAACACAGCGGCAATCACAAAGCCACCCAGCACACGCCACACCGTCATGCCGATGTCAAAGAGAAAACCTTGGTGGAGCAGCAAATCGGCACCCGACTTGAACATGGTCAGCGGGTCGGCCAAAAATGTTTTGGGCACATAGCCGCTCAAGGTGACGGCGGCCCACACCGCAAAAAACACCACGAAGAACGAAATACCCAGCGCGATTTTTGCGCCGGGTGTCACAGCTTGCAGCGGGCGCATGCTTACTTCAGAAAGCGTGTGTCGGCCAACTTGCTCATGTCAGGCAGCTGTTTGATGATGCCCACTTCCAGCAGCAATTCGGCCGCTTCTTTGCTGAACTGCGCGTGCTCGCCACTGAAGAACTTTTGGTTGGCGGCACGGTCTTGCCAGCGCAGGTACTTTTGGCTGGCTTCAAATTGCTCGGCGCTTTGCTTGACGTCGGCGCCCATGATCTCAAAGCTCTTTTTGGGTTCTTTGGCAATCATCTCCACCGCCTCAAAGTAGCTGTCGGCGATGGCTTTGGCCGCCTTGGGGTTGTCGGCTAAGAACTTGGGCGTGCAACCAAAGGTGTCCATGATCATGGGGTAGTCGAGTGTGGTGGCAATGATCTTGCCGGCTTCTGGCTTGCTGCGCACCGCGCCCAAATAGGGCTCGTAGGTCATGGCCGCGTCCAGGCCTGCGTTGCCTGCAATCATGGCGTTGGCGGCGGCCTGGGGCTCCAGGTTGACCACCTTCACGTCTTTGGGCGTCAAACCGTTTTTCCGCAGCATCCAGGCCAGGGTGAAGTAGGGTGCAGTGCCGGGGGCGCTGGCGGCCACGGTCTTGCCTTTGAGGTCGCTGATCTTGGTGATGTCAGACTTGACCACCATGCCATCGGCGCCGAAGCTCTTGTCGAGTTGGAAGATTTGGGTGGTGGCCACCCCGTTGGCGTTCCACACAATCCAAGTCTCCACCGTGGTGGCGGCGCACTGCACATCACCGGAGGCGATCACCAGGTGACGGTCTTTTTGCGGCACTTTTTTCAAGCTCACATCCAGACCGTTCTTTTTGAAAATGCCAGCCTCTTTGGCCAGGGTGAGCGGGGCAAAGCCGGTCCAACCCGACAGCGCAATGCTGACGGGCGTCTCTTGGGCGGAGGCGGCGCAACTCAGGGCTGCGGCCAGGGCGAGGGTGGCGATTTTTTTCATGCGAACTCCTTGTGAAAGTAAGGGAAGGGGGAACAAAAAAGCAGCGGGTGTTAACCCAGCATTGGAAGATTCAGGCCGTTCTCACGGGCGCAATCCTTGGCCGACTCATAACCCGCATCGGCGTGGCGCATCACACCGGTGGCGGGGTCGTTGAACAAGACGCGGGCCAATTTGTCGTCAGCCGCTGGCGTGCCATCGGCCACGATGACCACGCCCGCATGCTGCGAATAACCCATGCCCACGCCGCCACCATGGTGCAAGCTGACCCAGGTTGCGCCGCTGGCGGTGTTGAGCAAAGCGTTCAGCAGTGGCCAGTCGCTGACGGCGTCGCTGCCGTCCATCATGGCTTCGGTCTCGCGGTTGGGCGAAGCGACCGAGCCGCTGTCGAGGTGGTCACGCCCAATCACGATCGGACCTTTGAGCTCGCCGGTGCGCACCATCTCGTTGAAGGCCAAACCTGCCAGGTGGCGCTCACCCAAACCAATCCAGCAAATGCGTGCGGGCAGGCCTTGGAAGCTGATGCGCTCTTGGGCCATGTCCAGCCAGCGGTGCAGCGGCTGGTTGTGGGGGAACAGCTCTTTGAGCTTGGCGTCGGTTTTCAAAATGTCTTCGGGGTCGCCACTCAAGGCCACCCAGCGAAAGGGGCCCACGCCACGGCAAAACAGCGGGCGGATGTAGGCGGGCACAAAGCCTGGGTAATCAAACGCGTTGGCCACGCCAAAGTCTTTCGCCACCTGGCGCAGGTTGTTGCCGTAGTCCAC
>CAITHK010000153.1 GCA_903892175.1 uncultured Burkholderiales bacterium | reverse complement strand
TCACCAGCAAACGGTCCGCAGGCACATCTTTCATCAGCGACAAGGTGGTCTCGAGCGTGACCTCGAAGGTGCGCAAATTGCGGTTGTTGATGCCCACCAGCGGCGTTTTGAGCTTCAAGGCGCGTTGCAGCTCTGGCGCGTCATGCACCTCGACCAACACCGCCATGTCCAGGCTGCGGGCCATGGCTTCCAACTCGGCCATTTGCGCATCGTCCAAACACGCAGCAATCAGCAAAATGCAGTCGGCCCCCATCACACGTGCTTCGTACACCTGGTAAGGGTCGATCATGAAGTCTTTGCGCAACACCGGTAAATCACACGATGCACGGGCTTGCTTCAAATAATCCACGCTGCCCTGAAAAAACTGCTGATCGGTCAACACCGACAAGCAAGCCGCGCCATGCTCGGCATAGCTTTGCGCGATGTCGGCGGCGATGAAGTCCTCCCGCAACACGCCTTTGGAAGGGCTGGCTTTTTTGATCTCGGCGATCACCGCAGGCAAGCCCGCTGCAATCTTGCCGCGCATAGCCCCCACAAAGTCACGCGTGAGCACACGACTCTCGGCGTCGGCACGCATGGCCTCCAGCGACTTGCGCTTCAAGCCCGCAGCAATTTCTTGCCGTTTGACTTCGACGATTTTGTTCAGAATGTCAGACATCTTTATTCTTTCTTCAGGCCGCAGCCAATTGATGCACGGCTGTCACCAGCTGGTCGAGCTTGGCTTTGGCAGCGCCAGAATTCAACGCGTCGTTGGCGCGAACAATACCGGCTTCGATGCTGTCGACCACATTGGCCGCATACAAAGCCACGGCACTGTTGAGCACCACGATGTCACGTGCCGGACCCGCTTGGTTGTCCAGCACCGACAGCAACAGCGCACGCGACTCCTCTGGCGTGTCCACACGCAAAGCACGGGTGCTGCTCATGGCAAAGCCAAAGTCTTCGGGGTGAATTTCGTATTCACGGATGCGCCCGTTCTTGAGCTCGCCCACCAAGGTGGCGGCCCCCAAAGACACCTCGTCCAAGCCGTCACGCCCCCACACCACCAAAGCATGCTCAGCGCCCAAGCGCTCCAACGCACGGACCTGGATACCCACCAGATCGGGGTGAAACACCCCCATCAAAATATTCGGTGCGCCTGCAGGATTGGTCAGCGGCCCCAAGATGTTGAAGATGGTGCGCACGCCCAACTCTTTGCGCACGGGCGCCACGTTCTTCATTGCGGGATGGTGGTTGGGTGCAAACATGAAACCAATGCCCACTTGCGCCAAGCACTGTGCAATTTGCGCCGGCTGAAGGTTGATGTTCACCCCCAAACTCTCCAACACATCGGCGCTGCCGCTCTTGCTGCTCACACTGCGTCCGCCGTGCTTGCTGACTTTGGCGCCAGCAGCGGCCGCTACAAACATAGAGCAGGTCGAAATATTGAAGGTGTGCGACCCATCACCGCCGGTGCCCACGATGTCCACCAAGTGCTGGGTGTCGCTCACCTCAACCTTGGTAGAAAACTCGCGCATCACCTGCGCAGCGGCGGTGATCTCGCCTATGGTTTCCTTCTTCACGCGCAAGGCACTGACAAACGCCGCCATCATCACCGGCGACATCTCGCCACCCATGATGAGCCGCATGATGTGCAGCATTTCGTCGTGGAAAATTTCGCGGTGTTCGATCACGCGCTGCAAAGCCTCTTGGGGCGTGATGGGGTGAATAACGCTGGTCATCGCGACTCCTTACAGAAAGTTCTTCAGCATGGCATGTCCATGCTCGGTGAGGATGGACTCGGGGTGAAACTGCACTCCCTGAATATCGAGCTCGGTGTGGCGCACACCCATGATTTCACCATCGTCGGTCCACGCGGTGACCTTCAGGCAAGACGGACATGTGGCACGCTCAATCGCCAGCGAGTGGTAGCGGTTGACCGTGAATTGGTCGGGAAGCCCCCCAAACACGCCCTCTTGCGTGGTGGTGATGACGCTGGTCTTGCCGTGCATCAAGGTCTGCGCACGCACGATCTTGCCGCCAAACGCCGCACCAATGCTTTGGTGCCCCAAGCACACACCCAAGATAGGCAACTTGCCCGCAAAGTGCTGGATGGCCGCCACCGAAATTCCAGCCTCAGCGGGTGAGCATGGGCCGGGTGAAATCACCAAGCGATCCGGTTGGCGCGCCGCAATGCCTTCGAGCGTGATGTCGTCGTTGCGAAACACCTCCACCTCGGCCCCCAACTCACCAAAATATTGAACGATATTGAAGGTGAAGCTGTCGTAGTTGTCCACCATGAGCAGTTTGATTTTTTTCATGGCGATCACTCCAAGCCTTCTTCCACCAACTCGCTGGCGCGCAACAAGGCGCGCGCCTTGTGCTCGGTCTCCCGCCACTCCAACTCGGGCACCGAATCGGCCACCACGCCCGCAGCGGCTTGCACATACAAGGTGTCGTTTTTCACAATGCCGGTGCGAATGGCGATCGCCACATCCATGTCGCCGGCAAAGCTCAAGTAGCCGCAAGCACCGCCGTACAGCCCGCGTTTGACGGGCTCCAACTGGTCGATCAACTCCATCGCGTGCACCTTGGGCGCACCGGTCAAGGTGCCCGCCGGGAACGTCGCGCGCAACACATCCATGCTGGTCAACGGTTGCCCGTTGGGGCCGTCACTCAAAAGCCCTTCCACATTGCTCACGATGTGCATCACATGGCTGTAACGCTCCACCACAAAGGCTTCGGTCACCTTGACACTCCCCACCTTGGCGATGCGTCCAATGTCGTTGCGCGCGAGGTCAATCAACATCACGTGCTCGGCTCGCTCTTTCGGGTCATTGATCAACTCCTCTTCAGCGGCCTTGTCGGCCTCGGGCGTAGCACCGCGAGGACGGGTGCCTGCCAAGGGACGGATGGTGATCTTTTGTCCTTCGGGCGTGGACTCTTGGCGCACCAAAATTTCGGGTGATGCGCCCACCACATAGGCATCGCCCAGGTTGTAGTAATACATGTAGGGGCTCGGATTGAGCGAACGCAACGCACGGTACAACGACAACGGGCTGGCGGTGAACTGTTTGTGAATGCGCTGCCCCACCTGCACCTGCATGAAGTCACCCGCCGCGATCAACTCTTTGGCGCGCGCCACCGCCTCCAGGTAATCGTCTTTGGCAAAACTGCGCTGCGCCGGGTGGCTGTCGCACGGGGCAATCGAAGGAGCCACGGCAGGTGCTTTCAAGCGCTGCTTCAATTCAGCCAATCGCCCCCGGGCCTGGGCATACGCACCCGGCTGCGCCGGGTCGGCATACACAATGAGCGAAAGCTTGCCCGACAAGTTGTCGATCACGGCCAACTCCTCGGTTTGCAGCAGCAAGATGTCGGGCATGCCCAAATCATCTGGCGGGCACGATCCGGCCAGTTTCTTTTCGATGTGGCGCACCGTGTCGTACCCAAAGTAGCCCGCCAAGCCACCGCAAAAACGCGGCAAGCCATCGAGCAAGGCCACCTTGAAGCGTTGCTGGTAAGTAGACACAAAGTCCAGCGGGTTGCCGTGGTCGGTTTCCACCACCACGCCATCGGTCACCACCTCGGTCTTGGCCTCAGCGCCAAAACCGCTGGCGCGCAACACGGTGCGGGCGGGCAAGCCAATGAAGCTAAAGCGCCCAAAGCGCTCGCCGCCCACCACCGACTCCAGCAAAAAGCTGCGCTCGCCCTGCTGCTGCACATGGGCGAGCTTGAGGTACAGCGACAAAGGGGTTTCCAGATCCGCAAACGCTTGCGCCATCAGCGGAATGCGGTTGTAGCCCTGTTGGGCCAATTGGTTGAATTCGTTTTCAGTGATCACAGGTTGAGCCTCCACAGCCCAGCCCCGCAGAGGTGGGGCCGTTCATTCAAAAAGTGCTTGCTGGCAAAGCTGCCGAGAAGCGCGACGCACGGCGCAAGGCGTGCGAGTTAGATGCGCGCAGAACTCGGCGTACGCCAGGGCCAGGCTCCCCGGTCGTGACAACCTGTGACAGTGCTGCGGTGAATGAACATAGGACTCAGTTTAACAAAGGCTCATGAGGCAGCCGACGACTGGGTGCGCGCCAGCCAGCCGCCCACATGGTCGATCTGGTCCAAGTACCCATCGGCGTCCACCGACTCCACCGGCTGGCCATGGTTGTAGCCGTAGCGCACCAACACCACCGGACAACCCGCCGCACGTGCCGCTTGGGCGTCGTTGCTGGAGTCTCCCACCATCAAGGTGCGTTCAGGCACGCTGCCCAGCGCCTCACAGGTTTTGAGCAACGGCAAAGGGTCGGGCTTCTTGGTGGCAAAGCTGTCGCCACCAAACACCTGCGTGAAAAAACAGTCCAGCCCCTTGGCTGCCAAAAGGTTTTGGGCAAACGCCAGCGGCTTGTTGGTCAAACACGCTAGAGCCCAACCCGCATCACGCATCTGCTGCAAACCTTGCACCACACCTGGATACACCTGGGCATATTGGCCGTTGATGCGTTGGTAATGGTGCTGGTAACGCAGCCACGCGGGTTCGTACAAACCATCCACACCGCGGCCCGCACACACCAGCCCCGAGGCTGCAACGTCAGGCAAAGCCAGTTGGTGGGCCAGCACCGAGCGAATCAAATGCTCCGACCCTTTGCCCACCGTGCGTTCCACCAAGGCGCGGGTGACCGGCGGCAAATCGAGGTCGGTCAAGCAGCGGTTGAGCGCCTGCTCAAAGTCGCCCAAGGTGTCGACCATCGTGCCGTCCAGATCCACGATGGCGGCGTGGAGTCTGCGCTCAGACACGCGCATCAAGCCAAAGCCACACGCATGTCGTCGATCACCTGCTTGTAATCAGGCTTGCCAAAAATCGCACTGCCCGCGACAAAGGTGTCGGCACCCGCATCGGCCACGCGGCGGATGTTGTCGGCCTTGATGCCGCCATCCACCTCCAAGCGGATGTCACGGCCACTGGCGTCAATCCGCTTGCGCGCTTGCTCAACCTTGCGCAGCGCCGAATCGATGAAGCTTTGGCCGCCAAAACCTGGGTTGACGCTCATGATGAGAATCAGGTCAATCTCGTCAATCGTCCAATCCAGCACATCCAGCGGCTCAGCAGGGTTGAACACCAAGCCGGCCTTGACGCCACGGGCATTGATGGCCTGCACGCTGCGGTGCACATGCGCACTGGCGTCGGGGTGAAAACTGATCAAGTCAGCCCCTGCATCGGCAAAAGAAGCAGCCAAGGCATCGACCGGGGAAACCATCAGGTGCACATCGATCGGAACCGCCACACCGGCGGCGGTTTTGGCATGCGGCTTCAAGGCCTGGCAAATCATGGGCCCAAACGTCAGGTTGGGCACGTAGTGGTTGTCCATCACATCGAAGTGGATCCAGTCAGCACCTGCGGCGATGACGTTCTTCACTTCTTCGCCCAGCCGCGCAAAGTCGGCAGACAAGATGGAGGGGGCAATGCGAAAAGTAGGACGGGTGCTGTTCATAGGGGGATTATTTCATCCAAAATCACTGCCATGCCCAGCTACCAATTCAAAGTGGATGTCCATCCGCAATACCTGCCCGAACAATCCGAACCCGCAGCCGGTGTGTTTGTGTTCGCCTACACCATCACGATCACCAACACAGGCAGCATCGCGGCGCAACTGATCTCGCGCACCTGGAACATCAACGACGCCAACGGCGTGCACGAAAAAGTGCGCGGTCTGGGGGTGGTCGGCCACCAGCCCTTGCTCAAACCCGGCGAGTCGTTTGAGTACACCAGCGGCAGCCACTTGCGCACCCCCACGGGCACCATGCACGGCAGCTACTTCTGTGTGGCCGAAGATGGTGAGAAGTTTGATGTGGACATCCCCATGTTCGTGCTCGACGCCTTGAGCGCCGACCCCAGCCAACGTCGCCTGCACTGATCACGCCATGGGCGAATTCGACCTGATTGAACGCTACTTCAAGCGACCCGCTCACCAAGCGGTGCTGGGCGTGGGCGACGACTGCGCCCTGCTGCTGCCCGCCCCCGGCATGCACCTTGCTGTGTCGAGTGACATGCTGGTGGAAGGGCGCCACTTTGTGTCGACCGTCGACCCTGAGCGACTGGGCCACAAAGCACTGGCCGTCAACCTGAGCGACCTGGCCGGCTGCGGTGCCGAGCCACGGGCCTTCACCTTGGCCTTGTCGTTGCCGCGTGTGGACGAAGCCTGGCTGGCAGGTTTTTCCAGGGGCTTGTTACGCTTGGCTGACGCCCATACCTGCGAGCTGGTGGGAGGCGACACCACCCAAGGCCCGTTGAACATTTGCATCACCGTGATGGGCGAGGTACCACCCGGCGATGCGCTGTTGCGCCACAACGCCCAAGTGGGCGACGACATTTACATCAGCGGCACGGTGGGCGATGCGCGCTTGGCCCTCGAAGTGTTTCGTGGTACCCAGTCCTTGGACGCTGCGGGGCTTGAGCAAGCGCGCCTGCGCATGGAGCAACCCACGCCCCGCGTGGCCTTGGGGCTGGCCTTGCGCGCCGTAGCCAACGCCGCGATTGACTTGAGTGATGGGCTGCTGGGGGACCTGGGCCACATCCTCAAACGCTCGGGCGTGGGCGCCCAAATCGACACCCACTGGCTGCACAACCCACCGACCTTTGGTGAGGGACAAGCCGCAGGCATCACCGCTTTGCTGATGGCCTTGCCCTGGAACAAGCGGCTGGAGTTTGCCTTGGCTGGTGGCGACGATTACGAGCTGTGCTTCACCGCCCCGGTGAACCAACGCGAGATGGTGCACGCCGCCGCATGGGAAAGCGACACGCCCGTGACGCGCATCGGGCGCATCACCGAAACACCTGGCTTGGTGCTGCTCGACCCCCAAGGACAAGTCATCACCCGCCGCTTTGCGTCGTTTGACCACTTTGCTTAAAGAGCCACATGCTGAACCGCCGCTTCTTACTTGACCACCCCGCCCACCTGATTGCCTTGGGCTTTGGCGCAGGCCTGAGCCGTTTTGCCCCTGGCACCGTTGGCACTTTGTGGGCTTGGGCCGCTTTTTTGATTTTGCAACGTTGGCTGTCGCCGCTGGAGATGGGCCTGCTGATCGCCGCCTCTTTGGTGGTGGGATGGTGGGCCTGCACGGTGTGCGCACGTCACATGGGTGTGCCAGATCCGGGCTCGATTGTGTGGGACGAGGTGGTCGCCTTTTGGCTCATCTTGTGGCTGGTGACGCCCACCACCTTCTGGGGCCAGTTTGGCGCCTTCGTGCTGTTTCGCTTCTTCGATGCAGTCAAGCCCGGTCCCGTGCGATGGGCCGACAAGCAATTCAAGGGCTTTGGCTGGCGCGGCGGATGGGGCATCATGTTTGACGACCTGGTGGCTGCGTTTTGCACGCTGCTGGTGATCGCTTTGTGGAGGTTTTGATGGCACACGACAACACATCACCCCTCGCAGAACAACTCGCCAGCGCCTTGCTGCGCCACGGCTGGATGTTGGCCACCGCCGAGAGTTGCACAGGCGGCTTGATTGCCGCACGCTGCACCGACCTGGCCGGGTCCAGCCAATGGCTGGAGCGCGGCTTTGTGAGTTACTCCAACGAGGCCAAGCACGAGATGCTGGGCGTGGACCCCGCCCTGATTGCCCAGCACGGTGCCGTCAGCGCCGAGGTGGCGCAGGCCATGGCCTTGGGCGCGCTGCGCCACTCGCAAGCCCAGGTGTCCTTGGCGGTGACAGGGGTGGCAGGCCCCAGCGGGGGTTCCAAAGACAAGCCCGTGGGCACGGTGTGGTTTGCTTGGGCCCTGCCCAGCGACACCGGCCCCACCTTGGGCGCCGAAACCGCTTGGGTGAAAACCGAATGCGTGCATTTCAATGGCAACCGTGCCGCTGTGCGCGAGGCCACCGTGCAACACGCGCTGACCACTTTGCTGCATTGGCTGTCGCAGCACTGAACTCCTTGCGCTTTATGGCAGCAGCGCCGGAAAACTGCGCGCCACCGCCACGCCCAAGCGCGCCATGCGGTTGCGCATCGTCAACACCGCCTTGTCTTTGCTGATGAGTTGCGCCGCGTGTGCAGCGGCGAGGTCAATGAACTTTTGATCGTCTGGGTCTTTGCACACAAACTGCGCCTTGGCCGCAATCGGCATCAGCTGCGCATACGCGTCAAAGCGGTTCAGGAGGTGGTCTGAGGTGATGCCGCTGGCGGCCATGCGCGCCACGATGTGGGTGTAGGCCAACACGCGCTCCAACTCGTCGCGCATGACTTGCGTGGCCAACCATTGCACGGTGTTGTCGCTGAGCGCGGCTTGCAACACGGGCGTGGCCGGGTCTTGGTAGAGCCACAGGTCCAGCACGATGTTGGTGTCGAGCACCACACACACAGGCGGCGTGACACAAGACATCCCGTGAGACAGCTGCGCACTCATGCCTGGGGCGGCTCTTGGCCCTCAGCAGGCTTGTTGCGCATCGAGCCTGCGCGCAAATCGAAGCGGAACATGCGGCACTCGATGGGGCCGTTCCACATCGGCACGCGGCGTGATTCTTTGAAACGCATGCGCCCTGGCAACTTGAGGTCGGGGGTCAACATCCAGGCGGTCCAACCGGGGTAGTTCTTTTTCCAATGGCTGGCGAGCTGGCTGAAAAAGTCGCCACCGTCTTCGGTTTGCGTGATCTCACGCGCGCCAAAGCGCGGGGCGTCTAGGCGCGCACCGTCCGGCGCTTCGTCGTCCATCACATCTTCGTAGGGCGACACGTACTCGGTGGGTGGTGCATAGCGCGCACGACGTGCTGCACCGGCAATACCCGCCGCCTCAATGCGTTCGCCATACGGCGGGTTGACCAACATCACGCCAGGCAAGTCGGAGGGCGGCATGCGTTGCAGCGCATCGCCACCACGCAACTCCACCGCGTGGGCCACACCGGCACGCTCGGCATTGCGCTGCGCAAAGTCAACCATGCGAAACGCCACATCGCTGCCAAACACAGGCGCACGCGGTGCGCACTGCTGACCACGCGCGTTTTCCAACAAGCCTTGCCAAACGTGCGGCTGAAACGGCACCAGCTTTTCAAAGCCAAAGCGGCGCATCGAGCCCGGCGCGATGTTGCAGGCAATTTGCGCCGCCTCGATGGCGATGGTGCCGCTGCCGCAGCACGGGTCATACAAAGGCACGCCCTGCGCGCACCAACCGTCGGGGTTGGCGGGCGTGCCATCGCCCTGGCTCCAGCCGCTGGCCGCCAACATCGCGGCGGCCAAGGTTTCTTTCAACGGCGCGTCGCCTTTGTCAGCACGCCAACCGCGCTTGAACAAAGGCTCGCCCGAGGTGTCGATATAGAGCGTGAGCTCATCGGTGGTCAGGTGGGCATAGATGCGCGAATCGGGCCAGCGGGTGTCCACATCAGGGCGCACGCCGCTTTTGTTACGAAAGCGGTCGGCCACCGCGTCTTTGATTTTGAGTGCTGCAAAGTTCAAGCTCTTGAGCGGGCTGTGCTGCGCCGTGATCTCGATCTTGAAACTCTGCTTGGGGCTAAACCACAACTCCCACGCCACGTTGGAGGCGGCGTTGTACAGGTCTTGCTCCGAACGGTATTGGGTGTAAGACAGCTCCACCAGCACCCGCTGCGCCAAGCGGCTGTGCAGATTGAGCAGCATGGCGTCGCGCCATGATCCACGCACCATGACGCCCGCGCGAAATGCACGCAAGTCGTCTGCCCCGATGCCAGTGATGCGTTGCACCTCGGTGGCCAGAAACGTTTCAACGCCTGCGGCGCACGGTAAAAAAAGATGGAGTTGGTTCATGGTGATCCGTTCAAAGCCAAGTCGCCAGCACAAGCCAGACCCGTTAGCGGTGGCTTGGTGTTTACAGCGCCTTGCGCAAAGTGGTCGGCGCAATCCGCAGCGCCTCGCGGTACTTGGCTACGGTGCGGCGTGCGCACTCAATGCCTTGCTCTTTGAGCATCTCGGACAACTGGTTGTCTGACAAAGGTTTTTTGGGGTTTTCGCTGGCGACAAATTGTTTGATGAGCGCGCGCACCGCGGTGCTGGACGCGTTGTTGCCACTGTCCGTTTCCAGCCCTGAGCCAAAAAAGTACTTCAACTCAAAGGTGCCAAATGGCGTGCTCATGTACTTGTTGGTGGTCACGCGGCTGATGGTGGACTCGTGCAGCCCCAGCTCTTCGGCGATTTCACGCAGCACCATCGGGCGCATGGC
Organism: uncultured Burkholderiales bacterium; assembly: GCA_903892175.1. Lineage (GTDB taxonomy): Bacteria > Pseudomonadota > Gammaproteobacteria > Burkholderiales > Burkholderiaceae_C > Limnohabitans. The sequence goes on along the minus strand of CAITHK010000153.1, from coordinate 25,687 downwards.
CAGTTCGCCGTGGATGAAGAAATTTTTCTGCCGCTCGGCAATGGCGTTGCTCACCCGCAAGATGGTGTCAAAGCGTTGCTGGATGTTTTTGATGAACCAGCGCGCCTCTTGCAGGCGTTGCTGCAAGCCTTGGTGCGCCTCGCCCTTGCCGCCCTTCAAGGCGTTGGCATAAATGTCGTGCACACGCAGGCGTGGCATCACATCGGGGTTGAGCATGACGCGGAACTTGGGGGTGGCCGATTTGCCAATGCGCGTCACCAACACATCGGGCACCACCACATGGCGTTCCACGTCGGCAAAGCGGCGGCCCGGTTTGGGTTCGAGCCGAGCGATCAGCGGAATGGCCGCTTTGATGTGCGCTTCGCTGTCACCCAAGGCAATCATCAACCGCTTGATGTCGCGCTTGGCCAACAACTCCAGCGGCTGCTGGCACATGCGCAGCGCCACAGCACACACGGTTTGCGCTTCTTCGCCTTGGGGCTTCAAGGCCTTGAGCTGCAAGCACAAACACTCGGCCAAATCACGCGCGCCCACGCCCACGGGTTCCAAGCTTTGCAGCAAGTGCAGTGCCACTTGAAAACGGTGCTCCAACTCTTCGAGTTGCTCTTCATCGTCGCCCGCCAAACCCTCGGCCAAGCTGCGCAGCGAGTCTTCCAGATAGCCGTCGTCGTTGAGGTTTTCAATCAGGTAGCGCAGTGCCGAACGGTCGGTCTCGCTCAGGCGCAATGACAGGGCTTGACGGTGCAAGTGCGACGCCAAAGACTCTTGGCTGCGCGCCAGCTCGGTGGCATCGGCCGCGTCGTCCCCGCCGGTGTTGTTGTGCGCGGGGGCGTCACCGCCCCACTCGGAGTCATCGGCCGAAAACTCCACGCTGCCGTCCCCCTCCCAGCTTTCAGCCACGCCGTCCACACTGGGCTCGGTGTCGCTGGCGGTGTTGTCGACCGAGATTTCAGACACGGTGTCCATGGCCGCCATCTCGCGCGTCGGCTCGGCGTCGTCGGCAGTGGCAGGTGTATCGGACTGAGCCACGCCAAACTCTTCGCGTGGGGCTTCTTCAAACTCTTTGTCGAGAAACGGGTTCTCGTCGAGCATCTGCTCAATTTCTTGGCTCAGCTCCAGCGTAGAAAGTTGCAGCAGACGGATCGACTGCTGCAACTGCGGCGTCAGGGCCAGATGCTGAGAGACGCGTAGGGAGAGGCCTTGCTTCATAGGGTGGGTGCGAGGGCCATGGCTACATGCGGAAGTGTTCGCCGAGATAGACGCGACGCACATCGGCGTTCTCGACAATCTCGGTGGGCGTGCCCTGGGCCAGCACACGGCCATCGCTGATGATGCAGGCGTGGTCGCAAATGCCCAGCGTCTCGCGCACGTTGTGGTCGGTGATCAACACACCCATGCCACGTGCTTTCAAAAAACCAATGATGCGTTGAATTTCGATCACAGCAATCGGATCAATGCCAGCAAACGGTTCATCCAGCAAGATGAAGCGTGGTTGGGTTGCCAAGGCACGGGCAATCTCTACCCGACGGCGCTCTCCGCCCGACAGCGACACAGAGGGTGACATGCGCAGGTGCTCGACCCGCAACTCTTGCAGCAAAGAGGTCAGGCGGCGGTCAATCTCCGCTTCGCTCAGCGGTTTGCCCTGGTCGTCGTGCTGCAACTCCAATACGGCGCGCACGTTGTCTTGCACATTGAGCTTGCGGAAAATCGAGGCCTCTTGAGGCAAATAACTCAAGCCCAGGCGTGAACGAAGGTGGATCGGCAAATGGGTCACGGGTTGTCCATCGATGGTGATGCTGCCGGCATCGGCCCGCACCAAGCCCACGATCATGTAAAACGAGGTCGTTTTGCCCGCTCCGTTGGGCCCCAACAAGCCCACCACTTCGCCTTTTTTCACAGAGATGGACACGTCGTGCACCACCTTGCGGCTGCCATAGGCTTTTTGCAAATGCAGGGCTTGCAGGCAACTCACGTTCGCATCGGGGGCAAGCGTTGGCGCGGAAATCGACATCACTTGTTGTCCGCTGAAGGGCTGCGCGGTGCCAGGGTGGCACGCACCCGGGCGCCGGTGGACTTGCCCGTCTCGCCGGCCTTTTGGCCGTCGATGGTGAACACATCAGAGAGGTTGTTGTAGACGATGCGCTTGCCCGTCATCTGGTCGGCCAACACAGCACCACGGTAGCGGCGCACTTCGGCTTGGTCATTCAAGATGACTTGGTCGGCCCGTCCGTCGTAATCGATGCGCAAGGCTTCGCCTTCGATGAACTCGTCCACGCCTTCGCGTTTTTGCCGAAAGAAGGAACGTTTGTTGGGCTCGGGCAAGATCAACCCAAATTGGTAACCGTCAGGGTCTTGGCGAATTTCTATGCGCTCACCCCGCATCTGCATCGACCCTTTGGTCAGCACCGCGCGGCCTTTGAAGACGCTGATCTGCTTGAGCTCGTCATGCACCAAGCTGTCCGCTTCTATGTTGAAGGGTTTGTCACGGTCGGCTTTTTCTGCGTACGCTGCCGCTGGCACACAAGCCATCAGAACAACCAACGAGAAAGAAGCGAATGTAGTCAAGGCACGAATATTGCTGTTATTTGATGGCGGATTCTAACCACCCGCAACGCTCGGGCTTGCAGGGATTCAGCGACTCGTCCGGGCTTGCGCAATCAGCGACTCGGTGACTTGCAAAGCACGCTCCATCGTGCCGGTCAAGCCGCCATCGGTGTAAAAGCGCCCAGCAATGCCCAGTGCAGGCACGCCTTGGACCTTGAAGGCCTCTTGCAGCTGGGTGGCACGACGGGCTTTGGTGGCCACGCCAAAGCTGTTGAAGGTCTCGGTGAACTTGGCCGCAGGGATGCCATTTTTATCGGTCCATGCAGACAAAGTGGCCAAGGTGTTGAGCGTTTGACGCTCGGTGTGGATGGCATGGAACAGTTTGCCGTGCATGGCATCCACCATGTTCAGGGTTTCAAACACGTAATAGGCGCGTTGCTGCGCTTCAAAGTCGTCACGGAAACGCACAGGCACGCGCTTGACCACCACGTCTTTGGGCAGGGCTTTGAGCCAAGCTGCAAAGCGCGGCTCAAAGGCGTTGCAGTGCGGGCAGCTGTACCAAAAGAACTCGATGACTTCAATTTTGCCTTCGCCTGCCTCTGAGGGCACACGCTTGTCCAAGGCCAAAAAATCAGTGCCCTCTTCAGGCTTCTTGCCCTGGGCATGGGCAAGCCCAGTCAGCCCCGACGTTGCGGCAGCCCATGCGGCCAAAGAAAAGTCACGACGTTTCATAGACACCTCAAATCAAAGAATTAACGCTGAACACGCACCATGGCAGAGTCCAGATGGGAGGCCTCAAGCTTCACGCGCACGCGCTCGGCATCGGCCTTTGTTTCTAGCGGGCCCACGCGCACACGGTACACGGTGCGACCGCCTTGGTCACGCTCGCTGACTTTGGCATCCAGCCCCAGCAAACCCAGCTTGGCGCGTTGCGCTTCGGCCTCATCGCTGGTGCGAAACGCCCCAGCCTGAACGAAATAAATGAATGGGTCGCCCCCCACCACCGCGGGCTTGAATTCGGCCGCTTTGCCGTCGAGCGTTTTGGCGTCCAGCGGCTTGGGGTCAGCGGCCTTGGCTTTGGCCAAATCGCCCAAAGGGTCCGCGCTCTTAGGGTCCACCTTCGCCGCCACATCGGGCTTGGCATCCACCTTGGGAGCCGGCGCAGGAGCGGACGGCTCAGACTTGACCTCGGGCGTGTCTGTCTTGTCCAAGGGCTTGGCCGGGTTTTTGCCATACAAAGGGGCGTTGGGATCCCAGTCTTTGTTCTTCTTGTCTTCAGCGGCATCTTGATCGGCGCTGCGCCCCTGGCCTTTGTTCATGAACGGAATGGGCACTTTGGTGACGTAGACCGCCACCCCCAGGGCCACGGCCAAGCCCACCACCAAACCGATGATGAACCCCACCAAGGTTCCGCCGCGTTGCTGTTTCATGTTTGTCATCTCCGAACTCATGCAACCCATTCACATGCTGCTGGGTGCCGACACACCCAGCACCTTCAAGCCATTGTGCAGCACCTGCGCGGTAGCTGCGACCAGCGCCAAGCGTGCTTTTTTGACCGCCTCGTCGTCCACCAAAATGCGCTCGGCGTCGTAGTAGCTGTGGTAGCTGGCGGCCAGGTCGCGCAAGTAAAAGGTCACGTCGTGGGGCGCAAAGTCGTGCGCTGCGGCGCTCAGCATGTCGGGGTACTTGGCCAGCAACAACATGAGGGCTTGGGCTTGCGGGCTGTCGAGTGCGGACAAGTCCACGTCTTTGAGCTGGGCCACATCGCCTCTGTCTTTGTCTGCCCAAGCGCGCAACACCGAACAAATGCGCGCATGCGCATACTGCACGTAGTACACCGGGTTGTCGTTGTTTTTGGTCACCGCCAAGTCCACATCGAAGGTGTACTCGGTGTCGGGCTTGCGCGAGAGCAAGAAGAAACGCACCGCGTCTTTGCTGGTCCACTCGATCAAGTCGCGCAGCGTCACATAGCTGCCGGCGCGCTTGGAAATCTTGACCTCTTCACCACCACGCATCACGCGCACCATGGTGTGCAACACGTAGTCGGGGTAGCCCTGGGGAATGCCCAGACCGTCCACCGACGAAGCGGCTTGCAAGCCCGCACGCACGCGGGCAATGGTGCCGTGGTGGTCGGTGCCTTGGATGTTGACCACCTTGGTGAAGCCGCGCTCCCACTTGGCCAAGTGGTAAGCCACGTCGGGCACAAAGTAGGTGTAGCTGCCGTCGGTCTTGCGCATCACACGGTCTTTGTCGTCGCCGTAGTCGGTGCTCTTGAGCCACAGCGCGCCGTCTTGTTCGTAGGTTTTGCCAGCGGCTTGCAGCTTTTGAACTGCGTTGTCCACACGGCCACTGGTGTAGAGGCTGCTTTCAAGGTAATAGTTGTCGAACTTGACCTCAAAGGCTTTCAAGTCCAGGTCTTGCTCGTGGCGCAAATAGGCCACGGCAAATTGGCGCATGCCGTCGAGGTCGCTCACATCACCGCTGCCCGTGAATTCACGGTCGTCCGAGGTGACCGTCTTCTTGGCCAAAAAGTCAGCCGCGATGTCAGCAATGTAGTCCCCGTTGTAGGCTGGGGCGTTCTCACCGCTGGGCCACTGGGCATCGCCCGGCTTGAAGCCCTGCGCACGCAGCTGTGTGCTGGTGGCCAAGGTGTTGATCTGCACACCCGCGTCGTTGTAATAAAACTCTCGGTAGACGTTGTAGCCCTGGGTCGCAAACAAATTGCAAATGGCGTCCCCCAAGGCAGCCTGTCGGCCGTGGCCCACATGCAGAGGACCCGTGGGGTTGGCCGAGACAAACTCCACCAGCACGCGCTGGCCGTTGCTGGGTTGAAAGCCAAAACATTCTTGGGCCACCAGCACTTCGCGCACCACCTGCTGCTTGGCGGCGGGCTTGAGGCGGATGTTGATGAAGCCGGGGCCGGCAATCTCGATGTCTTGCACCCACTGCTGAAAGGCGGGCGCGGCCAACAAGGCCTCGCGCAGCTGCTCCCCCAGCTGACGGGGATTGAGTTTGAGCGGTTTGGCCAGTTGCATGGCTGCGGTGATGGCAAAGTCGCCATGGGCCGCCACTTTGGGCGATTCAAAAGCGGCCTTGTTGCCGGAGGCGGGCAACAAACCATCGAGGGCTTGGCTCAAAGCGGCCAGCAATTCTTGTTTGACGAGGAGCATGTGGGGATTTTACGGGCCACCCCATTTCTTTTTTTGGCATGATGTGTACCCATGCGCCAGCCCCAAGCCCCCCACCCCTCCGACCGCTTTCAATACACCCCCACCCTCACGTGCGTGATGCCAGCCTATAACGAAGGCCAAAACCTGGGCACTTTGGTGCCGCACGTGCTGTGGGCACTGCAAGCCCTGAGTTCGCAAGTAGAGATCGTGCTGATCAACGACGGCAGCCGCGACAACACCGCCCAGGTGATCGAAGCCTTGTGCGCCCAACACCACGAGGTGGTGGGCATCAACTTGTCGCGCAACTTTGGCAAGGAAGCTGCGCTGACAGCGGGCATTGACGCCGCCCGCGGTGAGGTGGTGGTGTTGATGGACTCCGACGGCCAGCACCCGGTGTCGCTGGTGGCGGACATGTTGCAACGCTGGCGCGAGGGTTCGGACGTGGTGTACGCGATTCGCCGCACCCGCGACGACCAATCGGCCTTGCACGCGGGGTTGACGGGCATGTTTTACAAGCTCATCAACATGGGCAACCGCGTGAAGATCCCCCCGCATGCCGGCGACTTTCGCTTGATGGACCGCCAGGTGGTGGACGCCCTCAAAGCGCTGCCCGAGCGCAACCGCTTCATGAAGGGCTTGTACGCCTGGGTGGGCTTTGCCAGCACAGCGATTGACTACGAGCCGCTGCCACGCGCCGCCGGCGAAAGCAGTTTTGGTTTGCGGGGCTCGTTTGCGCTGGCGCTGACCGGTGTGCTGGCGTTTTCAATTGCGCCCCTGCGCGCTTTGACCCTGGTGGGCTTGCTGATGGCCACCCTGGCCATGGGCTATGGCGCCTGGGTGGTGGCGGAGTACTTTTTCTGGGGTATCAATGTTCCCGGCTATGCCACCTTGGTGGTGGGGCTGATGTTCTTCAGCGGCATTCAACTGCTGTCGATTGGCGTGCTGGCCGAATACGTGGGCCGCATCTATGAAGAGGTGAAGCAACGGCCGATGTACTTGGTACAACAACGCTGGGGCGCAGGCTTGGCATTCACTTCTCCCAAAGCACCCGCCCCACCCGATCTGCCGGTGGACGACGAAGTGGCCGTGTAAGCCGTCCATGAGCAACTTGCGCACGGGGTTTTGGTTTGTGCTGGTGGGCGCCAGCGCGGCCTTCACACACTTGGCCGTGTTTGCTCTGACCGAGTCCCACCTGTGGCCTGAAGTGGCCAACGCGGTGGGCTTTGGGGTGGCGTTTGGCGTGAGCTTTGCCGGGCACCGCTGGCTGAGTTTTCAAGATGCGGGCACCTCGCTGTGGCAAAGTTTTCGCCGCTTTGCGGTCACCGCCCTCGCAGGCTTTGCGGCCAACGAGGTGATTTTTGTGGTGTTGCTGCGCGGCTTGGGGCTGCCGTCGTTTTTAGCGCTGTTCTTGGCGCTGGTGCTGGCATCGGCCCAAACCTTTGTGCTCAGCCGCCTGTGGGCGTTCCGGCGCGGCGCTTGATGCGGCCATCCTGCTGCGGTACAGCGACCAAGCCTGCCCCCCCAACACCAAGTCAAACCCGGCGTGATTTTGTAAATTCAGGCGGGCCGAGCCGTTGGGCGCCAGCACCCAGGCACCCGCTTGCTGTTGCAATGCCTCCAAGCGACTCACTGGTTGCAACACGCGCGCGGCTTGGGCGTCAAAGTTTGCGCCTTCAAACAGCTCACGCCGCCAGTTGTCACCGGCGGTGCGGCGCAAGGTGTCCCAATCTTGCAGCACTTCAACAGGCTGCTGCAGCTGCGCGTAAAACGGCAGGTCATACGGGTAGTCGTCCAACACCGCCACCACATCGCCTGGCTTGATCAGGCAGCCCAGCTCTGTGGCGACATCGGCGCTGCTGCGCTTTTGGGTGTAGCGCGCCGCCACAAAGTTGGCCGCCAAGGCCAAGGCCAGCGCCAACCCCACCAGCACAGCAAAGACATGCCGGCCCCATGCACGCGTTGCCCAGTGCTGCTGCCACCAGACCGCAGCCAGCACCGCCAAGGGCGGGATCACCGGCAAGGCATAGCCAATCAATTTGGAATTGGGGATGGAGAAAAACACCAAAATAGCCAAGATCCAAATCCAACACAACGAGATCCAAGGGCCCTGGTTCAACGCTACGCGACCCAGCATGTCGCCGGATGCTGCGGGCGGGGACGGTGCTTTGCCAAGCAACTTGTGCCGCGCATGCGCTTGCACGCGCTGCCAGCCGTCGGCGGCTGCAAAAAACACCCAAGGAAACAGCAACACCACCACCGCCACACCATAAAACCACCAGGGGTGGGCGTTGTTGAAGGTGGTGGCGGTGTAACGGCCAAATTGGTGGGTGCCAAACATGTAGGCCAGCATGTCAGGATGCACCTGCGCCGCCAACACAAACCAAGGCAGTGCCACAGCCATAAACAACAACACGCCACTGACCCAAGGCAGCGCCCAAACTTTGCGCCATTGCCAGGTCCATAACACCCACAAGGTCAGCACCAAGCCGGGCAGCAACAAGCCAATCAAGCCCTTGCTCAACACGCCCAAGGCACACGCAACAAACCCAGCACGCGCCCAGTTGGCATGAACGCCCTCGGGATGCAACAAGGCGCGGGCAAAACACCAAATGGCCACGCCCATCCAGGTCGCCACCATCATGTCGTGGTTGACATACTGACCGCCCACCAAAAAGGCCAAGCTGCTGCCCAACATCCACGCCGCTCGACGGGCGGTGACGGCATCGGCAAAGTGGCGCACACAGTGCCACATCAAGCCCCACATCAGACACGCATGCATGGCCACCACCGAACGCGCTGCCCAAGGCGTTGCGCCAAACATCTGCATCGACACGGCCTCTAACCAATAGAGCAAGGGGGGCTTGTGGAAAAAAGGCAAGCCGTCCAAGCGTGGCGTCAGCCAGTCACCGCTGACCCACATCCAACGGCCCACGTCTGCGTAACGCCCTTCGTCGGGCAAGGCCAAAGGGCGCAAGGCCGCCAAGACCAGCAACAAGGCGGGCCACAACCCCAAGGCCCAGCGCAAGCCCACCGAACGCGTGGGTGCGGGCGTGCCCGCGGTGACTGAGGGATCCATCGCTTGATTCACGTTCGTTTCCAAAGTTCGCTACCGCGCACCAAGCGCACGCCTGCGTCGCGGAGGTCTTGCACAAAGTCGTGACTGGCCAGATACGCGAATTCACGGGCACGGGCAGGGCCAATCTCGTCATCGGTACTAGCCGACGAAGCCGGATGGCACATGATGATCGCAGCTTGATCGGCCACGGGCACATCCAGCAACCAGCGTTGCATGTGCTGGCGGTAATCGTTCAGACTGCCGTCAAAGCCATAGGCGCCTAACAGGGGCGCCACGTAAGGCCAGTCGTGTTGTTGGGCCCAGGCCTGCAGCGCCTGCGCGCCCATGGCGGTGATCACTTGCGCCTTCAAGCCCACCTGCGCGACCCGCGAGACACGCACCCAAGGTCGAAGTTGCTGGGAGCCGTAGCGCCGCAGCACCACCTCACACAACGCCTCACGCAGTCCGGCAAATTGCTGCACATGTTGGTGCCCGTCCACATGGTCAGGCGGGGCTTGCCAGTGGGATTCGAAGGCATCGAGCTGACGCTCAATTTCATCGCGCACCGCAGGGCCACGAAAGCCGCCCCAGCAAGAGCGCCACATCACCGCACCCAAGCTGCGGCCAAAGCCCGCGTGATGCGCAAAGGTGCTGGTCCAGTCCAAATGCAAGCCCACATCGACACGTTCACGCACTTCGCGCAATGCGGGCGCGTCTTCGGCCCAGCGCGGCGACAAAGCCATGACACTGGTGGCGCTCAGGCGCCCCAACACGCACAGTGCCACGATGCCCTGCGAGGTGGGGGTGTTGACCGCATAGTCATCGGCGCACACCACCACGGATTTGATCAAGGCTGTCTCACTCATGCCAGACCCCCCCAGTAGTCGGGTTGGGCGTAGCGGTCTTTGAGAAAGTCAATCCACAAACGCAAGCGCAAGGGCAGGTGTTTGCGCTGGGAGAACACGGCGTAAATGCCGTTGGCAGGGGCTGCAAAAGCGTCCAACACCGACACCAATTGCCCACTCTTGATCTGCGCCGCCACCTCCCAGGTGCTGCGCCAAGCCATGCCGTGTCCACCCAAGCACCAGTCGTGCAACACCTGACCATCCGAGCAGTCCATGCGTCCCGCTGGGCGCAGATGGATGACCTCGTGCGCGCCCGCTGCCGTGGGCACACGGAAAGCCCAACCTTTGGTTTGTGAGGCATCGCTGGAGAGTGTGAGGCAGCGCAGGCGCATGAGGTCGTTGGGGGTTTGGGGCGTGCCGTGTCGCGCCAAAAATTCAGGGGTGGCCACGCACAACCGGCGGTTGTCGGCCAAACGCACGCTGACCAAAGAAGAGTCTGGCAAATCGCCCACGCGCACCGCGCAGTCCAATCCCTCTGCGGCCAAATCCACCACGCGGTCGCTCAGGTTGAGTGACACCGTGACTTCTGGATGGGCGCTGCAAAACTGAGGCACCAGTGGAGCCACATGGCGTCGCCCAAATCCTGCCGGGGCGGTGATGCGCAAGTGCCCACTGGCTTGTAGACCCCCGGCGCTCACGCTGGCCTCGGCATTGGCCACATCGGCCAACAGGCGTTGGCAGTCTTCCAAAAAAGCCGTGCCTTCGTGGGTGAGAGAGATGCGACGGGTGGTGCGGACCAACAACTTGACGCCCAAATGCGACTCGAGCCCGTCCAGCCGCCGTCCGATGATGGCAGGGGCTACGCCCTCGGCATGCGCTGCCGCGGTCAGACTGCCCTTTTGCGCCACTGACACAAAGGACTCAAAGGCTTTGAGTTTGTCCATGGGACGATTATCCACGGGGGTGCCTCACCTAAACTCGCTGCATGCAACACACGCCCCCCACCCGCTCAGTCCACTGGATGACCCGCATCGGCGCCCCACTCGAACATCTTTTTCCAGCATGGTTTGCCTTGGTGATGGGGTGGACCGGGCTGGCGCAAGCTTGGCTGCGTGGCACCGACTTGCTGGGCGACACAGCACTGGGCCTGGCCTTGGTGGCCGGTGGCTTTGCGGCGCTGATTTTTTGCCTGTTGTGCCTGGCCAGTGTGTGGCGCTTGAAACTGCATTTGCATGCAGTGATCAAAGACTTGCAACATCCGATTCGTCATGCCTTCATGGCCACGTTTCCGGTGTCGGTGATTTTGTTGGCCGCCTTGGGCGCGGCCTTGTTTCAAGATACCCACCCCACCCTCGACTTGGCCTTGGCAGTGTTTTGGTGTGCCGGCTCGGTGCTGGAGTTTGTGGCCACGGTGTGGGTCATCAGCCGTTGGCTGCGGCCACATGCAGAAGGTGGCCTGCAGTGGCCCGCCCTCACACCTGCACTGTTCATTCCGGTGGTGGGCAATGTGTTGGCCCCTTTGGGTGGCGTGCCGCTGGGTTTTGAGTCTTGGTCTGTGGCCCAGTTTGGCATTGGCTTGTTGCTGTGGCCCATTTTGCAAACCCTTCTCTTTGTGCGCTGGGGTCAAGTGGGGCCCTTGCCCGCCAAGCTCAGCCCCACCTTGTTCATCTGCGTGGCACCGCCTTCGGCCGTGGGCTTGAGCCTGCTGGTGATGCAAGCACCCGTGTTGTTGGCCTGGGCGGCGTGGGGCATGGCCTTGTTCTTTCTGGCCCTGACCTTGACCCAACTGGAGGCCATGCGTGCCCAACCGTTTGGCATGTCGTTTTGGGGGATGAGCTTTCCATTGGCGGCCTTCAGTGCCCTGACCCTGCGCTTGGCGAGCACCCCTTCGGGTGCTTGGTTGCAACTGCCGGCCCTGGGCATGCTGGCGCTGACGTCGTTGGTGATTTTGGGCTTGACCTTGGGCACCTGGCGTGGCTTGCGCAACGGCAACTTGCTGGTGGCAGACGCCTGATTACCGATGTATTTGTCAAGACAACCTCACACGCTGCACGTGCAATAGGTGCTGCGCGATCCCCTAAGATTCGCACTGATATTTGCACCGATGTCTTTGATCCAAAATTTTCCCCTTTGATTCATCCAGAGAGAACAACCCATGAGCCAACACGCCACGCCCCGCACTCAAGTGCACAGTCTGCAAGTTGCCAGCAACCTGCACGAGTTCATCAACAGCCAAGTGCTGCCCGGCACGGGCGTGAGCGTCAAAGATTTTTGGCACGGCTTTGATGCCATCGTGCAAGACCTGGCCCCCAAGAACATCGCCTTGCTGGCCGAGCGTGACCGCCTGCAAACCGAGCTGGACGCCTGGCACAGCCAACACCCCGGCCCCATCAAAAACATGAAGGCCTACCGCGCCTTCCTTGAAAAAATTGGCTACCTGGTGCCCGTGCCCGCCAAAGTCAAAGCCACCACCAAAAACGTCGACGCCGAACTGGCCTTGCAAGCCGGCCCGCAGCTGGTGGTGCCGGTGCTCAATGCGCGCTACGCACTGAACGCGGCCAACGCACGTTGGGGCTCGCTGTACGACGCCCTGTACGGCACTGATGCCATCTCTGAAGCCAACGGCGCTGAAAAAGGCAAAGGCTACAACCCCGTGCGCGGCGCAAAAGTGATTGAGTACGCACGCTATGTGCTGGACCGCACCGCCCCCTTGAAGAGCGGTTCACACATCGACTCCACTGGCTACGCCGTGGTGAATGGCGCCTTGGTGGTGACGCTGAAAAACGGCAAGACCACCTCGCTGGCCAAAGCCGCGCAATTGATTGGCTACCAAGGGGATGCTTCCGCGCCGTCGTCGGTGCTGTTGCAACACAACGGCCTGCACTTGGACTTGCAAATCAACCGCAAGACCGCCATCGGTGCCAGCGATGCCGCAGGCGTGAGCGACTTGGTGGTGGAAGCCGCTTTGTCCACCATCCTCGACCTGGAGGACTCCGTGGCCGTGGTGGACGCGGACGACAAAGTGCTGGCCTACGGCAACTGGTTGGGCATTGTCAAAGGCACGCTGACCGAAGCCGTGGAGAAAAACGGCAAGACCTTCACCCGCGGTCTCAACGCCGACCGCGTGTACACCGGCACCAAGGGCGAACCCGTCACGCTGCATGGCCGCTCGCTGCTGTTCTTGCGCAACGTGGGTCACCTGATGACCAACCCGGCCATCCTGTACACCGGTCAAGACGGCCAAGTGCACGAGATTCCTGAAGGCATCATGGACGCGGTGATCACCACCGCCATCGCGCTGCACGACCTGCAAGGCCACGGCGCCAACGGCATTCGCAACTCGCGCACCGGCTCGGTCTACATCGTCAAACCCAAAATGCACGGCCCCGCTGAAGTGGGCTTTGCCGCCGAACTGTTTGGTCGCGTCGAGAAAGTGCTGGGCCTGGCCGACAGCACCGTCAAGTTGGGCATCATGGACGAAGAGCGTCGCACCAGCGTGAACCTGAAAGCCTGTATCGCCGCTGCGGCCAGCCGCGTGGCTTTCATCAACACCGGCTTTTTGGATCGCACCGGCGACGAGATGCACACCGCCATGTTGGCCGGCCCCATGCTGCGCAAGGGCGACATGAAAACCACCCCGTGGATTCAAGCCTACGAAAAAAACAACGTGCTGGTGGGCTTGTCCTGCGGTTTGCGTGGCAAAGCGCAAATTGGCAAAGGCATGTGGGCCATGCCTGACCTGATGGCCGCCATGCTGCAACAAAAAATTGTCCACCCCAAAGCCGGTGCTAACACCGCCTGGGTGCCCAGCCCGACCGCTGCCGTGCTGCACGCCATGCACTACCACCAGGTCAAGGTCGTCGATGTGCAAAAAGAGATGGAAAAGATCGACGCCGACGGTCAACGCGACGCCTTGCTCAACGACTTGCTGCAAGTGCCTGTGGTGGCCAAGCCCAAATGGAAAGACGCCGAAAAGCAAGAAGAGCTCGACAACAACGCCCAAGGCATCTTGGGCTATGTGGTGCGCTGGATTGACCAAGGCGTGGGCTGCTCCAAAGTGCCCGACATCCACAACGTGGGTCTGATGGAAGACCGCGCCACCCTGCGCATCTCCAGCCAGCACATGGCCAACTGGCTGCACCACGACGTGGTCACCAAGGCCCAAGTGAACGCCACCTTCAAGCGCATGGCCAAGGTGGTGGACAAGCAAAACAAGGGCGACCCGCTGTACAAAAACATGGCCGGTAACTTTGCCACCTCTGCGGCTTATCAAGCCGCCGTCGACTTGGTGTTCAAAGGCAAAGCGCAACCCAGTGGCTACACCGAGCCCTTGCTGCATGCTTGGCGCTTGAAGGTAAAGGGTGGCACAGCCTAAAAGCAGTCCACCCCCTACACCTGACAAATGGCACCTGCGGGTGCCGTTTGTTTGGGTCAAGTCACTATGATGAAGGCTCATCTCCTACAGGAACATACATGTCCAACTCTTTTGCCCAAACCCTGGTGCGCTTCGCACTGCGCACCCTCATCGGCTTGGTGTTGACGGTGGTGGTTCTGGCAGGGCTGTACTTGCTGTTTGCGTACCACTTGACTTACTCGCGGGGCGAGAGCGTGGGCTATGTGCAAAAGCTCTCCTACAAGGGTTGGGTGTGCAAGACATGGGAGGGCGAGCAAGTGCGCGCCCTGGCCACCATGCCGGCCATTCCTGAAAAATTTGCCTTCACTGTGCGTGACACCGCAGTGGCAGACCAAATCAACAGCCACATTGGCCAAAAAGTGGTCATGGAGTACGAGCAGCACAAAGGCCTGCCCGAATGCATGGGCGAGACCCAATACTTTGTCGTTGCGGTGCGCCTAGCACCCGGTGAGTGACTGCTGCCTCTAGCGCCAGCCCGGATCAAGATCTGGGCGCGATAGGGTAGACCAGTTGCTGCAAGTGGCGTACGCCCTTGTTGACCTGCACCCACCATTTGGAAAACGATTCACAAGGCTTGTCAAGATTGCGAAACAACCTCGGCGCCGCGCGCCGCTGCCATGAGACCGAGGGCATCTCTGGCAAGCGCAAATGCGCCACTGTGTGCACCGATTGGGCTTGTGCCAATGCAGCCTCAAGGGTTGACACCTTGCCCCACCAGCGGTGCGGTGTGAGGGCCGCCATGCGCTCGCCCACAAACTGCCAGCGTCGCGCGTTCCAAGGGTGCGCCTGTGTTTGCTCAGCGCACAAGGCAGCCACCACCACCACATCTTGGGGCAAATCAGCGGGCACATCGGCCAGCGCCCAAGGGTGAACCCACCACACTTGCCGCCCCGCCACCACATCGGCCTGCGGGGCCGTAAAACCAAGACCTTCAGGCGGCGCATCCAGGTGGGCAGGCTCGTCCTCGCCTGCGTCGCTGTGGCCTCTGGCCTGTGTGACGGTGGCTGAGTTGTGCGCCAAGATCTCCAAGGTTTCGTAAGTGGCGTCCAACAAAGTGCCACGGCTGTGCCACGGTGCAGGGGCGAATTTTTCAACGTTGTCGGCGTTGAACAAATACGGCTTGCTGCTGCCCGTGCCCGCAACCCACTGCCAGCTGAGGTAATTGCTGGCAAGGTCCCCATCTAGCAAATGGCCGTACATCCAATCGGCGCCCACCCGCCAGTGCACTTTGCGCAAATGCACCAAATAACTCGCCAGCCACATGCGGGCATGGTTGTGCAAATAACCGCTGGCATAGAGGGTTGACACCGCTTGGTCGATCACAGGTACGTGGGTGCAGGCATGGCGCACATCGTCGGGCAGTTGTTGAGCGTAGGCCGATTCAGGCAACACCCCTTCGTGCAGTGAAGCGGCCATGCCTGCCTCGCCCAGGTGCTGGTGCACGTGCTGGTAGTACTCGCGCCAGCCCAACTCCATCATGAACTTGTGCTGCACGCCCAAACGGTGGCGGTGGTACATGGTGCTGGCCACATCCAACACGTTCAAAAATCCGTGCGTCAAATAAGGCGACAAACGGCTCACCGCGCCACTCAAATCATTGCGCGAATAGGCGTAGTGTTTGGGCTCGACCAAGCTCAGTCTCTCAAGCGCTGCTTGGGGTGTTGGAGGAAATTCGTTCATCACAGTGAGTGAATTGTGCCCGCTCTGCCTCGCTACACTTTGACCATGTCCTTTTTGCCCGTTGTCTCTGTTGACCCCCGCACCTGTCCCTTGTGTGGCGATCCCAACGGGTGTGCAATGGAAATTGCCAAAGCCACGGGTCAAGCTGTTCAAGCGTGCTGGTGCGTGAACGTGGGCTTTTCAGCCGAGCTGTTGGCACGCGTGCCATCCAATGCCGAGCGCAAAGCCTGCATTTGTGAAACTTGCGCACGGCAAGACGCAGCGACCCCAGGCACACACCATGTCTGATCGCGGCTCACTGGCCGAATTGCAAAGTCGTTACGGCACCCGTCACCGTTGGTTGTTGCTGGCCACGGTGATGATCGGTTCAATGGCGGCCATCATTTCGTCGACCATCATGAACGTGGGCATTCCGGACATGAGCCGGCAATTCGCCATCGGCCAAGAGCAAGCGCAGTGGGTGAGCTCTGGCTTCATGGTGGCCATGACCGTGTCGATGCTGACCACCCCTTGGCTGCTGGTGCGCTTTGGCTACCGCCGCACCTATACCGGCTGCATGTTGCTGCTGGCCAGCGCAGGTGTTGCGGGCGGCTTGTCTACCGACTACAACTGGGTGTTGGTGGCGCGCGTGGCCGAAGGTTTGGCCGCAGGTGTGGTGCAGCCCATCCCCGCCATCATCATCTTGCGGGCCTTTGACACGTCAGAACAAGGGCGGGCCAACAGCTGGTTTGGCATGGGGGTGGTGTTGGCCCCGGCCATTGGCCCCAGCATTGGGGGCTTGTTGGTGGACATGTTTGGCTGGCGTTCCCTGTTCTTCATGGTGGTTCCGTTCTGCGCGGCCTCGCTGTGGCTGTCGCACCGCTATGTGCCCACCAGCGCACCGGGGGGGGTGAGTGCCAACCACGGCAAACCCACCTTGGATGTGGGTGGGTTAGCACTGGCCACCGTTGGCACCTTGTGCCTGCTCAATGGGCTGGTACTGCTGCACCGTGCTGAGTACCGTCTGTCGGCCGTGCTGCTGTTGGCCACCCTGGGCTGCTTGGTGGGCTTCATTGCCTGGCAACGCTGGCAAATGGCCCGCGACGGTCTACCCCTGATGAACTTGGCATTGTTTGCCCACCGCCCATTCGCCATGGGCACGGTGGTGGCCTTCATCTATGGCATTGCCTTGTTTGGCTCGACCTATTTGATTCCGGTCTATCTGCAATTGGGGCTTGGGCTGTCTGCCAGCCACGTAGGCACCTTGCTGCTGCCCGCAGGCTTGGTGTTGGCCTTGACCATTGCCATCGTGGGCCGCTACTCCAGCACCCATCCCACACATTTGCTGGTGAGCTTTGGGCTGGCCCTGTTGGCGCTGTCGTTTGCGCTGATGTTGATCGTGAATTTGCAAACCACGCTGTGGGTGTTGGTGCTGCTGGCCGTGCTGGGGCGCATTGGCTTGGGATTTGTATTGCCCTCACTCAACATTGGCGCCATGCGCAGTTTGGACACGCACTTGATTCCGCAGGGTGCGAGCACCATCAACTTTTTGCGCATGCTTGGCGGCGCCGCCGGCGTGAGCTTGTGCGGTATCTTGCTGGAGTGGCGTTTGGCTGCACATGGCGACACACTGGCCAATACCCAGCTCTCACTGCATCGGCTGGCAGCGTTTGACGAAGTATTTTTGATCTTGGCGGCCGTGTGTTCGCTCGCCATGTTGGCCGCCTGGAAAATCCGAGACGTCCGTCACCCGGCACTTGCTGAAGCAAAATAAACCACCATGTGTCAACTCCTCGGCCTCAACTGCAAAAACCCCACCGATGCGACGTTCAGCTTCAGCGGGTTTGCACAGCGCGCGGGGGTCACCGACCACCACGCCGATGGTTGGGGTATTGCGTTTTTTGAAGGCTCTGAGCAAGACCGAGGTTTGCGCCACTTCATCGACCACTTACCGGCCAGCACCTCGCCGGTGGCCGAGCTAATTCGTCGCTACCCGATCAAAAGCCGCAACGTGATTTCTCACATTCGCAAGGCCACGCAAGGCAAGGTGGCGCTGGAAAACTGCCATCCGTTTGTGCGCGAACTCTGGGGCCGCTACTGGGTGTTTGCGCACAACGGCAATTTAGAAAACTATGCGCCTCGCTTGCACGGCAACTTCAAACCGGTGGGTCAGACCGACAGCGAACAAGCGTTTTGCTGGCTGATGCAAGAGCTGGCCAAATCACACGCCAGTGTGCCCTCGGTGGCAGAGCTCACACTCACGCTGCGCGAGTTGGTGCCCCGCATTGCCAAGCATGGCACCTTCAACTTTTTACTCTCCAACGGCCAGGCGCTGTGGGCCCATGCCTCCACCCACTTGTGCTACATCGAGCGGCGCCACCCATTTGCCACCGCCACCTTGAGTGACCAAGATATGAGCATCAACTTGGCGGAACATGCCTCGCCCGATGACCGCGTGGCTGTGGTGGTGACTGCACCGCTGACCACCAACGAGGTGTGGACGCCGTTTGCACCGGGTGAGTTGAAGGTGTTTGTGGATGGGGAAGTTGTTGCGGCTTGAAACGATTCAGCAACGCACCGCCGCCTCCAGAGCGTCCACAAACAAAGCCGCCACGTTGCAGCCGGTTTGATCAAAAATTTCTTGAAAGCACGTAGGGCTGGTGACGTTCACCTCGGTCAAGCAGTCACCAATCACATCCAAACCCACCAGCAACAAACCACGTGCAGCCAGCACCGGGCCCAGCGTCTCGGCAATTTCGCGGTCGCGTGGTGAGATGGCTTGTGCCACGCCTTTGCCACCTGCGGCCAAGTTGCCACGCACTTCACCGCCTTGAGGAATCCGTGCCAAGCAATAAGGCACCACCTGGCCCCCAATCACCAGCACGCGTTTGTCGCCCTGTGCAATGGCTGGCAAAAACTTTTGCACCATCACGGTTTGGGCGCCGTCACGGTTGAGGGTTTCGATGATGGCACCGAGGTTCAAACCATCAGATTTGACACGAAAAATGCCCATCCCACCCATGCCGTCGAGCGGCTTCAAGATGATGTCTTGGTGCTGGGCATGAAAGTGTTTGATGGCTTGTGCATCGCGCGTCACCAGCGTCGGGCTGATGAATTGCGCGAACTCCAGAATGGCCAACTTCTCGGGATGGTCGCGCAAGGCGGCGGGCTTGTTGAACACCTGGGCGCCTTCGCGCTCGGCTTGCTCTAGCAAGTGGGTGGCGTAAAAGTATTCGCTGTCGAACGGCGGGTCTTTGCGCATGATCACCGCGTCTACGCTGTGCAAGGCCAAGTGCTCGTCAACACCTTGCACCTCAAACCATGTATCGGCCTCGCCGGTGAGACGAATGCGCTGGGCCCGCGTGGTGACTTTCTGGCCACTTTGCCACAAGATGTCGTGTGGCTCACAGGCCAACACGTGGTGGCCACGTTGTTGTGCTTCGCGCATCATGGCAAAAGTGGTGTCTTTGTAAATTTTGAAAGACGCCAGTGGGTCTGCCACGAAGAGGATGTGCATGTTTTAAATCTCGATCTTGCTACCCAACTCGACCACCGAGTTGCTGGGCAGGTTCAAGAAGTCGGCGGCAGAACTGGCGTTGAGGTGCATTTGCGCGAATAGTTTTTCGCGCCATGGGACCATGCCGCTGCCCACGGTCGGAACCACGCGATCGCGTGACAAGAAATAACTTGTTGTCATGGGATTGATATCACAGCCCTTACCACTCAACAGCGCCAAACCACTGGGCACATCGGGGTCATCTTTGAAACCGTAGTTCAAGAAAACCTTCCAACAGTCGTTGCCCAGGGATTGGGCTTCTATCCTTTGAGAAATGTCCACCCAAGGCACCTCAAGGCTGCGCACCGTCACAAACAAGTTTTGAGCATGGAGCACTTTGTTGTGCTTGAGGTTGTGCAAGATGGAGTTAGGCACTGTTTCGGCCTCTGCCGTCAAAAACACCGCCGTACCTTCCACGCGTGTGGGCGGATGTGCGAACACTGACTCCAAAAAGATCTGCAAGTCCATGCCATGCGTGCGAACGGCCATGCGCAATAAACGCCGACCTTCTTTCCAAGTGGCGAGCATGACAAACAAGGCGATCGCCATGGCGATGGGAAACCAACCGCCTTGGAAAAATTTCAATGAGTTAGAAATGAAAAAGCCCACATCGACAGTTAAAAACAAAGCCGTTGCTGGCAGGCACATCCACAAAGGATAGCCCCAGCCATGACGAATCACAAAATAAGTCATCAAGGTGGTAATGACCATCACCAAGCTCACGGAAATGCCATAGGCAGCCGCCAACGCGGTGGACGAGCCAAAGAGCGTCACCGCCAAAACAACGCCGCCAAACAAGGTCCAGTTCACTGCGGGCACATAGATTTGCCCTGTGTCTGTGGTGGATGTGTGCATGATGCTCATGCGTGGCAAAAATCCCAGCTGAATGGTTTGCTTGGTGGCTGAAAACGCACCCGAAATCAAGGCTTGCGAAGCGATCACCGTTGCTGCAGTTGCCAAGACCACCATGGGCAACAAAGCCCAGTCTGGGAACAACAGGAAAAAAGGATTTTCAGCCGCTACAGGAT
Source organism: uncultured Burkholderiales bacterium (assembly GCA_903892175.1). Lineage (GTDB taxonomy): Bacteria > Pseudomonadota > Gammaproteobacteria > Burkholderiales > Burkholderiaceae_C > Limnohabitans. The sequence goes on along the minus strand of CAITHK010000153.1, from coordinate 5,416 downwards.
CGGCCAACACCAATGCACCTTGACCAAAGTAATTTAGCATCAGCGTGGGCATGATCATGTAAAACCAAGCCAGTTGAATCGGCGTTTTACCGAAGTGGCCCATGTCTGCATACAAGGCCTCAGCACCTGTGACGCACAAGAAAACAGCGCCCAAAGTCAGAAAGGCCAAACCATGGTTTTGCAGAGCAAAACGCAGTGCATGGGCAGGGTTGACCGCGGCTAATACCGCTGGATTTTCCAGCACCGAAATCAAGCCAAAGTAACCAATGACCAGAAACCAGACCACCATGATGGGGCCAAACAATTTGCCGATGTCGGCCGTCCCACGGCGCTGCATCAAAAACAGCATGGCCAACACCACCAACGAAATTGGCACCACATAAGGTTTGGCTTCAGGCGTGACGATTTCAAGACCCTCAACGGCCGAGAGCACTGAAATGGCTGGGGTAATCACGCCATCACCAAAAAACAGTGCCACGCCAAAAACGCCTGTGATCAACAGCACTTGGTTGGCACGGGGTGAGTCTTTGACGGCTTGTGAGGCCAAAGCAAGCAAGGACATCAGCCCTCCCTCGCCTTGGTTGTCCGCACGCATGATGAGGGCCACATATTTCAGTGAAACGATGATGGTCAGTGTCCAGAAAAACAAGGACAACACACCCAGAATATTGGCCTCATTGATAGGCACGTGCGCGCTGGCGAAAACCTCTTTGAACGCATACAAAGGAGAAGTGCCGATGTCGCCATAGACAACGCCAATCGCGCCTAGTGTCAGTGCCGTCAGTGATGATTTTTGGATTTGTTCCATCATGAACCTCAGTCGTAATTTTCAGCTTCGGGGTCGGTCGCTTCGAGTTCGTAACTCGCGGCCAACATGGCCAAACGGCCAATCACCCCATACATGTAGAAACGGTTGGGCGTGCTCGCACCAGGCTTGACGCCGGGCTGCGGCGTGTGCGCGCTTTGCTCAAAGGCCAAGGGCACAAAACTGGCGCCGGGGGCGTTCAAATTCTCGTCAATGCCACGGTCGGCGTGCACGCGGTAGAAGCCGCCCACCACATAGCGGTCCATCATGTAGACCACGGGTTCGGCCACCGCGTCGTTCAAGCGCTCATAGGTGAGCACACCCTCTTGGATGATCACTTGGTTGACCGCCTGTCCGTCTTTGACCACGCTCATTTTGTTGCGCGTTCTGCGGTTCAAAGCGTCCAAGTCTTTGACATCACGCACCGTCATGATGCCCATGCCATAGGTGCCGTTGTCGGCTTTGACGATGACGAATGGTTTTTCTTGGATGCCGTACTCTTTGTATTTGCGCTTGATCTTGGTGAGCAAGGCGTCCACATTGGTTTGCAAGCACTCCATGCCCGTGCCTTCGGCAAAGTCCACTTCGCCGCACTGGTTGAACATCGGATTGATCAACCAAGGGTCGATGCCCAACAGCTTGCCAAAGCGTTTGGCCACTTCTTCGTAGCATTCAAAGTGTTTGCTCTTGCGGCGCACGCTCCAGCCCGCATGCAAAGGCGGCAACAAATACTGCTCGTGCAAGTCTTCCAAGATGCCGGGAATGCCCGCGCTCAAGTCGTTGTTGAGCAAGATGGTGCAGGGGTCAAAGTCTTTGAGGCCCAAGCGGCGTTTGCTGCGAATCACAGGCTCAAGGGTGACATGGTCTCCGGTGGGCAACTCGATGGTAGTGGTTTCTTTGATCTCAGGATTGATCGAGCCAATGCGCACATTCAACCCAGCCATGTGAAAGATGCGCTGGAGCTGCGCGACGTTCGACAGATAGAAGGTGTTGCGGGTGTGGTTCTCTGGGATGACCAACAGGTTGCGTGCTTCGGGGCAGATTTTTTCAATCGCGGCCATCGCAGCTTGCACCGCCAAAGGCAGCATCTCAGGGGTGAGGTTGTTCCAGCCGCCGGGGTAGAGGTTGGTGTCAACCGGGGCGAGCTTGAAGCCTGCATTGCGAATGTCCACCGAGCTGTAAAACGGCGGGGTGTGCTCCATCCATTCCAAGCGAAACCAGCGCTCAATGGCGGGCATGGAGTCGAGGATGCGTTGCTCAAGCTCGTTGATGGGGCCCGTCAAGGCCGTGATGAGGTGGGGAACCATGGTGTCCTTCTAGTGGAGGGCAATTCTAGGACCTTGCACCGAGCTTCACAGCGTCGGGCCTGGCCCTGTCATTGAACTGTCTCAAAGGCGGATTTCGCCCTGTCCCAACACCACGTACTTCAGTGAAGTCAGTCCTTCAATCCCCACAGGACCGCGGGCATGGAATTTGTCAGTAGAAATACCTATTTCTGCACCCAAACCATATTCAAAGCCATCGGCAAATCGGGTGCTGGCGTTGACCATGACACTCGACGAGTCGACCTCGCGCAAGAAACGCTGGGCATGCATGTGGTCGCGAGTGAGGATGGCTTCGGTGTGGTGGCTGCCGTAGTGGTTGATGTGGTCAATCGCCGCATCCAAGCCGTCGACCACCTTGATGCTGACGATGGGCCCAAGGTATTCCTCAAACCAATCTTGCTCGGTGGCGTCTTTGAGGTGTGCGCCTTGGACACCCGCCAGCAAGGCACGGGCCTCGGGGCAGCAGCGCATTTCTACGCCTTTGTCGGCAAACACTTGACCGATGCGCGGCAGAAAAGCGGCAGCCACACCACGCGCCACCAACAAGCTTTCACTGGCGTTGCAGGGGCTGTACTTTTGGGTTTTGGCGTTGTCTGTGACCGTCACGGCCATGTCCACATCGCAGGGGTCGTCCACATAGGTGTGGCAGTTGCCATCGAGGTGTTTGATGACGGGCACCTTGGCGTCGCGGCTGATGCGCTCAATCAAGCCTTTGCCACCGCGCGGAATGATGACGTCGACAAACTGCGGCATGGCAATCAAATGGCCCACGGCTTCGCGGTCGGTAGTGGGCACCAACTGAACGGCTTCGGCGGGCAAACCAGCCGCCACCAAAGCTTGCTGCACCAGCATGGCCAGGGCCTTGTTGGATTCGATGGCTTCTGAACCGCCACGCAAGATGCAGGCGTTGCCGCTCTTGATGGCCAGAGACGCAGCTTCGATCGTGACGTTGGGTCGGCTCTCGAAAATCATGCCGAACACGCCAATGGGCACACGCATTTGACCCACGCGAATGCCGCTGGGTTGTTGCTTCATACCAATGATTTCACCAATCACATCGGGCATGGTGGCAAGTTGTTCGCAGCCTTGTGCGCAGGTCTCCAGCACCTTGGGGCTGAGCTTGAGGCGATCCACCATGGGAGCCTCCAGGCCTGCCGCAGTGGCTCGGGTGATGTCTTTGGCGTTGTCGATTTGCAAGGCGTCGACGTTGGCACGCAACAAGCCAGCCAAGTTACGCAGCGCTTGGCTTTTCAAAGCCGCAGAGGCTTTGGCCATCTGGGCGGCAGCGGTTTTGGCCTGCGCGCCCAAAAGCTGCATCTGCTCGGCAAGTGTGTGTGGTGTCATGGGGTTATTTTCCTTCAAGCGGACCGCGTCATGCAGGCACGGCACAGGCGCATGGCCAAGCGGTGCAGGGCTTGCCAGTTGTCGGTGGGCCACTCGGGCACTTTGAGGCCTTTGACAATGCCGTCGACCTGATGGGCCGACTGCAACAACTTGTCCAGCATGCCCACGCTCAAGCGCGGCAACACACGCTCAAACAAGCGCTCACGCGGGCCCCAAATGCGTTGTTCGCGCAACACCATGGGCAAGGCCTTGCCTGCGGCTACGGCGTCTTTGACGCGCTTCAAGGCGCGAATTTCTTCGGCCAAGGTGTAATGCACCAGCACCTCGGCCTCGCCTTCGGCTTTGAGCCCGTCCAACATGCGCTGCACGCGCAAAGGTTGACCGCCGAGCACAGCTTGGGCAAGTTTGAACACGTCGTACCGCGCCACATTGAGCACGGCACGCTCGAGCTGCTCCAAACTGAGCTCACCGGCCGGATAGAGCAAGGCCAATTTCTGAATCTCTTGGTGTGCCGCCAACAAATTGCCTTCCACCCGGTCGGCAAAAAACTGCAAAGTGTGTTGCCCCGCCTCGCCTTCGGCAACGCGTTGTTGCTGTGCGGCCAAGCGTTGGGCAATCCAGGCCGGCAACGCCTGTCGCTCGACCGGATCGATCTGCACGCTGATGCCGTTGTTCTCGAGTGCGGCAAACCACGCAGCGCTCTTGGTCTGTTTGTCCAAGCGCGGCAACAACACCAGGGTCAAGGTGCTGTCATTGCCCACCGCCATGTCTGCGATCTGCTGCAAAGCCACACTGCCCTCTTTGCCAGGTTTGCCCGAGGGGATGCGAATTTCAATGATTTGTTTGTCGGCAAACAAACTCATGGCACCACCGGCGGCCAGCACTTCGCCCCAATCGAAATGGGCTCCGGCCACGGTGAAGACGCTTCGCTCGGTGAAGCCTTGGCTGCGCGCGATGTGACGGATGCTGTCCGTGGCCTCTTGCTGCAACAAGGGCTCATCGCCGTGCAAGGTGTAGAGGCTGCGCAGGCCTTTGCTGGCTTGCGCCTGCAAGTGTTGCGCGAGTTGGTTGGCCGCAATCTGCATGGCGACTCTCAGAGTTGGCGCAAGGTGGCCAAGCGACGTTGGATTTGCTGCACCAAGTCGTTTTCCATGTCGCGGTAGAGCAAGCCTTCTTCCGACTCTTTGAACAAGGCGCCGGTTTCGTTGAAATTGATGTCGCGGTTGAGCTGGATTTCAGCTTCGGGAATCAACTCTTTGCCTTCTAGGGTGCGCACCCGAAAGCGATAACGCAAGCGCAGCTGGTATTCACGGATCGCGCCCGACGAGGTGCGCCCCACCACCACCTTCTCTCGGAACTCAGCCAACTGATCAAAGATGATTTGCGCGCGCTCAATTTGTCTGGCGTCGGTGATGACCTCCACTTGCCCGCTCGAAGTCAAGCTGCGATGCAACTTGATGCCCAGCGGCGAATTGACGGGCACCGTGCTGAAAACCGTGCGAAATGCATAGTTGGGCGATTGGCGCAGCTCAAAACCACAGCCCGCCAACATCACGGCGGCTCCAACAGCCAAGCCAAGTGCAAAACGACGGCGTGTGTGCATGGCTGACCTTTAAACCACCACGTTGACCAAACGGCCAGGCACCACAATGACCTTTTTGGGCGCAGCCCCGTTGGCTTGCTTGATGAAAGCTTCTGCGGCCAAGGCCGCTTGCTCAATGTCTTGCTTCGATGCAGTGGCGCTGACGCGCACGGCACCACGCAATTTGCCGTTGATTTGCAGCATGAGTTCAATTTCATCACGCAGCAACGCCGACTCGTCCACCTCCGGCCAAGCGGTGTCGAGCAAGTCGCCCAAACGTCCGGCATAGCCCAATTGCGTCCACAGATTGGCGCTGATGTGCGGGCAAGCGGGGTAGAGCAAGCGCAACAGCACAGACAT
>CAITHK010000152.1 GCA_903892175.1 uncultured Burkholderiales bacterium | reverse complement strand
GGCAAGCCCACCGCGCAGTACTCCAGCAGCTTGGTGGAGGTCTGTTGGTTGTAGGGCTCGACATTGCTCACCAGGTTCAAGCCCAAGCGGGCACGGCGCAAGTGCATGGGGACGTCGGCGTGCGCCACGCGACCTGTGCAGGTGACCGACTCGGGCAGCATGACGTGCAGCGCCTCTGGCACCTCGCCCACCAGCAACAAGCGCCGCCCTGCGGCGTGGATGCTCTGCAACAACGGTGCAAACGGCAGCAGGCGAGCCATCTCGCCCAAATAAACCAAATCAAATTCAGGTGCGGGCAGGTCGCGGCGCGCAGCTGCCTCTAAGAAGTGAGGCGCCACCCCCATGTCACGCAGGGCGCTGGGCACGCCAGCGCCAAAGCCCATGCGCTCTCGGACCCAGCCGTTTTGGTAAATCCGAAAATCGGGCTTGGGTTGGCTCCAGTGCTTGAGCTGGTCCTTGAGCCACGCGTGCGGCGGCACCGAGGCAGAGGCGTATTCGTGCACTTGAAACGCACGCCTCAACCGCCAGGCCTCGCGGTGGGGCACACGCCCACAGATCCACCACACCACCTCGGCCGAGTTGGGCACGGTTGTGCCCTCTTGGTGCACCCGTGCGTGGTGGCCACGTGCTTGCAAAAACGCCGCGTAAGCGTCGAGCTCGGGCAGGTACGACGGGCCGTTGCGCACAAAGTGAATCAGCATGCCCGCAGCACCTCTTGCCAGGCTTGCCTGAAAGCGGGCAGGCTGTGGCGCGCCACGATGCGGGCCATGTCGCTTTTGACTTGCTCGGGCGGCAAACTGAGCACGGTCATGACCGCCTCAGCCAGTGCCACGGGTGCGTCGCCGCGCGCCAACAGGTACGGCGCGTCGCGGTCAAACAACTCCCGCATGGCGGGAATGGGCAGGGCCACACAGGGCACGCCGCAGGCCAACGACTCCAAGGCGGTCATGGGGCAGCCTTCGTAGCGGGAGGTCAAGAGCGTGATCTCCCACGGTGTGTACAAGCTCGCCCCCCAGGGGTGTTTGCCCAAGAAGTGCAGCCGCCCTTGCATCAGCAAGTCCATGCCTTGGTGGGACAGGTGGCGGTGCAGCGGGCCCTCGCCCACGAGGGCGAGTTGCGCCTCGTCGGGCAAAAAGCGCAGGGTGTCGAGCAGCAGGCCGGGGCGCTTTTCGCCAGACAGGCGGCCCACGTAGCCGATCAAGAGCGGCGGGATGCCGCTGTCGCCGCCGTGTCCCGCGTGCACATGGATCGTTTGCCCGGCAGGCAAGGCTGCGAGGGCGTTGGCAATGACGTGGCTTTTCTGGTGGGGTTTGAGTGGTTTGAGGAACCCCAGCAGCGAGTTTTCGCTGGTGCGCGAGACCGACACAAAGTGGTCCACCTGGGCATAGACCCGCCGCAGCCAGAATTTTTTCAGCACCGAGGCGTGGGCTTCTTGGAGCACGTCTTGCAAGGGGCCATGGACCCAACTCACCAGGGGTGTGCCAGTAAGGGCTTTGAGGGCGACGCCGCAGTAGGTGGGGCCAAAGTTGTGGCTGGCCATCACCACATCGTGCTGCTTGGCAGCGTGCACCAAGGTGCGCCAAGGGGTTTGCCGCCAGGGCAGGGCGGTGACTTGGAAGTTGGCGTTGTTGGTGCCGTTGTTGGTGCCGT
>CAITHK010000151.1 GCA_903892175.1 uncultured Burkholderiales bacterium | reverse complement strand
TGCTGTGATCAAGGCCATGGCGGGTCAGACCTTCAAGGCACCATCTGGCATCACCAGCAAGATGGACGAGAAAAACCACCACCTGCACAAGTCGGTGTTCATTGGCGAGATCAAGGCCGACGGCCAATTCAATGTGGTGTGGAAGACGCCTGGTCCTGTGAAGGCCAAGCCATGGAGCCCGTTCATCGAAGGCAACGACAAGAAGCCTGATGAGCCTGTGAAGAAGTAAGGCAGATGTGACTTTTTGAGTCTTCTATCGGCGCACAGTTTGTGCGCCGATTTTGTGTAGGAGTTTCTTTAGGAGTTTCTTTATGTCACCCTCACGCAGACATCTTCTTCAAAGTTTCGCCGCCTTGGGCGCGTTGGGGTCAATCGCCCCTTGGGCCTTGTCCGCCGAAAAAATCAAACCCGGCAGCGACGCTGCCTTGATCGTGGTGGACGTGCAAAACTGTTTTATCGAAGGCGGCACCTTGCCCGTGGCCAAAGGCGCTGAGGTGGTGCCGGTGATCAACCGCATGGCCGGCGCGTTTGCCAACATCGTCGTCACGCAAGACTGGCACACCCCAGGTCACGCCTCGTTTGCCAGCGCGCACCCCGGCAAGAAACCGTTTGAGACCACCACCATGCCCTACGGCACGCAGGTGCTGTGGCCCGACCATTGCGTGCAAGGCAGTGCCGACGCGGTATTGCACCCTGAGCTCAAGTTGCCCAGTGCCCAATTGATTTTGCGCAAGGGTTACCACGCCGATGTGGACAGTTACTCGGCCTTCATGGAGGCCGACCGCAAGACGGCCACGGGCTTGGCGGGCTACCTCAAGCAGCGTGGCATCAAGACGGTGTTTGTGGTGGGGTTGGCCACCGACTTTTGTGTGGCCTGGACGGCCTTGGATGCGCGCGGCGCAGGCTTTGCCACCTATGTAGTTGAAGACGCCTGTCGCGGCATTGACCTCAATGGTTCTGTGGCCGCGGCTTGGAAAAACATGGCGGCCAAAGGCGTGACTCGCATTCAGTCGAGCGACTTGGCGATGACTTGATTCAGGTCAGTTGTTGACCACTCATCTGCAAGCCAATTTGCTCTGGGTTGGTGCTGGCCGTGGGCAGGGCGGTTGACAACTGGCCGTTGGCGATGACGGCCATGCGGTCGCTGATCATGAACAACTCGTCGAGTTCTTCGGAGATCACCAAAATCGCCACGCCCTGGTTGCGCAAATCAATCAGGGCTTGACGGATCAACATGGCCGCACCCACGTCCACACCCCAGGTGGGTTGTGACACCACCATCACTTTGGGCTTGAGCATGATCTCGCGCCCGACGATGAACTTTTGCAAGTTGCCGCCTGACAAACTGGTCGCCAACGCGCTGGGCCCACCGCAGGCCACTTTGAAGCGCTCAATCACCGATGCTGCAAATGTGGTCGCCGCGTGTCGCTGGATCACGCCCAGTTGCACCATGCCTTGGCGTGCTCCTGTGAGCAAAGCGTTGTTGGACAAACTCATGGACGGCACAGCGCCGCGCCCCAAACGTTCCTCGGGCACGAAGGTCAAGCCCGCGCTGCGTCGCTGCGCCGGGTTCATACGACCGACCGCTTGACCGCACAGCGCGACCGTGTGTGCCGCGTCTTGTGGCACTTCACCCGAAATGGCGGCCAGCAGTTCTTTTTGGCCATTGCCCGAGATGCCTGCAATGCCCACGATCTCGCCGGCGCGAACTTGCAGGTCAATGTGCTGCAAGTGGGTGCCAAAAGGGTCCGCGCTGTGCAGACTCAAATCTTTGATTTCCAGCAGCACGGGGCCAGCTTCTTGGGGCTGACTGGCGCATTCGGGCAGTTCTGAGCCAATCATCAGGCGCGCCAATTGGCTGGAAGTTTCTTGTTTGGGGTTGGCATATCCCGTGACTTTGCCGCCGCGCAAGACCGTGGCCGTGTCGCACAAGGCGCGGATTTCATCAAGCTTGTGGCTGATGTACAAAATGCTGCACCCTTCTGCGGCCAAGCGGCGCAGGGTCTCGAACAACACCAGCACCGCTTGGGGGGTGAGCACCGAGGTGGGTTCGTCCATGATCAGCAGCTTGGGGTTTTGCAGCAGGCAACGCACGATCTCCACCCGTTGCCGCTCACCCACGGACATGGTGTGCACCATGCGGCTGGGGTCGATGGGCAAGCCATAGCGTTGCGACACCTCGGTGATGCGCTTGGACAGGGATTGGATGGTTTCGGGCTCGTCGAGCGACAAACTGATGTTCTCTGCCACGGTCAACGACTCGAACAGTGCGAAGTGCTGAAACACCATGCCGATCCCTAAGCGCCGGGCCTGCGCGGGGCTGTCGATCGAGACCTCGCGACCTTCCCACACAATGTCACCCGCATCGGGCTTGGTGACGCCGTAGACAATTTTCATGAGCGTGCTTTTGCCAGCCCCGTTTTCCCCCAACAAGGCATGAATCTCGCCGGCACGCACCGTGAGGTCGATGCCTTGGTTGGCCATGACCGTGGGGTAGCGCTTGCTGATGCCGCTCAAAACAAGGCGAGGTGCGTTGGGAAGACTCATGCCAAAACGGCCGCAATAAGTGTGCCGCGTGGGTGTTGGGGCAGATTCCTCCATGTACTTGCAAAAACGTGCACGTCTCGCACTGCACCAGTGAATTGTGAGCGTTAGATTGCTTCAAGCTGGTGCGGTGCGCCTCTTTGCGGGGCAATACGAAGTGCTCTGCGCGACGGGTCTGTTGCGTGGCGTCTTGGTATGCAACTTGCGTTGTACATACGACCTAACTTGCTGTGATGAAACACCTCATTCAACCCTCCATCGCTGTGGCGAACTCCTCCATGGATTTGCCATGAGGCTCAAGCTTGTTCCACGGCCAGAGCCTTTGCAGTCGATGCGGGTGTGGGCGCCACTCATCGCGATTGGTTTGACCTTGCTGGCTGGATTTGCGATGTTTGCAGTGTTGGGTAAGAACCCCTGGTTGGCTTATCAGGCTTTTTTCGTCGACCCTCTGCGCGACGCCAATGGCATCAGCGAACTGTTGCTCAAGGCGTCTCCCTTGTGCCTGATCGCGCTGGGCTTGGCGGTGGGTTATCGCGCCAACATTTGGAACATCGGTGCCGAAGGGCAAATGTATGTGGGTGGTATTTTTGCCAGCGGCTTGGCCATTTACTTTCATGAGGTAGACGCCCTGTGGGTGCTGCCTTTGATGGTTGTGGCAGCTGCCTTGGGTGGGGCGCTGTGGGCCTCGCTGACCGCTTTGTGCCGTGCCCAGTTCCATACCAACGAAATTTTGGTGAGCTTGATGCTCACTTATGTGGCCGATTTACTGATCAAGTTTTTGGTCTACGGGCCTTGGCGTGACCCGATGGCCAACAACTTTCCCATCACGGTGTCGTTCGCAGACTCGGCCTTGTTTGCGCCCTTGGCCTCTTACGGTTGGGAGCTGTGGGAAGGCACACGCATCAACACATCCGTGTTCATCACCTTGGTGGCCATTCCTGTGGCGTGGTTTTTCATGGAAAGCTCTTATGCGGGCTTTCAGCACTTGGTCACGGGTGAGGCCCCTGCCGCGGCGCGCTATGCGGGCTACCGCGACCGTTGGATCATTTGGATAACCTTGCTGATCGGTGGCGCTGCAGCGGGCTTGGCGGGCGCGTCGGATGTGGCTGGGCCACTGGGGCAACTCAACGACCGCTGGACACCAGGTTATGGCTTCACGGCCATCATCGTGGCGACCTTGGGGCGTTTGCATGCGTTGGGCATTGTGTTGGCCTCGCTGCTGATGGCCCTGCTGTATTTGGGCGGCGAGGCGGTGCAGGTGACCATGCAGTTGCCCAAAGCGGTGAGCGAGGTGTTTCAGGGCCTGCTGCTGATGTTTTTGTTGGCCTGCGATGTGTTGGTGAAGTACCGCGTGGTGTCGCTTGACGTCAATCCCAAAACTGTGGGGGCTCGCGCGTGACGGAGTCGTTCACCCCCTTGTTGGCCAGCGCCTTGGGCGCGGCCATACCCTTGCTGTTGGCTGCGTTGGGCGAGTTGATCGCCGAGCGCGCCGGGGTGCTCAACCTGGGGCTGGAAGGCATGATGTTGTTGGGTGCCTTGGCCAGCTTCATGACGGTGGCCAACGGCGGCTCGCTGCCCCTGGCGGTGTGGGTGGGCATGGCCGTGGGCGTGTTGGCGTCGCTGGTGTTTGGTTTTGTCACCATCACCTTGCAGGCCAACCAAGTGGCCGCGGGTTTGTCGCTCACCATCTTGGGCTCGGGCATCACGGCCGTGTTGGGTCGCCCCTATGTGGGGTTCAGTGCACCGACCAGTTTTGCGCCCGCACCCATTCCTTATTTGCAAGACCTGCCATTGCTGGGGGCTTCGTTTTTCTCGCTCGACCTGCTGGGCTATGCCGCGCTGGTGATGCTGTGGGTGGTGATGTGGTTTCTCAGCCATACCCGTGCTGGGCTGACCTTGAAGGCCGTGGGCGAGTCGCCGGTGGTGGCGCGCTCCCTGGGGCTGCATGTCACGCGCGTGCGTTATGCGGCGGTGGCGTTTGGCGGGGCCTTGTCGGGCTTGGCGGGCACCTATTACTCGGTGGCGCAATTCAAGATGTGGCAGGACGGCTTGACCTCGGGCAATGGCTGGATTGCCTTGGCCTTGGTGGTGTTTGCCACCTGGCGGCCACACCGCGTGGCGATTGGTGCCTTGCTGTTTGGCAGCGTCACGGCGCTGGGGCTGTACTTCCAGGCCATTGGCATCAAGGTGTCCACCTTTGCGTTGGCCAGCTTGCCCTACCTTGCCACGGTGGTGGTGTTGGTGGTGCTGTCGTCCAACCAAGAAACCATCCGCCGCCATGCCCCCGCCTGGCTGGGCAAACCCTTTTACGACGATGCCTGAGGCATCGAACCTTTTCTCTCGCGTTCTTTCCCTCACCCACTCAGGAGTTTTGACATGAAATTAATGAAGATCAAATTGGCTTGCGCTTTGGCGCTTGGCGTTGTGGGCATGGCCCAAACTGCGGTGGCTGCGCCGCCCTTGAAAGCAGCTTTTGTGTACTTCGGCACACCGGGTGACGGCGGCTGGACCTTCGCCCACGACATCGCGGTGAAGCAAGCCAAAAAAGAATTGGGCGCGGCGGTGGAAACCACCATCGTGGAGAACGTCCCTGAGAGCGCCGATGCCGAGCGCGTGATCCGCGACCTGGCCAGCAAGGGCAACCAGTACATCTTCACCACCTCGTTTGGCTACATGGAGCAAACTTTGAAAGTGGCCAAGACTTTTCCCAAGGTCGAGTTCTATCACAACACGGGTTTCAAATCGGCACCCAACGTGCACACCTACAACTCGCGCATGTATGAGCCCGCCTACCTGGCTGGCATCATTGCTGGGCGCATGACCAAATCAAACGTGTTGGGCTATGTGGCTTCATTTCCCATTCCTGAAGTGGTGCGCAACATCAACGCCTACACCATGGGTGCGCGCAGCGTGAACCCCAAAGTCAAAACCAAGGTGGTGTGGATCAGCTCTTGGTACGACCCTGCCAAAGAGCGCCAAGCCGCTGAGACCATGATCGGCCAAGGCGCTGACATGCTGATGCAAAACACCGACTCTTCGGCCACCTTGCAAGCTGCTGCCGACAAGGGCGTGTATGCCTTCGGTTGGAACTCGGACATGTCGGCTGTCGCACCCAAAGCGCATTTGGCTTCTGTCACCCAAGTCTGGGGCAACTACTACACCGCTGTCTTGAAAGGCGCCGTGGAAGGCAAACCCATGAAAGACAACGTCTGGGGCGGTTTGAAAGAAAAGATGAACGGCTTGGTGTCGTTGAACAGCAGCTTGCCTGCCACTGTGAAAAAAGAAGTCGAAGCCAAACAGGCTGACATCGTGTCTGGCAAATTCAAGGTCTTCTCAGGCCCCATGAAGTTGCAAGACGGCACCATGAAACTCGCTGCAGGCCAAGCCTTCACCGACGCAGACATCGACAGCATCAAGTTCTACGTCGAAGGCGTAGAAGGCCAGTTGCCCAACTGATGAATGAGCTGACCGTGTCAGACGTTCAAGCCCAACCTTTTGCTTTTGCCCTGCGGCCCACGCAGGCCGCGCTCGTGATCATCGACATGCAGCGCGACTTTGTGGAGCCGGGTGGCTTTGGCGAAAGCCTGGGCAACCGTGTGGAGCCCTTGCAAGAGATTGTGCCCACGGTGCGCCGAGTGTTGGACCATTGGCGCGCTCTTGGGGGCTTGGTGGTACACACCCGTGAGTCCCACGCGCCTGATTTGAGCGACTGCCCGGACGCCAAGCGCTTGCGTGGCAACCCCAGCCTGCGCATTGGCGATGTGGGCCCCATGGGGCGTGTGCTGGTGCGCGGTGAACCGGGCAACCAAATTGTGGAGACACTGGCCCCCATCGCGGGCGAGTTGGTGATTGACAAGCCCGGCAAGGGGGCGTTTTATGGCACCGACTTGATGGCGCAATTGCAGCAACGCGGCATCACACAGTTGGTGGTCATGGGTGTGACCACCGAGGTGTGCGTTCAGTCCACGATGCGTGAAGCCAATGACCGAGGCTACGACTGCCTGTTGATCGAAGACGGCACGGCCAGTTACTTCCCAGAATTCAAAGCGGCCACCCTGGCCATGATCACCGCGCAAGGCGGCATCGTGGGGTGGACCTGCCAAGCCCAAGACCTGCTGTCAGCCACGGTCTGAGGCGGTTTTTGCCGCACCGGCAAAGCCCCAAAAATTCATCCCTGCTTTGGCCTTGCGTGGGGCCCTCAGTCTCTGAAATGTCGTGCCCTGAGTAGGACGACATTTTTTTCTTTGTAGCATCGCCACACACAGTCAGGAGGTTTCTATGTTCAAAGTTCACGCCGTCGCCGCCCACCGTTTGCCCCAGCTCTTGCGTCAAATGCCCAAGGCTGAACTGCACATCCACATCGAAGGGTCGCTGGAGCCTGAGTTGATTTTTGCGCTGGCGCAGCGCAACGGTGTGGCCTTGCCCTACGCCAGTGTGGAGGCGCTGCGTGCGGCCTATGCCTTCACCAACCTGCAAAGCTTTTTGGACATTTACTACGCCGGTGCCAGCGTGTTGTTGCACGAGCAAGACTTCTACGACATGGCCTGGGCCTACTTGCAGCGTGCGGCGGCCGACCATGTGGTGCATGCCGAACTCTTTTTCGATCCGCAAACCCACACCGAGCGTGGCGTGCCGATGGAGACCGTGATCCACGGCTTGCACCGCGCCTGCATGGACGCCAAGGCGCAACTGGGCGTGGACGCCCAACTCATCTTGTGTTTCTTGCGTCACCTGAGCGAAGAGGCAGCGCTGCACACGCTGCAAGAGGCTTTGCCCTTCAAGGACCAATTCATCGGCGTGGGGCTCGATTCCAGCGAAGTGGGGCACCCGCCTGAGAAGTTCACCCAGGTGTTTGCGCTGGCCAAGGCGCATGGGCTGCACTTGGTGGCGCATGCGGGGGAAGAGGGGCCACCCGCCTACATCTGGAGTGCGCTCGATGTGCTGCATGTCGAACGCATCGACCACGGTGTGCAGGCCATCCATGACCCCGTGCTGATGGCGCGCTTGGCCAAAGACCGGGTGCCGCTGACGGTGTGCCCTTTGTCGAACCAAAAGCTGTGCGTGTTTCCCAACCTGGCCGATCACAACATTGCGCAACTGCTGGACGCGGGCTTGTGCGTCACCATCAACTCAGACGACCCGGCTTACTTTGGCGGCTACATGAACGACAACTTTGTGCAGACCTTTGCCGCCACGGGCATGAACGCCCAGCAAGCCTATGCCCTGGCACGCAACAGCTTTGAAGCCAGCTTTGTCAGCGAGACCCAGCGTCAGCACTGGTTGCATGAACTGAAAGTTTGTTTTGAGGGTTTTGTTGAGCACGACGACTGAGCCCGCAGCATCTCCGGTCTTTCCATGACACCCTCTAAAATGACCCCATGAGCATCAAATCAGACAAATGGATCCGCCGCATGGCCGAGCAGCACGGCATGATCGAGCCGTTCGAGCCAGGTCAAATTCGCCAAAACGCTGCGGGCGAAAAAATCGTGAGCTACGGCACCAGCAGCTATGGCTATGACATCCGTTGCGCGCCCGAGTTCAAAGTGTTCACCAACATCTACAGCACGGTGGTGGACCCCAAGAACTTTGACGAGCGCAGCTTTGTCGACATGAACTCGGATGTCTGCATCATCCCGCCCAACAGCTTTGCGCTGGCGCGCACCATGGAGTACTTCCGCATTCCGCGCAATGTGCTGACCGTGTGCCTGGGCAAAAGCACTTACGCGCGCTGCGGCATCATCGTCAACGTGACACCGTTTGAGCCCGAGTGGGAAGGCTATGTGACGCTGGAGTTCTCCAACACCACCCCGCTGCCCGCCAAAATTTATGCGGGTGAGGGCTGTGCCCAGGTGTTGTTCTTTGAAAGTGACGAAGTCTGCGAGACCAGCTACAAAGACCGTGGCGGCAAGTACCAGGGCCAAGTGGGCGTGACTCTGCCCAAGACCTGAAAACGCTTGATTTGCGCCGATTTCCTGTGGTTGGCCAGGGGTGCGACAATCCATCCCTGACATGACAACTTCTTTTTCCAATTTGCAGCTGGCCCCCGCGCTGGCGCGCGCCGTGGCCGAAATGGGCTACGAGTCCATGACCCCCATCCAAGCCCAAGCCATTCCGGTGGTTCTGACGGGCCAAGACGTGATGGGTGCCGCCCAAACGGGCACCGGTAAAACAGCGGCGTTCTCGCTGCCTTTGTTGCAGCGCCTGCTCAAGCACGAAAACAGCTCCACCTCGCCTGCGCGCCACCCGGTGCGTGCCTTGGTGTTGCTGCCCACGCGCGAGCTGGCCGACCAAGTGGCCCAACAGGTCAAGGCTTATGCCAAGTACTGCAACCTGCGCAGCGCCGTGGTGTTTGGTGGCATGGACATGAAGCCCCAAACCCTAGAGCTCAAACGCGGTGTGGAGGTCTTGGTGGCCACGCCCGGGCGTTTGCTCGACCACATCGAAGCCAAGAACGTGGTGCTCAACCAAGTGGAATATGTGGTGCTCGACGAAGCCGACCGCATGTTGGACATTGGTTTCTTGCCCGACTTGCAACGCATCTTGAGCCACCTGCCCAAGCAGCGCACCACGCTGCTGTTCTCGGCCACGTTCTCGCCCGAGATCAAGCGCCTGGCCGGCAGCTACTTGCAAAACCCCGTCACCATTGAAGTGGCGCGTCCCAACGAGACTGCGTCCACGGTGACGCAGCATTTCTACAGCGTGGGCGTGGACGACAAGTACCGTGCGCTCAAGCAGTTGGTCAAAAGCAATGGCATCACCCAGGCCTTTGTGTTTTGCAACAGCAAGCTCGGTTGTGCCCGTTTGGCCCGCTCGCTCGAGCGTGATGGCCTGCGCACCACCGCCTTGCACGGCGACAAAAGCCAAGACGAGCGTTTGAAAGCCCTGGAAGCCTTCAAGCGCGGTGAGGTGGACTTGCTGGTGTGTACCGATGTGGCCGCGCGCGGCCTGGACATCAAAGACGTGCCAGCGGTGTTCAACTTTGACATACCGTTTAACGCCGAAGACTATGTGCACCGCATTGGCCGCACCGGTCGTGCAGGTGCCTTGGGGCAAGCCATCAGCTTTGTCTCGGGAAGCGACCAGCGCTTGGTGGCTGACATTGAGAAACTGCTCAAGACCAAGATCGAACTCGAAGCCGTGGAGTTTGAAGAAGACCGTCCGCGTGGCCGCATCAACACCGGGCGTCGTGCCTGGGGTGAAGATGACCCACGTGACCCACGTGACGCGCTTGACAAGCCCCGTGCCCCTGAAGGCCAGGCCCGTCCTCGCCGTGAAAGCAACTACGCACCAGCAGCACCCCGCGCCTCGCGTGATCCTTTTTTTGACAAACCCTACGAAGCACCTGTGCGGGCTGAGGGCGAGGTGGCTGCTGTCAAAGAGCCGCTGCGCAAGTCACCCAACATCAAGCCCAAACGCAAAGTGGCGGCTTTGTTCAAAATCGCTGATTGAGTTTCATGCAGTCAGCCTCAGGCCAGCGGGTCAAGGGCTTGCTGGCATTTGACGCTCAGGACGGGGAGTTGACGCACATCGTCCACCGTCTCTGCGTCCTCGATGCGCAAGGCGCTCAAGCAACCGCCCCACACGCAGCCGTCGTCCAGACACACCACGTTCGGTTGGTTCACCTTTTTGAGCGTGGACCAATGGCCAAAGGCCACCGTCACATCGGCGCTGCCCCTGCCTGGCACCTCAAACCAAGGCATCAAACCTTCAGGTGCATGGTCTGCGCTTTCTTTCACACTGAAATCCATCGCGCCTTGCGCATTGCAAAAACGCATGCGCGTGAGTGCGTTGACGATCACCCGCAAACGGTCGGCACCTTGCAAGTCATCGCGCCACTGGTTGGGTAAACCGCCATACATCTGCGGCAGGAAGGTGGCCAGCGCGTCACCGCGCAACACGTCCTCCACCTCGCCGGCCAGTGCCAAGGTTTGTTCAGCTGTCCACTGCGGCAGCACGCCCGCATGCACCATCAGCACCTGCCCCAGGCGAATCGCCATGCGTTGCTGGCGCAACCAATCGAGCAACACCGTGCGGTCGGGCGCGTTCAAGATGTCGGCGGTGGTGTCTTGCCGGTGAGCAGCGCGCACGCCTCGCGACACCGCCAACAGGTGCAAGTCATGGTTGCCCAAAATGCATTGCGCGCTGCTGCCATAGGCCATCAAGCGGCGCAGCACGCCCACGTTGTCGGGGCCACGGTTGACCAAGTCACCCAACAGGTACAGCGTGTCACGGCTTGGAGAAAAGCCAATGTGGGTGAGTAAGCGTGCCAAGGCTTCGTCGCAGCCTTGAACGTCACCAATCAAGTAGGTCGTCATGATGGAATTGTCTAACGCTTTTTGGGTGCAACTTCACCTTCTTGATTGAGATTGTGTTCGCATGTGCCTGCGTGTGATCTGGACTTTTACGTGCCAATCGTTCATATACTCAAATGGATATAATTCAAGATGAAGCCTATTCAATTTCTTGGCGACTCGCTCAAGAGGATTCGTGAATTTCCTGACGATGCTCGCCAAGACGTTGGACGTCAACTGGATTTAGTGCAAAAAGGCATGCAGCCCAATGACTTCAAACCCATGCCGTCGGTTGGCAGAGGTGTCGAAGAGATCCGGGTTTGGGATGAAGCAGGAACATTTCGTGTTGTCTACACCGCTCGATGGAAAGAGGCGATCTATGTTTTGCATGCTTTTCAAAAAAAGACGCAAACAACCTCCAAGAACGATGTGGCAATTGCCGCGGCTCGATTTAAATTGTTGAGAGGAGAAAAGTGATGAAGTCCAAACCAGACAGATTCAAAAGCGTTTGGGATGCCCTTGCCGATACACCCGAAGAAGCCGCTAACTTGCGCGTGCGTGCAGAACTCATGGACAAAATTATTCACTTGATCGCCAGCAATGGATGGACGCAAGCCGATGCCGCCATTCATTGCAAGGTGACACAACCACGCATCAACGATTTGATTCGTGGAAAAATTGCACGATTTTCTCTTGATGCATTGGTCAATATTGCAGCAGCGCTTGGGCAACATGTTCATGTTGAACTTGAGGCCGTTTGACGTTGACTCAGCTTCTGTTCCTTCATCTTGTTTCACCTGATTGCCGCTCATGGATGTTTTGCTGATTGTTTTATTGACCCTCTTGAATGGCGTCTTCGCCATGTCCGAGATGGCCTTGGCATCCAGCCGCAAAGCACGCTTGGCCGCACTCAACGAGGCGGGCGATAGCGGCGCGCGTGCGGCGCTCAAGCTGATGGCCAACCCCACCCAGTTTTTGTCGACGGTACAAATTGGCATCACGTCCATTGGTGTGCTCAACGGCATCGTGGGCGAGGCTGCATTCAGTGCCCATGTCTCAGAGTGGTTGTTGTCCCAAGGTGTGGCCGAGCGGTTTTCTGAAGGCTTGGCCACCGCCTTGGTGGTCACACTCATCACCTTCAGCACCATCTTGTTTGGCGAGTTGGTGCCCAAGCGCATCGGCCAGCTTTACCCCGAGTCCGTGGCGCGTCTGACGGCGCCGCTGATGCTGGCCTTGGCCACCATCGCGCGCCCGTTTGTGAGCCTGCTGTCCACCAGCACCAGTGCCATGCTCAAGCTCTTACGGGTGGAGGTGCATGGTGGTCGCACGGTGACCGAAGAGGAAATCAGTGCCAGTTTGGTGGAAGGTGTGGATGCGGGCGTGATTGAGCAGCACGAGCATCAGATGGTGCAAAACGTGTTCAACCTTGACGAGCGTTCACTCACCTCCATCATGGTGCACCGCTCTGACATTGAGTGGTTGGATGCAAAAACTACCGTACCACATGCCCTGGCGCAGGTGGGCGCGCAAGGTGCGCACTCGTGGTACCCCGTGTGCCGCGATGGCTTGGACGATGTGGTGGGTGCCGTCAGTGTGTCGCAACTGCTGCGCTTGCCACCCGGCACCGACATGGCGGTCGAGACCTTGGCTCAACCTGTGTCGTTTGTGCCCGAGACCTTGAGTGGTTTGGATTTGCTGGAGCAATTTCGCCGCCCCGTAGAGCGGGCCACCGCGCATGGGCGCATGGTCTTGGTGGTGGATGAATATGGCGTGGTGCAAGGCCTGATGACGCCGCGCGACTTGCTCGAAGCCATCACCGGTGAGCTGCTGCAAGCCACCGCCACCGACGAAGCCTGGGCCACGCCGCGGGGTGACGGCAGTTGGTTGATCGATGGCTTGATGCCGGTGGCCGAGCTCAAAGCGCGTTTGCATATCCGCGAATTGCCCGACGAAGACCGTGACATTTACAACACCGTGGCCGGCTTGGTGATGGCCATTGCTGGGCACTTGCCTCAGGTGGCTGAACGCGTGGAGTGTGCGGGTTGGACCTTGGAGGTGGTTGACCTGGATGGACGGCGCATCGACAAAGTGTTGGCCACGCCCTGGGGCAAGTCCCATTGAACCTGCAGTGTCCGTGTACTGCCCCCAGGTGCGCAGGCCACGCGCCGTCACGCCAAGCCAACGTCACTCCACCGCAATGCCTTTGGCTTTGATCAGTTGCGCCCACACCGCCATTTGTGCCTGGATGAAGTCTTGAGCGGCTTTGGGCCCGCCTTTTTGAATCTCGCCACCCAGTTGCGCGATGCGCGCCCTGACCTCGGGTGCATCCATGGCTTTTTGCAAAGCCGCAGACAGCTTGTCCACCACCGCATCGGGCGTGCCCGCTGGCACAAAGACGCCGTTCCACTCGTACACCTCCGCACCGGGCACACCGGCCTCGGCCAGCGTAGGCACCTCGGGCAAGATGGCCGAGCGCTTGGCCGCCGTCACCGCCAAGGGGCGTAGCTTGCCCGACTGCACGTGCTGCAAGGTAGACGCGAGGTTGCCAAAAAACAAAGGCAGTTGCCCACCCAACACATCGTTCAAGGCCTGACCAGCGCCTTTGTACGGCACGTGGACCATGTCGACCTTGGCGGCTGATTCAAACATGGCGCCCGCCAAATGCTGGGCCGAGCCATTGCCCGACGAGGCAAACGACACAGCGTTTTTTTGGGCCCGCGCCAAGGCGGTCAGTTCGGCGATGTTCTTGGCCGCAAACTGCGCGTTCACCAACACCACATTGGGGAACAAGGCCAACACCCCAATGGGGCGAAATGCCTTGAGCGTGTCATAGGGCAGCTTGGGGTAGAGCGCCGGGTTGATGGCAAAAGAAGACGCATCGAGCATCACCGTGTAGCCGTCCGGCGCGGCTTTCGAGACGGCATAGGCCCCGATTTGGCCACCTGCGCCAGGACGGTTTTCAATCACAACGCTTTGCCCCAGGGCCTCACCCATTTTGGGTGCGATCAAACGCGCCATCACATCGGCTCCGCCGCCTGGCGGGTAGGTCACCACCAAGGTGATGGGTTTGTTGGGGTAGGGGCTAGCTTGGGCCCACGCCGCAGACGTGCCCAAACTGCTGAGTGTGAATGCCGCAAGCCATGCCAGCGCATGCCGCTGAAGGGTGTGTTTGACCGTGGTGTGCAAGAGGGCTCCTGTGGACCTGAGGTTGGGCTGATGGGTGGACGTGAGGTTTGAGATCAAGTTTGACATCACGTTCGGCGTTGGAACGGCAATTGGTACATCCACACCGGGCGGCCATCTGCCCCATAGATCACCGCTGACGGCTCCAGTTCACGGGCTTCAAACTCCAGACTCACCAACCACGCTCCGCGACGCATTTCGGCCTCGGCTTTTTCTACCGCGCGGGGCATGCTCTCGGGGCGCTGAAACACATACACCAGGTCGTAGCTGCGCCAGTCCACCAGCCACATGTCACCTTGCCGGATATTGGCAAACGAGCAGCGCATGGCGCTGAGCACACGCAGCGGCCAGCTCATCTCCAGCCCATTCAAGTCGGCACGTGGGTAGGCGTCGCGCAGCGCCATCAAGCCGTCCCCCATGCCACTGCCTGCATCCAAAATGCGCGCGCCACCCAACAAGGTAATGTGCTCAGGCAGCTGTCGCAGTGCCCTCTTGGGCGTGGGAAACAGCGGCGCATCACGCCATGCACTGCGCGGGTAGAGCAACACAATCAGCCCCAACAAGACCAACCAGGCCCAAGGCGGCATGGCAAAACTGCCCGATGAAGCGACCAGCGACAGCGGAAAACCCAACACGATCAACACCCGCCGCATGGTGGTGCTGCCAAAGGTGGTGAGCAAGCCGCCACAAAAAGTAGCCACCAGCATCGCCATAGTTTCGCTGGCACCTAGGTGACGCAAACCGAGGTAGCAACCCCAAGCAGAACCCCAAGCCAACAGGGCGGGAATAGGCCAATTCAAGACTTTCATGGGAGAGAATCATAGGGCTTCACTTCTTGACGTTTTGCATGACCATTTCCCTCTCCTCAGACAGTGCATCCACTCGGCCTTTGGCCACGGTGGACCAAATGCGCGAGACGATCCGCCGCGCAGCCCAACTCAAGGGTCGTCAGGCCGACGAGGTCTCGCTGCAAGAGGTGCTCGCCTTGTTGGGCAACGGCCCGCATGCGCGTGATCTGTTGATTGAGCATTTGCACTTGCTCAACGATGCCTACCGTGGCTTGTTTGAGCGCCACTTGGTGGCCTTGGGGCAGGTGATGAACATCCCCATGGCCGAGGTCTATGAGGTGGCTACGTTCTATCACCACTTCGAGGTGCTGCGCGACGACGCCACGGCCCCCAGACTGACCGTGCGTGTGTGCGATGGCTTGAGCTGCGCATTGGCGGGCGCGCAAAATCTGTTGGACAAATTGCCAGCCTTGTTGGGTACATCCGATGTGCGAGTGATCACCGCGCCGTGTGTGGGCCGTTGCGAACAAGCGCCCGTGGCGGTGGTACACCACAACGCACTGCCCCATGCCACCCCAGAGCGTGTGGCCGTCGCCGTGAACGCACAACACACGCAAGCGGTGCTGCCTGATGCGGTGAACCACGAGGCCTATTGCGCCGACGGTGGCTATGCGCTGCTGACGGCGCTCGCCCAAGGACAGATGCCCGCAGAACAGGTGCTGCAAGCCATGGAAGACTCGGGTCTGCGTGGCTTGGGCGGTGCAGGTTTTGCAGCCGGGCGCAAATGGCGCATCGTGCGCGAACAAGCGGCGCCGCGTTTGATGGCGGTCAACATCGACGAGGGCGAGCCAGGCACCTTCAAAGACCGCACCTACCTAGAGCGCGA
>CAITHK010000150.1 GCA_903892175.1 uncultured Burkholderiales bacterium | reverse complement strand
CGCGTAAGCGTAAGACGAAACCAGCCTCTGTGAAGCAGGAACCCACCGAAGCGACTATGCGTGAGGCAACTCATGTGTAGCACCGTAGGAATCCCCTGCCTTTAGGCGGGGGAGGATGTCAATCAATGAGGAAAGCAAATGAACGCGAACAATCAAAATTTGGGTAGTGTTTTGGCAAAAGCGGACACCCACGAGATATCGCATCTGGAATACGAAGAACTTCCAGAATTAACGCAAGCTGATCTTGAGCGCGGCGTTTGGAAGATTGCGGGCAAAGAGGTGACGGCAACTGAGGGTCATACGGCTTTTCGTTCTGCGCTCAAAAAGCAAAAGATCAACATCACCCTCGACCCTGACGTGCTCGGTTGGTATCGCGCGCAAGCGGGAGGTCGTGGCTATCAAACACTGATCAATGCGACGCTGCGCGAAGCGATGACATCCCACACGATAGAAGATACGGTGCGCAGGGTGATTCGAGAGGAACTGCACCGTTGATTGCACATGGTGGAATTCTTAAAAACTCAATGACAGCGACAAAGCCTCTTGCGCGGCCACGCGGCCCTCGTCGGTGGGAATGACCCACACCTCGATGCCGCTGCCCTCGGCGTGGATGGCGCGCACCACGTCACCGGTGGCGGCCAGGTTTCTTTTCTCATCCACCGACACGCCCAAGTAACTCAGCGCCTCACCCACATGTTGGCGCAGCACCGCGTCGTGCTCGCCAATGCCACCGGTGAAGGCCAACACATCAAGGCCGCCCACGCAGGCGCTCAAGGCGCCGACTTCGCGCACCACGCGGTGTGTGAACAAGTCAATGGCCAACTGCGCCGAGGGCGAGCCCGAGGCACGCAAGGTGCGCATGTCGGCGCTCTCGCCTGACACACCAAGCAAACCGCTTTGTTTGTAGAGCAGCTTTTGGATGGCATCGTGGTCCCAGCCCTGCTCCATCAAATAGAGCAACACGCCCGGGTCCAACGCGCCACTGCGCGAGCCCATCATCAAGCCGTCCAGCGCAGAAAAGCCCATGGTGGTGGCACGGCTTTGGTGTGCAGTGGTGGCGCACACACTGGCGCCATTGCCCAAGTGAGCCATCAAGGTGCGACCCGCAGAACGCGGCGACACCTCTTGCAACACCTGGCTGACAAATTGGTAAGAAAGCCCGTGGAAACCAAAACGCCGCACGCCGTTGGCGGTGAGTTGGCGGTCAATCGCGAAGGTGGTTTCCAGCGGCGACAGGGTGCGGTGAAAAGCCGTGTCAAAGCAGGCCACTTGGGGCACCTCAGGAAACGACTCACTGAAAGCGCGCACACCCGCCAAGTTGTGTGGCTGGTGCAAAGGCGCCAAGCTGTTGAGCGTGGCGAGTTGTGTCAACACCTCGGGCGTGACAGGCACTGGCGCCGAGTACAGCAAGCCACCATGCACCACGCGGTGCGCAACGGCTTGCAAGGGCACATGGGCCCACTGGGTGGTGAACAGGTGTTTCAACAGTCCCAAAGCCGCATCAAACGCATCGTCGCGCTCAGCCGCGACCACTGGCAGCGTGGTTTTGGCTTGGCCTGTTGCAGACCAACTGATGCGCGGTATGCCACCGGGCTCTAAGCCTTCGATGCAACCACTGAGCTCGGCTTGCCCCACCGCCGATCCTTGCACAGGGTAGAGGGCAAACTTCAGGCTCGATGAGCCTGCGTTGACGGACAGAATGCTCATGCGCTTTGGCTGCGGTTGTGGTGCGCGATGAGCTTGGCCAACAAGGCCGACGCACTGCGCGTGGTGGCGGTGTCGGCGCGGCTGGTCAAGGCAATGGGCACGCGCGCGCCCAACACCACGCCAGAGCCCGAAGCGCCTGCCAAGTATTCGAGCTGCTTGGCCATCATGTTGCCAGACTCCAAATCGGGCGCCACCAAGATGTCGGCTTGCCCTGCCACACGAGACACGATGTGTTTGATTTCGGCCGCATGGGGTGACACCGCGTTGTCAAAGGCCAAGGGGCCATCGATGACGCCGCCTGTGATTTGCCCCCGGTCGGCCATCTTGCACAGCGCGGCTGCGTCCAAGGTCGAGGGCATGCTGGGGTTGACGGTTTCTACCGCGGCCAAGATGGCCACCTTGGGTTGCGCCACGCCCATGATGTGCGCAAACAAAATGGCGTTTTGCACGATGTCTGCTTTGTCAGCCAAGGTGGGCGCGATGTTGAGCGCCGCATCGGTGATGTACAAGGGCTTGGGGTACATCGGTGCTTCAAAGCGAAACACATGCGACATGCGCCGCCCCGTGCGCAGGCCAGGCTGCATGACCACCGCGTGAATCAACTCGTCAGTGTGCAAGCTGCCTTTCATCAAGGCTTCGAGTTTTTTGTCGGCCGCCATTTGCGCCGCCACGTCGGCTGCGGCATGGCTGTGCGGCACATCAATGACCTTGGCGGCTGAGATGTCGATGCCCGCTTGCTGGGCCACGGCACGAAGCTTTTTTTCAGGCGCAATCAGCACGGCCTGGATCAAGCCCGCATGGTGTGCATCCATCGCGCCTTGCAGCGAGTCGGCGTCACACGGGTGCACCACACCGCACACCACCGGCTCCAAATGCGCACCCAGCGCCAGCAAGTGGGCGTGGCGGGCTTCTGGGTCAAACAAGCTGATATGCGGCGCATGGATGCGGGGAATGCGCAGCTTCTCGGTGGGCGCCATGACACGGGCCACGCCGTACAGCACCCGCTCGCCTTTTTGGTTGACCAAGAGGCAATCGAGGTCCACCGTTTTTTTGTCGTCTTGCTTGGCAGTGCAGGTCACCGACACCGTCAAGGTGTCGCCGATACGCACCGGCCGGCTGAAGTGCAGGTTTTGCTCCAGGTAAATCGTGCCAGGCCCTGGAAACACGGTGCCCAACAAACTCGAGATCAAGGCGCCGCCCCACATGCCGTGCCCAATCACGCCATGGAACAAAGTGGCGTTGGCGTATTCAGGATCGAGGTGGGCTGGGTTGGTGTCGCCCGATACAGCCGCGAAGGCTTGGATATCGGCCAAGGTCAAGGTACGCACGTTGCGTGCAACTTGGCCCACGACGATGCTCTCGTAGGGGTAGTTTTCAAGCCACTCGTTGAGGGGGTCGTTGGTGGTTTCAAGGATGTCGTTCATGGCTTGCTTTCTGACGCGGTTTTTTCAGGCCACCGCATGGCTGCCTGCGTCGACATAAATGGTTTGCCCCGTCATGCCACTGGCAGCGTCGGTGCACAAAAAGGTGCTGAGGTTGGCAATTTCTTGCAAGCTCACCAAACGACGCAAGGGTGCTTTGGCAATGGTGGTGTGCATCAACGCGTCAAAGCCTTCAATGCCCGAGGCAGCACGCGTCGGAATCGGGCCCGGAGAGACCGCATGCACGCGGATGTTTTGCGGGCCCAACTCCAGCGCCATGTAGCGCACCAGCGACTCCAACGCGGCTTTGACCGGCCCCATCAAGCCATAGTGCGGCACGGCTTCGTCGGCGCCCAAATAAGTCATGGTCACCAAACTGCCGCCATCGGTCATGTGGGGTGCGCACAGTTGCGCCAAGGTGGCGAAAGAATGACACGACACCTCCATGGCCCGGGCAAACCCGACGCTCGAACTGTCCACCACGCGGCCGTGCAAGTCTTGCAGAGGCGCCCAAGCGATGGAGTGAATGACAAAGTCCAGCCGGCCCAGTTTGTTCACCGCATGACGCACCAAATATTCAAGCTCGTCAGGCGTTTCAATGTTGCAGGTTTGCAAGTCCAACCCCAAGGGCTGGGTGAGTGGCTCCACAAACGGACGGGCTTTGTCGTTCAGACACGACGCCACCAGTTCGGCACCCATCGTATGGGCTTGTTGCGCACAGCCCCAGGCAATGCTGTGTTCGTTGGCCAGACCCAAGACCAAACCTTTTTTACCGTGGAGGTGGAACGCGTGTGGAAGAGGGGTCATGGCAATGCCGCAAACGCGGTGATGAGGAAATCAAGGGTTGAGCAACACATCCAGGCCGCCAGCTGGCTCAAACCGACCGTTGTTGAATTGCAAGCGTGTTGGGCCGATGAAGACACGATCCGCTCGGCTGTGTTTGTCATCCCCCGGGTAGGCAATGTGGCGAACGCCGGCCTCGACAAAGGGTTCAGGCTCAACCAAAGCGGGCGCTCGACGCTTGGCCGTGTGCAACACCTGGTGAGCGCTTGAGAACGGAACCAAACTGACCAGGGTCATGATTTGCGGCGGCGCCAACACCAACTCACCGTGCCAATAGCGGGTCAAAGCCTCACGCGGCGAGAGCCACACACTGTCGATGGCCTCGACGTTGTCATGCACAGGCTCTTGCGTGTCAGGCAAGACCGCCACAAAAAAGCGCGTGTCAAAGCGTTTGTTGGTGATCGAGGGCACGCGCGGCGTGATCCAGCGCGACCAAGGTGCGAGTTGCTGGGTGTCAATCGACAAGCCAGACTTTTGAAGCAGTTGCTCAAAACTTTCACCGCTGTGCAATTGCTGCTGCCAACTTTGGCGTTGGCTGGCGTCGTGCAAGGGCACTTTGCCGTCGCGTGCACGGGCATACAAGACACCGCACTCCTCCAGCGCTTCACGCACGGCGGCGACAAACAAACCCGCCGCGGTGGGCAGGCTCAAGTCATCCTCCGCCAAGGCTTGGTGCAGTTCAAACGCCGATCGGTCCAAGTGTTGGTGCAAGACGTCGGCGCAATCGGCAGTGTCGAGCTTGCCACCCGGGAACACATAAGCGCCTCCCAGCACTGCAGAGGCGGTGTGACGACGCAACAAGAAAACCTCCAACCCCGCAGAGTCAGCAGGCTTGTCACGCAACAGCACCAACGAAGCCGAAGCGCGTGGGGGAGAGGTGACCTCTTCGTGGTTGAGTTCCATCAATCGACGTGCAAAAACCCAGGCTTCACTTGCTGGGGTAGGCCAAGTCGACGCGACGGTTTTTAGCCCATGCGGCTTCGTCATGGCCCAAGTCTTGCGGTTTTTCGCTGCCAAAGCTCACGGGCTCGGCTTGCTTGTCGCTCACGCCATAGACCTTGAGGGCACGCACCACAGCCTCGGCACGCTTTTGACCCAAGGCCAAGTTGTACTCACGACCGCCGCGCTCATCGGCATTGCCTTCCACACGAACAGCCAAGCTGGGTTTGCCAGCCAAATACTTACCTTGACGCTCAATCAACGGACCCGCTTCGGCTTTGACAGTGAACTCGTCAAAGTCAAAATAGATGCTGCGTTGGCTGGCAATCAAGCTGTTGGGGTTGAGGTGATCGGCCACAACAGAGGCCACGCCCGAGATGGGGGCTGGTGTGCCTTTGGGTGCGGTCTCGGTGGCTTGCCCACTCAGATCGGTGGTTTCGGCCAATTTTGTCGAGCTGCAAGCTGACAACAACACCAAAGCTGTCGCAGAAATCAAGGCAATAGAACGGTTGGACATATATAAATTAGAAGTGGAAATCAACTTCGATTTTAAGGCCCAACGTCTAGACACAATATGAGCATGCAACACACGCTTGACAAACAACGCTTGGACAAATGGTTATGGGCCGCACGTTTTTACAAAACACGAGGCCTGGCTTGTGACGAGATACAAAAGAATCGCGTGGATGTGAACGAGCTCACCGCAAAACCAGCGCGCGAACTCAAAGTGGGCGACCGCGTGACCTTGCGCCAAGGGCCAGTGACCAAGACGGTGGTGGTGAATGCCCTGATGCCCATGCGTGGCCCTGCCACCGTGGCTCAGACCATGTACCAAGAAACCGACGACAGCAAGCAACGCAATCTGGCGCAGCGTGAAGCACGCCGACTGGCACCTGAACCTGCTCACAGCATTGAACAAGGCCGTCCGACCAAACGCGAACGACGCCATTTGGACCAAGCGCACGCGCCCTGGGACGACCGCTGGAGTGCCTCGTTGGATTGATTTGTCAGAAAAGTGTTGTTTTTCCCGACACTTTTAAATTTATCTAAATAAATCAAGCACATAGAGAATTTTCTTCATATTGTTTCTTTTTTGAATGAAGTTTAGCTTTTAAGTATTCGAATTTCTAAGCAAAAAAGAGCTGGACTCTTGGAACCCGCATGAACAAAGGCTTGTGGCGTTCATGTCCGACAGGTAAATTGTGTTCCCCCGCTGAAAAAACTGGGTACGCACACAGCGCCCCCCAGCATCAGCGACCGGAGATGTTTCATGTCAACGTTCAAAGTTTTGGTCACCAGTCAAAAAGGTGGCGTAGGCAAAAGTACCGTGGCCGCCAATTTGGCTGCTTATTTGCGTCGACAAGGTCAAAGCGTGACCCTGCTCGACTTTGACACGCACGGATCCTCCAGCACATGGCTCACCCGTGCCCCTCAAATTGGGGTGGTGGTGCAGCACCATGTTTTGCCCCTGGACCAAGGTGGCAACCGTCCCATCTTGGATGCGCGCTTGCACTTGCGTCGTGCGGCAAGCAGCTCAGATGTGGTCATCTGTGACCTGACCTGGACCGACTCCATTGCGGGGGAATTGATGTTCGAGTACGACTTGGTGATCGTGCCCACCTCGGTGTCTGAAATTGAATTGGCCGCCACCGCAGGATTTTTGAGCCGTCACCGCTGGGTGTTTGACTCCGCCTTGCACACGCCCCCGACCCTGTTGGTCGCGCCCACACGGGTGCAGGCCGAACACTTGCACAGCGATGTGTTCTCCAAGCAGCGCTTCCCGGTGAGCTTCATGTTGTCGCCCCCCATCTTGGAGGCACAAAGCGCACGCGAGATGTTTGAACGCGGCTACCTAATGGATCTGCCAGACAACTGCGGCACGTCCTTCAACGCATTCGGTCAAGCCGTCTGTGACGCGCGTCAGGTTCGCAACGCAGCGCAGATCCAGGCTCTCACGCAACGTGTCTCCGCCCCTTTGCGGAGCAAGTTGGGCACACACAGCGGGGTGCTCAACATGCGTGCGAATTTGTTGAACACGTCGAGTTCGCTGTCGAATCAGTACTCGATTTTGGGTCGACACCGTGTGCAAAAAGTTCGACCCGATGAACCCATCAAAACCAGTGCCCCCGCACCGTCCAACGGGATGAGTGTGATGGGGATCCCACAATTTCTCAAACGCATGTCCATGGGCGTGATCAGCAAATAATGTCTGCAGAACCACAATTCTTGTCCTTCAAAGGACTCAAGCAATACAGTCCTGAAGCTGGCTGGGGTCAAGTTCACACTTTGAACACTGCCACAACGCCACCGCCTGTGCCTGACAACGTCCCCACCTTGACCGAAACGCCTGAGCCTGAACTCGACCCAACGGCACCTGGTTTCAATGAATCCATGGATGTCTTGTTTGAGAAGTTGCGCGCCAGCCCCAACGATCAGTTGACGCAAACCTGGCGCACCATTGCCGCTGAGGTGAACTTGCTGACACAGCGCATGGCCTTGCAGCGCGAGTTGCAAGAGCGCTTGCGTCGCATCGACCAAGACTTGAGTGACCTGCGCAGCACCATCTTGCACCACCTGCAAGACGTGGAACAAGCCGCCCACCAGCAACTCAGCACGGCCCGTCATCGCGCTGACATGTCGGCACTTGCACAATCTAAACTCGCTGCCAAACTCAACGCCGACCGATAAACCTTCCGCTCATCAAGGACGACGCATGCTGGACAAACTCAATCAGATCTATCCGGTGCGTTACACCGCATTCATCACCGCCGTGGTGTTGCTGGTCTTTACGTTGCTGGGGGCGGGCGTCTTGGGTTTGAGTGCTTGGTGGCCCTTGTTATTTTTAGCGCTGAGTGTGGTCGGCATGTACGACTTGCAGCAACACCACCATGCTATCTTGCGCAACTACCCCATCATCGGTCACTTGCGCTTCATGCT
The DNA here is from genome assembly GCA_903892175.1 of uncultured Burkholderiales bacterium. Taxonomy (GTDB): domain Bacteria; phylum Pseudomonadota; class Gammaproteobacteria; order Burkholderiales; family Burkholderiaceae_C; genus Limnohabitans. The sequence continues at coordinate 22,740 of CAITHK010000150.1, read as the reverse complement.
GGAAACCATCCGGCCTGAAATTCGCCAGTACTTTTTAGAGTCCGAAACCGAAGCCGCCCCGTTCTCCAGAGCGCAACGTGGCTTGGTTTACGCACGCGCCAAGGACGCCTCTGACAAACGCCCATTTGGCACGCAACTCGATGTGCGTGCGGTCGGCTACGAGTGGATCAACCACTCGATTGCCCCAACGCAACTCACCAGCCATGACTTTCGTGTCCAAGTAGGGGGCGCAAGCTGCACCCAACCCTACAGCATCAGCTTGTTCAACGTCTCGGCCATGAGCTTTGGCGCCCTCAGTGCCAATGCGATCATGGCCTTGAACCAAGGCGCGAAGTTGGGTGGCTTTGCACACGACACCGGCGAGGGCTCGATCTCGCGTCACCACCGCGTGCATGGCGGCGACTTGATTTGGGAAATTGGCTCGGGTTATTTTGGCTGCCGCGACGAACAAGGCCACTTCAGCCCAGAGCACTTTGTCGACAACGTGCGCTCGCCCCAAGTCAAGATGGTGGAGATCAAACTCAGCCAAGGTGCCAAACCGGGACACGGCGGTGTGCTGCCAGGCCCCAAAGTCACTGAAGAAATTGCCGAGGCGCGTGGCGTCAAGGTGGGTGAAGACTGTGTGTCGCCTGCGGCCCACAGCAGCTTCTCCACCCCGGTGGGTTTGATGCAGTTTGTGCAGCAACTGCGTACCCTCAGCGAGGGCAAACCGGTGGGTTTCAAGTTGTGCATTGGTCACCCATGGGAATGGTTTGGCATCGTCAAGGCCATGCAAGAAACGGGCATCTACCCGGACTTCGTGGTGGTCGATGGTGCAGAAGGCGGCACTGGGGCCGCGCCACTGGAATTTTCTGACCATATCGGCATGCCCATGCAAGAGGGTTTGCGCCTGGTGCACAACACGCTGGTGGGCGTGGGCTTGCGCGATCAAATTCGTGTGGGCGCGAGTGGGAAAATTGTCAGCGCCTTCGACATGGCGCGTGCCCTGGCTTTGGGTGCCGATTGGTGCAACAGCGCACGCGGCTTCATGTTTGCCTTGGGGTGCATCCAAGCCCAAACCTGCCACACGGGCAATTGCCCCACGGGCGTGACCACGCAAGATCCAAAACGACAAATGGCTTTGGTGGTGCCCAGCAAAGCTGAGCGGGTGCACAACTTTCACAAAAACACACTCGAAGCGCTGCAAGAAATCATGCAATCAGCAGGCTTGCATTCGCCCCAGGACTTGTCCACCAAACACATCATGCGCCGAGTCACCGAAACACACACTCAGCATTTGTCTGAGCTGATCGACAACGTGGCCCCAGGCGCCTTGCTGCTCGCCGATGTGTCCCAGCTGCCCGATGTCTATCGCGACTGGCCCACAGCCAGCGCCAGCAGCTTCAGCTTAAGGGGTGCCTGAAGTCGGCCCCGTCGCACCCGAAGCGGGTACGCGAGGGTAACGAATCGGGTTGTCTTTGACCGCCACAGGGGCCAGCGCTGCTGCGCGGGCTCTCTCGGCTTTTTCAGCGGCGGCCGCCGCAGCAGCAGCAGCTTTTTCAGCACTGGCGGCCGCAGCAGCCGCTTTGTCGGACACGGCCTTTTCGGCGGCAGCTTTGTCTGCGGCGGCTTTTTGCGCCGCTGCACGTGCCGCCGCTGCTTTATCAGCCGCTTGTTTTTCTGCCGCCAATTGATCGGCCGATTTCTCTTGCCCTGAACGCATGGCAGCTGCCTTTTCAGCCGCCGCTTTTTGAGAAGCCAAGCGCTCCGCTCCGGCTGATTTTTCGGCGGCGGCCGCTTTGTCGGCGGCTTTTTCTGCCGCTGTGGCAGCAGCAGCAGCAGCAGCCGCGGCCTTGGCCACGTTCATTTGCGCCTTGTCTTGGGCTTGGTTGGCCAAATTGATGTCTTGCTTGATCTTTTGCAGCTCGCTCAAAATGGCTTGCGAGTTAGGCGCGGTGGCGGCAGGCGCCGACTTGGCACTGGCGGCTTGCGCAAAGACTTGCAATTTGCCGTCCAAAGACACCAATTTGGACTCCAGCGACTGGAGTTGCTTTTGCATGTTTTGGAACTTGGGATCATTGACCTTGTTGCCTTGATCTGCCACGTTGTTGGGCATGGACGATATGGCACGACCCAACTCTTCCAAGCGATTGGCCACACGGGTTTGAGTGGTCACAATTTCTTCTTGCTTTTCGGTGATTTCGGAAAAATCTGCGTTGGTCTTGCTGATCGAGGTGATGCTGGCATCGACCTCAATCACGCGCTTGGCCATGGCGTAAATCATGGTGTCGAGTTCTTTGATCGACTTGGTCATCTTGATGGTGATGGCAAAGAAAATGCCCATCGCAATCAGCAAACACGCGCAAAACGAGGCCAACATGATGCGTGAATGCAGCACGTTGCGTCGGTTGTTTTCTTGGATTTTTTCCACCACATCGCGCATGCTCGCGCTCACGTCCGCTGCAATCGTGGCCGAGCGTGTGGACACCTCTGCCGAGTCCAACACGACCGAGGTCAGCTCTTCAATCTGGCGCGCCATTTCGTTGCTGTCCAACGACGCGTTGGCCAACTCAGTCAGCCGCTCTGCGGTGGCGTCCACATCCAAAATGGGCGCCTGCGCTTCGTCGGTGGTTTGTTGCGTATCCGCCATGTTCAGGCCTTTGGTCTGTGTTCGAGTTGATCGAGTCGATCGTTGAGTTGGTGAATTTCGTCGTTGAGCTGGTTGACCCGGCTGTGGCATTGCTCCAACCATGATTCGGCAGAAACAGGCAGAGCTTGAGCTGAATCCGACAACGCAACCACATCAACCAATACAGCCATGGGACTTGGTTCAGGGACCACCTCGTCCACGGAGGCGAGTTCAGGCTCAGGATGTGGCGCTTGCAACAGCTCGGGTTCGAGCTGGGGCTGGACGTGTGTTGGGCGTTCGGGCTGGCCTTGCTCGGCGACCGGCACTGGCGCAACGGGGTGACTGATTTGCTCGGTCAGGGTGGGGATGCGCGCCAACTCTTTGGCCGATATGCCTGAAGCTTCGGGGGCCAAATCTGGCACTGTGAGATGTGGCAAGCTTTCAGGGGCAGAAGGCACAAATGCATCCGCTTCACCCGCCACGTCCTTGGTGGTATCCGTGCGATCGCCATGTATCACCAGCGCATCTTCAGGTTGTTTCATCGACACTCCTTGTCCGTGGCACTCATGGGCGCTCAAATTGCGTTTTCAACGACTGGCTGGTGCGCAACCAAGCTTTGGCCAGCAAGGGACTGGACTGCATATAAGCATCGGCTTCAGATTTGCTGGCAAAAGGGCCGGACAACAAAATAAAGTAATTTTGTTTGGCGCCCCCTTTTTTACGTGGCGTCATGATGCGTGACTTGGCATACAACTTATTGCTGCGTTTGAAAGCCAACATCTCGGGCTCGGTGTCAAAAGCGGCCAACTGAACCACATAGCTGTTGGCAGGCAACTGTTTGAGCCATTCTTCATCTGTGCTGTCGGCTTGCGGCTTCGACTCGGCCACTGGGGCCTTGGGTTTTTCTGCCGTTTTATCTACGGCTTTGTCGGCCACCTTGACAGTTGCACCCACCGCAGAAGCGCTCACCGCTGGCGCGATGGCCGTCGGACTTGGCGCACTGGCTGAGGAGGAGGCTGGAGAACTGGCGGATGGACTTGCCGGTGTACTTGCTGCTAACGCTGATGCTGCTGCGACAGCGGCAACAGGGCTGCTGGCCGAAGAGGCCACAGCCTCAGCCGCGCTGGCGGCAGACGCGCCCGCCTGCATCGCCTCGGCAGACGCCAAGGCCTGTGCCGACAAGGCAGCGGCGCTGGCTGCACTCTGCGTGGGCGTTGGCACTGCGGGTGTGCCACGCAGCAGGTATTTTTTCATCAGCTCGGCTTCGTCGATCAACACGTCGCGGTACAAATACCCAAACGCTACGATCGACAACAACACCACCAAGGTGATCCAACCCCAGGGGGTTCGGCGCGCTGGAAGCTCAAACGTTGTAGCGGCCTCAGGGGCTGCTGCGGTCGATGGCACAGGGGTGGCCACCGCTTGAGATTCAGGCAACAACACAGGCTCTTGCATGGGCGACTCTTGGCCAGGCACACGCCAAGAGGGTTTGGCCGGCACATTCAGCAAAGCGGCGGCCGACGCCTTGTGGTCTAAGGTCGGCTCGGCGTGGTCTGCCACCCAATTTTCAAGTGGTTTTTTGACCTCGCCGACTTGCGCTTCGACTTCCCATTGCAACAAATTTTTACCAAAAGCATCGAGCTTGCTGCGGTAGCCCGCACTGCGGTTGAGCAACAAAATGACGCTGATGTTGCCGGCAGGAAACCCATTGACCAAGCGCGCCAACAGCTGCAACTCAAAGTCTTGCATCAAGATCGAGTCACGAAACACCAAGTAGCGCCGTGGCGCATGCTTCTTGTCTTTCTCCAGCGCTTGGTTCAGCGTGAGCTCTGACAAAATTTCGTTGAACTTTTTGACCAACTGTTCTGAATTGGTCGAGGCACAAAATTCAACATGTGTTTCGCCCTGCGCGCGCAAACGCTCGTCAAACAACTTGCCGTAAAAGTTAAGAACTGGGTCGTGGTCGCTCAGGACTGCCAAATTGAGGCTTCCTTCGGTCAACGACTTCAAGAGAATCTCAAAACGCAACCGGTCACCGGGGCTTTGGTAAGTGTCAGTCATGCGGGCAGTTCGGGTCTTAGGTGTTCATCAAGACGCCGTTGGCATCGAACTTCATCTCATCGGGGATGGACGGCGTGGGCTTGACCACCTCATGTCCCCGGCCATACGACTGGTTCAGACTGAACACATAGGCAATCACCTGCGCAACCGCGTGGTACAAAGCCTCTGGAATGGGGTGGTCTAACTTCGTGGTGAAGTATAAAGCGCGAGCCAGCAAAGGCGCCTCAAACAAATAGACGCCATGCTCCTTGGCTTCTTCACGAATTCGAGCAGCCAATCCATCTTCCCCTTTGGCCACCAACAGCGGAGCGCCGTCGCCGGTCGGGTCATAAGACAGCGCCACCGCAAAGTGGGTTGGGTTGGTGATGACCACATCGGCATCTTTGACCTTGCCCATCATTTTGTTTTCTAAGATTTCACGCTGGCGGCGGCGGATTTGACCTTTGACCTCAGGACTACCCTCAGAGTTCTTCATCTCATCGCGCACCTCTTGCTTGGTCATCTTGAGTTTTTTATTGAGTTGGTGGCGTTGCAGGGGCACATCCACCAAGGCCACCAACACCAGCCCCAGACTCAACCAAAAACACGCATCCACGATGATGGTGCCAGACACCTTGATGGCCTCACCCAAATCCATTTGTGAAATATTGGTCAAGTCGTTGAGGTTGTTCATCACCGACATCAACAAAATAGCACCCACCACCAAGAACTTGGCCAAAGCTTTGCCGAGGTTGATCAAAGCATCCATGCCAAATATGCGTGCTAAACCCGACATCGGGTTGAGCTTGCTGAACTTGGGCAGCGCCAAGTGGGGGGAAAAAATAAAGCCACCGGCCAAGGTGGTCGACAGCACAGCAATCACATAGAGTACGGCCATCAAGGGCAGCACGATCAAAAACCCATCCACCATGGCATTGCCAAAAATGGCGGGCAACAACTCGGCCTTGTCGATGGCGCGGGGTTCAAACGTCAGCTGGGCCTTGAACAAGCCCCCCATCTTGGTGAACAAGTACTGACCCATCATGGTGAAGAACAAGGTCGCGACCACCATCATGGCGGCGGGTGGCAGCTCTTGCGAGCGTGCAATTTGCCCGTCTTCACGGGCCTTGCTCAGCCGCTGCGCGGTGGGTTCTTCGGTTTTATCTTGGCCGCTTTCTTCTGCCATGTCATTCCCCTAAGTAAGAGCGAAGCATCAGAAACGACTGCGTCCAGATCCACTGGATGCGCGCCACGTTGTTGCCCATGGACATGATGAGGATCACAAAACCCATCAAGATCAAGGCTGGGAAACCGACCGTAAAAATATTCAAACTTGGCGCAGCACGGGCCACAAAACCCAAGCCGATGTTGATGAACAGCAAAGTCATCATCACCGGCAATGCAATCAACAAAGCGCCCAAAAACATCATGGCGCTCCAGTGAATCATCTTTCCCAACATGTCTTGAGAGAAAAATTCTTGGCCAATAGGCAACAACTTGAACGACTCCAGCACCAGGCCAAACACGATCAAGTGCCCGCCCATGCCTAAGAAGATCAAGGTGCCCATGATGTTAAAAAATGCCGACAAAACGGGCACGTTGCCCATGTTCGGGTCAATCATGTTGGCAATCGTCAAACCCATCGAAGCAGACGCTGCCTGACCGGCCACCACCAAAGCAGCCGAGGCCACTTGGAACACCAGACCCATGGTCAGACCAATCAAAATTTGGCGCGAAATCTCCATCAGCCCTTCTGCTGTGATGGGGTCGATGCGTGGAATATCAATCTGCTGAGTGACCACAAAAGCCATCGAGAAGGCCAACAAAATGCGTATGCGCATGTTGACCGCACGCATTGAAAAAATCGAGGTGAATGCCAAAAAAGCAGACAAGCGCAACATCGGCCAAATGACGACCAAAAATTTATCAAGGATGTCGATGAGCGCGAGGTTCATGGTGCTTCACATGAACAAACTGGGAATGCGGGTGAAGATGCCCTTGGTGTAGTCCACCATGGTGTTGATCATCCAGCCGCCCGCCACTGACATGGTCATACCTACGGCCAAAATTTTCGGTATGAAGCTCAAGGTCTGTTCGTTGATCGAGGTCGCTGCTTGAAAAATACCCACCACCAGACCCACGATCAAGCCCACGCCAAGAAGAGGACCAGAGATGATCATGGTCATCCACAAGGCCTGACGGGCCAAATCTACAACCGCTGCACTGTCCATGGTTCTACTCCTTAAAACACAAAGCTATTGGCCAGTGACGCCATCAAGAGCGTCCAGCCGTCGATCAACACAAACAGCATCAGCTTGATGGGCATCGAAATGATCATGGGTGAGAGCATCATCATGCCCATGGACATCAACACGCTGGCCACAATCAAATCGATCACCACAAACGGGATATAAATCAAAAATCCAATGGTGAATGCGCTCTTGATTTCCGACGTGATGAACGCTGGCATCAAGGTGGTAAAGGGCACTTGGGCAGAGCTCTCCAACTCACGGCGGTTGGAGATTTGCATGAACATAGCAATGTCATCTTCTCGCGTTTGCTTGGTCATGAAGTCGCGCACGGGCGCTTCTGCTTTGATCAAGGCTTTGTCAAAGTCGAGGTTGCTGTTCATGTAGGGGCCAATGGCCTCTTTGTAAACCTGCTCAAACACCGGTGACATGATGAAAAAAGTCAGGAACAAAGCCAACCCCACCAACACGGTGTTGGGCGGTGTTTGGGCGGTACCCAAGGCTTGACGCAAGATAGACAGCACAATGATGATGCGCACAAACGAGGTCATCATGAGCAGCATGGAGGGCAGCAAGGTGAGCGTGGTCATCAAGCCCAGCAATTGCAAGCTCATGCTGTACTGCTGACCGGCTTTGCCACCGCTCACATTGACCAACGGAATGCCCTGTGCATGCACCATGGTGGGCAAAGCAACCATGGCCAGCAACAGCAACGCCAAAATCACATACAACACCTTACGAACAATCGGCTTATGCCACATGGTCGCCTCCCTGGGTCCATGCGTGCAGAGTTTTGACCTCACCGGGGCTGACACTGGCGAGCACCATTTGCCCATCCACCTGAATCAGCACCATCTTGTGCTTCAAACTCAAAGGCAAGGCCTCCAACACCTGAATCCGGCGCTCAGACTGGCCAAGGGAGCCGAGATTTTTGTTGCGTTTGACCCACCACCAAGCGCCCAACAACAGCAGCAACACGCTCACTGTGCTGGCGATGAACTGTGTCCAATTGAAACTTTGCATGCTGACTTCCTTGGCGACGTGACGGTTTATTGACACTTGGAGTGCCTCAGTACAAGGTAATGCAATGGTTGTGCCAGCTTGGTCGACACCTGGGTCATGGTCGATTCATGAGGCACGGGCGGTATAGTGCTTTCATGACAAAGCGCCCTGCTCTCTTTCTAGCCGCCAGCCTGCTGCTCACGCAGCCCCTGCACGCCAACACATGGACGGCCGTGGGTCTGTTTGACATCGGGACGTTTTATGTCGACCTCGACAGCGCATCCAGATCCGGAGACCACCGAAAGGTCTGGACCTCGCTGGACTACCGCACGCCTAAAGTCAACCAGCACAATGGCAAAACCTTCAAGTCGACCCGCATGCAAATGGAGTTCGAATGTAATGCCGAGATGGTGCGCACCCTGTCGCTGTCTTACCACTCGGGCGTGCGATTGAGCGGTGAAACGCTCTCGACTGAGGGCGTGATTGGCCCCTTCGAGCCAGTGCCGCCAGACACCCCCATCCACAAAATCATGCGCTTGGTCTGCTGAACGGAGTCATCGCATGGGTGTGGTGCGTGATCTGTGGCATGCCGGTGGCACCGGTGGACTCAACTGGCATTTACATGCTTACTGCACGCGCGCCCAATGGCAAGACACCACCGCGCAACTCGAACGATTCCTGAACCAACTCACACCGGGGTCTTCGCAGTTGCTGCTGATCGGTGCCAGTGCAGGTTGGATGATGCCACCGAGTTGGTTGCAGCGTTTCAAGCACATCGACAGCTACGACATCGACCCGCTGGCGAGCCGGTTGTTTGACTGGCGCCATGGCAAATCGCTGCGCACACGGGGCCTGCGCGTGCAGCACCACCGCCAAGATGCCTTGCGCACGCTGGGCGATGTGTTGCAACAACACCCCAAGGCTTGCGTGTGGTTTGACAACCTGCTGGGTCAGCACCGCTTTCGCGCGCGCGACGAGGTTCAGGCAGAGCAAGAGATCGCGGCCTTGAAAGAAACCTTGCAAGGCCGCCACTGGGGCAGCGTGCATGACCTCTACTCTGGCCCCACCCATGACATGCACTGGACTCCTCGGATCTCGTCTTTGACGCGTGCAGGGGTGGACAACAGCCGCATTGACAGCCAACATACCCAGGCCTTGTTGCAAGAGGTGGGCGCCAAGGACGTGTGGGTGGACCACCTCACGGCGCAGGTGTTTCCTCAACACACCACCACCACACTGATTCCCTGGGCCTTCAAAGACCGGTATTGCCACTGGCTGCAAGCGGGCTGGGTCACGCCCAATCGCATCACCTGATGAGCTGGCTCAGCTTGTCGTCTCAAGCCTTGAGGTTGTAGAGCATGACACCGGCCGCGTCCATCTCACGCTGCTCACGTTTTCTGGCGTGGTCGCGCACAGCTTTGAGGTCTTGCTCCAACAGTGTCTCCATTTGGATACGCTTTTGCTCTGCTGCACGCAAAGCCAATTGGGCGAGCGACATCTGTTGCTGAGCGACAAGCAGATCTTGGTCAACCCGAGTTATCAGCGCTTGCAGCTGCTGCATGAAGCCCCGAAAGTTCAAAGTTTCGGCCATGCTGTGAAGCTTTTTTTCAGCCTCTATCGAACGACGCACATAGTCTTGGTACAACATGGCCATGCGGGCACGGCTTTGCTGCAGTTGTGCCACGCGTTGGCGCGCTTTGGTGACCTCGGCATGCGCCTCGTCACATTTTTCTTTGGCTTTTTTGGCCAGCACCGGCCAGGCGGCACGCGGCTTCATGACAACAGATGGCGCAATTGGTCACGGGTGACGTCGTAGTCTTCACCCAAGTGCATGTCTTGGCGCAAGAACATCACCATCGAGTCACGCAGGCGAATGGCCTCGTCCAACTCGGAGTTGGTACCCGACTCGTAGGCGCCGACTTGAACCAGGTCCGCGTTTTGTTGGTACACCGACCACAAGCGACGAAACTTGTTGGCTTGGCGCAAATCATCGGCGTCGACCAAGGTTTGCATCACCCGCGAGATCGAACCATTGAGGTCAATTGCAGGGTAATGCGCTTGGTCAGCCAAACGGCGCGACAACATTACCTGGCCATCGAGCGATGCGCGGGCAATGTCAACAATCGGGTCCGAGGCGTCATCGCCTTCGGCCAACACCGTGTAAATGGAAGTGATCGAGCCATGCCCATGGCGCCCCACCCCGCCGCGCTCAATTAAATTGGGCAACAAAGCAAACACCGATGGTGGGTAGCCTTTGGCCGTGGGCGGCTCGCCAATGGCCAAACCAATTTCTCGCTGCGCATGGGCCACACGGGTCAAGCTGTCACACAGCATCAACACGTTTTTGCCTTGGTCACGAAAATACTCGGCCACCACATGGGTCATGTGGGTAGCTTTCAAACGCAGCACGGGCGAGACATTGGCAGGGGCAGCAATCACCACAGATTTGGCCAAACCTTCTGGGCCGAGCGACTCGGCAATGAAGGCCTGCACCTCACGGCCACGCTCCCCAATCAAACCAATCACCACCACATCGGCCTTGGTGAAACGCGTCAGCATACCCAACAGCACGCTCTTGCCCACGCCAGAACCGGCCACCAAACCAATGCGTTGGCCGCGTCCAATCGTCAACACGCTGTTGATGGCCTTGACACCCACATCCAAGATGGTGTCGATGGGGCCGCGCTCCATGGGGTTCAACGGTCGCCCCAACAAACTGAGTTGATCGGGCAGCTCGGGCAGCGGGCGGCCATCCAGCGGTTGGCCTCGCCCGTCGAGCACACGTCCCAACAACCCGTCGCCCAGGCGCACTTGCGCCGAATGGCTCATCACACGCACTCTGTCGCCAGGGCCCACACCCACGGGGTCGGTGAAGGGCATCAGGTAGAGGGTCTTGTCGTTGAAACCCACCACCTCGGCTTCGACGCGGTGGCCGTTTTGTCCCAAGACTTCGCAACACGCGCCTAGGGGCGCCATGATGCCGCGCGTCTCCAGCGTCAAGCCCACCAAACGCACCAAGGTGCCACTGGTGCGTGGCGAGGGTGCATGCAGCTTGGACAAGCTGTGTTGAACTTCGGCTGAAAAATCAAGCATCGTGTGAATTATTTGGTTTGAATCATGCCGCGGATCACCGCAGCCACGCGGCTTTGGTCTTGGTGTACCACCATGCGGACCACACCCACCTTGTCTTCGTAGCTCTTGGCATTGTTGAGCAGTTCTGGCGGAATGGTCGGCTTCTTGGCGTTCTTTTGTTCCTTCTTCATGCGCTCTTTGATTTCAGCCAGGGTTTCGCCTTCGCGAATTTCAATTTCCCCTTCAGCCAATGCCCCTTCAGACGTTTCACCCACAACGCCGTCACTTGGCACAGCATCGCCCACGGTACCGTCGCTCACGATGGGTTGACCATCGGCGTCGACTGCAGATGCGGTGCCACCGGCCATCAGGGCGGCATCCGTGGCTTCTTCGACGACCACATCCGAGGCCATCACTTCCGGCTCGGGTTCGGGTTCTGGAACGGGTTTGGGTTGTAACCGCACAGGCAAATCAATCAGCAACTGTTGGTAACGGATTTGATTGGCACGCTTGGTTTCTTCTTCGTAGGCCACGCGTTCGAGCTCAAGATGAACCGCCTCCAGCATGGCTTCTTGTTCGCTGTTGGTGTACATCGGGTTGCCCACCGCATTGAGCACCAAAGGGCGTACCACAGTGACCAAGACCACCATGAAGATCATGCCCATGAGCAGGGTATTGAGAACGTCAGGCAGGATCATCGTCATGCTCCGGTTTGTCTGTGTGAGGTTCTGGCGGCGCCAGCACCGAATTTTTTTGCCAGCCGGGCACATCCACCAATAAGTTCTTGGCCAAGGCCTGCAAACGGTGTTCGACCAAGTCTTCCACCACCATGTCGTTGGCAAACACCCGCACGCTGCCTGGATGCAACTCTGGCACCGCTTCCAGGCGCAAACCTTCTAAAAAGGCTCCACCTTGGGCTTGTAGCCGCTTCTTGTCGTCTGGGTTGAGCTCGACCACCACCCCATCTTGCAAAGGATGGCTCACCTCGTCCAAGCAATGTTGAATCAATCGTTCAATCGCCTGGCTGGAGTGGCTGAGTTCGCCCAGCACCAACTGCTCGGCCACATGCACACTCAAGCGTTTGAGGGGTTCAAAAAATTGTTTCGGATCGGCCATCAAGGCCTTCAAGTCGTGCGTCACCTGCGCGAGCAGCGCACATTGATCGGCCAGCTCTTTGGCCATGGCTTCACGGGCCTGGGCGCTACCTTCGGCAAGCCCCTGTGCGCGTCCTTGGGCCAGTCCTTGGGCTAAACCTTGTTCCAGTCCTTGGGCCGTGCCTTGCGCCACGCCCTCGGCAAATTTTTCTGCTTCGCGTTGCGCAGCGACTTTGGGGTCCAGTCCCTCGGCTTGTGGGGGCGCATCAACCGGCTCAGGGGCTGGCTCTCGCGCTGGCTCATCCGCGGCCAAGTCCTCACTTGCAGCTTGCACGTCAGGCTCGTTTTCGGGCTCACCCTCACCATCTTGTTGTGCGGCGGCCTCGGCTTGTTCAGCCTCCTTTGCGCTGTCAACGGACGTGTCAGTGTCCAACGAAGGCGAGATCTCTGCATCCGGCGCTTGCGCCTGGCCAGAGGTCTCATGCAGGCCGGCTTCTGAAAGCGGCGCGGCTTGTGGCGCCAACGCTTCATCCACGAGCACTGCCTCAGCAGTTGTGTCTTGGTTGGCGAGAGTGTCGTTGGGCAATGTCGCCTCTTGCAGCGTGGCCACTGCCACGGCGGGCGTGACCGCCTGCGCTGTTTGAGATTTCTTGCCGATCACGCTTTCGTACACATCGAGCACAAAAGGCAAATGTGCATTGGTGGACGATCCATCCTGGGCAGCATTTTTTTCTTGGGCAAAGACTTCAAGGCTGTGTTCCTCATCCAACAAAGCCAAGGCTTTCTTCGCTTGCGCAGACAAGGGCTGCGTCATCGCTTGGTAGGTATCAGCAGCAAACCCTGTGCTGCGCGTGGGCATGCCACTGTCGGCAAATTGCGGCGCGTCTTCCTGAGTCCAAAGCTCAGCGTTGAACGGCTGCTCTTGCCGAGACACGCGCAAGTAGCTGCTGGCCTGCCAAGGTTTGGCGGGTCGCAAAGGACGCGGCTGATTAAACAAAATCCGCGCCTCCCAACATCAGCTCGCCCGAATCGGAGAGCTTGCGCGCCATGCGCATGATTTGCTTTTGGGCCGCTTCCACATCCGACATGCGCTGCGGGCCTTTGGCCTCCATGTCGTCGCGAAACATGCCGCGCGCACGCTCGGACATGTTGTCGTAAAAACGGTCTTGGCAGCCGGCGCTGGCACCCTTGAGGGCCATCATCAACAAATCGGGTTCAACCGCGCGCATGAGCACCTGGATGCCTTTGTTGTCCACGCTGATCAAGTTCTCGAATGTGAACATATTGTCTTGAATCTTGAGCATGATGTCGGGATCGATCTCATTCAAGCCACCCATGATGCTCGACTCCAACTCGGTCTTGGTCAGGTTCATGATCTTGGCCGCCGCTTGCACGCCACCAAAACTCGAAGATTGTGCCGATGCGCTCTTGGAGAACTGCATCTTCATGATCGCTTCCAACTCGGCCATGGCCGAAGGTTGTACCGTGTCCAAACTGGCAATACGCTGGATCACTTCGGGTCGAATGGAGGGATCGAGGTAGATCAAGACATCGGCGGCCACTTCGGGTTCGAGCAACGACAAAATAATGGCCACCACCTGGGGATGCTCGGCTTTGATCATGTCGGAAATACCGCGAGCATCCATCCATGTGAGGATGTCCAATCCCTTGGTGCCCTGACCGGGCATGATGCGGCCCAGCACCGAGGCTGCTTTGTCGTCACCCAGGGCACGGCGCATCACGTTTTCGACATAGTCGGTGTTGCCCATGCTCAGGGTGGATTGTTTCTTCAAGTGTTCAACAAACTCGTCGAGCACCACGTTCACCGCTTCTTGCGAAAAGTCGGCAACAGAGACCATGGCCGCACCCAAGGCTTGAACCTCTTTGGGGTTTAAAAACTTGATGATGTCTGCGGCTTGCTCTTCGCCCAATAGCAGCATCAACACTGCGGCTCTTTGCGTGGACGTGATGTTGGCAAGCTCTGCGCGCAGTGCCTCGGTCATCACAATGCCATTGTCGTTGTCAGCCATGATTTGTTCCTCAATCTCTGTCTTTAGGTGGGTTGACCAATCAGGCCTTTGAGCACACCCGCCACACGGGTCGAGTCTTCGGCCACGATCATGCGGATCAGTGCCACTTTGTCATCATACGAATTCGCGGTGTTGAGCAAGTCAGCCGAAATCGACTGCTTCTTAGGCTTCATGCTGGCCATGCGGGCTTTCACCTCTTCCAACGACTCACCCTCTTGAATTTCAATGTCGGCGCCCGCAGCGTCAGCCGCCAATTGGTCTGCCGCTTGTTGGGCTTGGCGCTCGGCCAATTCAGCAGCCAAGGCTTCCCGGGCAGCAGCCTCGGCGGCGGCTTTGGCTTCGGCGGCAAGCCGTGCTTCCTCGGCCGCACGTGCAGCTTCAGCAGCAGCTTTGGCGGCCTCTTCGGCCATGCGGGCAATTTCAGCTTCGTGCGCTTCTTTGGCAGCTTTGGCAGTGGCTTGCGCCGCAGCAGACTCGGCCGTTGCCACCTCAATGGCCAGGCGGGCTTCGGCGTTGGCTGCCTCTGCAGCGGCCGCAGCGATGGCTGCAGGATCTATTTCAGGGCGCAGCATGCGGCGCACCATCGGACGGATCACAGTCAGCAGCAAAAGCAAGAACAATCCACCAATCACGCCAGCATTGACCAGCACTTGATAGTTTTCGTCCAGGTACCAAGGCACCACGGATGGATCCACCACAGGTTCAAATTTGGTGGCCACCACGGTGACCATGTCACCGCGAGACTCGTTGAAACCCACCGCACCTTTGACCAATTGGTTCAAACGCTCCAACTCTTCAGGGGTGTAAGGGATCGAGGTGGGCGCAGGCGAACCGTCAGCGGGCTTGTCCACCTTCATGCCTGCAGGGATAGGCCGCTCATTGATCAACACGCCCACACCAATCTTGGAGATGGTGCCCATGGCGTTTTTGGTGTGACGCACCGAACGGTCGAGTTCATAGTTCTTGGTGCTGCGGGCCGTCACTTGCACGCCTTTTTCGCTCACGCCCTTGGTGGGGTCCGCGTTGGTTTGCGTGGTAGCTTGCGGGTTGGTAGGGCTCGGTGGCGTGTTCGACAACGAGCCAGGAATGCCAATTGCATCGCGGAAGGTGTTGCGATCTTCCACAAACAACTCAGAACGAGTTTTGGGGCCCTTGTCTTGGCCATCAAAATCTTCCACCGTCACTTCGGTTTGCGTGAAATCGAGTGACATGCTGATCTGCGCACTCACATTGGACTCGCCCACGATGGGAGCCAGCAGCTGAATCAAACGCGTACGGTACAGGTCTTCCATCTGCTGCTTTTGCATCAGTTGGGCCGAGGTCAAGCCCAAGGGCTGTTCAACCAACATCTCGTTCATCAAGCTGCCAAAGTTGTCCACCACCGACACGTTTTCGGGCGCCAAGTACGGCACGCTGGAGGCCACCAATTGGATGATGGCTTGCACGTTGGCCGACGACACGGTACGACCTGGCATGCGGGTGATGATCACCGACGCTTTGGTCGGGGCGCGGTCACGCACAAACACACTTTGCTTGGGCGCGGCCAAGTGCACGCGGGCAGACTTGATGCCGCCAATTTGCACAATGCTGCGTGCCAGCTCTTGCTCCATCGCGTTGTTGTAGCGCACCTGCTCCATGAACTGGCTGGTCGTCATGGCGGGCATGTCTTTGAGGTTGTCCATGCCCGTGGCTTCGGTGCGTGGCAGACCCTTGGAGGCCAGCAACATGCGGGCTTCTTGGTAGCGTGCGGTGGGCACGGTCAACTGACCGGTGTTGGCATCGACTTCGGGTTTGAACTCGCCAGCCTTCAAGGCTTCGATCGCCACTTGCTTGTCGGCGTCGTTGAGCATCAAGGTCAAGGGGCGGTAAGGCGTGGGTTTGAGCGAGGTGAAAAACACCGCCACCGACACCAATAGCATGAACACCACCACAAAGGGCAGTGTTTTGCGCACGGTGGGTTGGCGCAAAACGTCCAACACCATCCCACCTGGGCCGTCTTTTTGGTTCAACCAAGCCGGCATGCGGTTGTTGGTGGTTGCAGGCGTGTTGCCCGTGCTGCTGCCCGTCGCATTGTCTGGCGAGGGGGCGGTGGGCAAGCCCATCGCATTCATGTTCATCGTATCTGTGGCCATATCAATCTCTCAGTTCAGCATCACACGGGCATGTTCATGATTTCTTCGTACGCTTTCATCACTTTGTTGCGTACTTGCAAGGTGGCTTCAAAAGCCAGCGACGATTTCTGCATGCTCAACACCACTTCGGTGAGGGGCACTTCTTCGCCACGGTCATAGGCCTCAGACATCGCGTCGGCTTTGATGTCGGCGTCGTTGACTTTGTCGAGGGCGATTTTGACCGAGTCAAAAAATGAAGGCTGTCCCACCTTGGAGGTGGCGGTCTCAGCAGCAGCCGAGGTGTTATTGGTGGACTGCGTCTGGTAAGCACGCAGCGTTTCCATCATCGACTGAATGTTGGCATTGGAGATGCGGTCAATCATGCGGAGACTCCTTCAGGCATGCCACGTTCGCGCAACTGCGCGAGTTTGTAGCGCAAGGTTCTGGGGCTGATGCCCAGCTTGGCAGCAGCCTCCATGCGGCTGTCTGTGCTTTGAATCGCGGCCATGATCACTTGGTGTTCGCTGGTTTTGACGGCGTGTTGCAAATTGACCGGCGCTGACACGTCATGCATGTCGATGGCCGCGTTGTAGGACACGCCGGACAGGTTTGTGTCATGTGTGGCCACGGCTTCGCTGGCAAACATGGGGGGGGTGGTCACCACCGGTTGCAAGGCGGTCTGTGTCTCAGCGTAGGGGAATGCGGTTTGCTGATCCATCGCTGCATCGTCAAACATCAAATGGGCGGGACTGATGGTGCGCCCACCACACAGCACCACTGCACGTTGGACCACGTTTTCCAACTCGCGCACATTGCCGGGCCAGGGATATTGCTGCAACAAAGCTTGGGCTTCTGGCGTCACATTGAAAGGTACACCGCCGGTGACGTGGCGCGCCAACGACTGCATGACCAAAGGCATGATGTCGCCGGGACGGTCTTTCAAGGCCTGAATGCGCAAGCGGAAGGTGCTGATGCGAAAGTACAAGTCTTCACGAAACTCTCGCTGCTCAATGGCCTGCTTGAGGTCTTTGTTGGTGGCAGCAATCACGCGCACGTTCAACTCGATCGTGCCTTCGCCGCCCAGACGGTTGAGTTTTTTCTCTTGCAGCACGCGCAACAACTTGGCTTGCAGCTGCATCGGCATTTCACCAATCTCATCCAAAAAGATGGTGCCGCCATGGGCTTGTTCAAACAAACCCTTGTGTTCTTTCAAAGCGCCGGTGAATGCGCCCTTCTCATGGCCAAACAACATGTCTTCGATCAAATGCTCAGGCAATGCCGCGCAGTTGAGGGCCACAAACGGGCCTTTGGCTCGGGTGGACGACTCATGCAGCACACGGGCCAACACTTCTTTGCCTGCACCCGTGGGGCCCACCAACAAAGCGGTCACTTCGGTTTGCGCCACCCGTTGGGCCAGAGCCAGCAGGTGTTGGCTGGTAGGGTCGACAAACACATAGCTCTTGGTTTTGAGTTCAGGCGTATTCAAACCCTTGACGGCTTGCTTCCAAGCCTGGGGGGCCCATTCGTCGGCAGACAACACATGCAAGGCACCCAGGCGCATGGCATCCACGGCCACTTCCATGCGGCGACGGTCCACCCGGCACAGCACAGGCACGGTGTGACCAAGTTGCGCCACCAGCGTTTGCACTTCTTGCAACAGCTCAGCGCTGTCGCCCAAGCGAATCACCAGCACATGCGCACGGCGTAAGGCCAGTGTGAGGTCACCCAATGTAGACACAGTTTCCAAACTGATACCGGCGGTACTCAGCTGGGCGCGTTCTGCCATGTCGATGGGACTGAAAGGGTCCAACCACACGGCATGAATTACGTTGACAGAAGAAGCATTCACTTTGAACAGTCCGAAATAAAGGTAAGACTGTTATGCAAAGCGCGTGCCAGCTATAAATGAACCCTAAGTAGTTAAATTTATCGGGATATACTGGTTCTGAAAGTCAGAATCTTGACGCTTCGACGGCTTGCCGACAGCGTCTGCGGCCCCATTTTTTGACTTGTTATCGCTTGCAGACCTTGGCTTGGCTGAAAACGCGCCGCAAAAGCGACCGTCATTGCGCAGCACCTCGAGGGAAGGAATGGCTCGGGACTTGAAACCCATGAAGTTGCAAGCGTAGGGCTTGCGCACATCCCACGTGATCGCCAAGTAGCGACACTCCCAGCAATTGGGGCCTTTTGGAAGAGGCGAAGATGCAGGCGCAGCGCCTTTTTCAGCTTTCATGCGTCAACTCAAACAGTTGGCTTAACCACCCAACAACTTCAACACCGTTTGCTGGCTGGTGTTGGCTTGCGCCAACACTGCCGTGGCGGCTTGTTGCATGATTTGTGTTTTCGCAAGCTCAGTACTTGACGATGCGTAATCGGCATCCTCAATTTGGCTGCGCGAGGTAGACAAATTCATCGACACGTTGGTCAAGTTGCTCACCACGTGGTCAAGTCGGTTCATCACCGCGCCCATCGTGGCTCGCGTTGCGTTGACTTTGTCCATCGCCGCATCCAACATATTGAGCACCGCTGTCGCACCCTCACTGGTGTTGATGCGCACCTTACGTTGGTCCACGGCCAGATCGACGTCACCGGTGATTTGGCCGGTGATCGAACCGTTCTTACCAAAGTCAGCCAAGTCAATCGTGACCACCTGATTGGCGGAGGCACCCACTTGGAATTCCAATCGGCCAACCTTGGGCGGATCCATATCTTCGCTGGCACGACCACCAAAGCTACCTTCCTTGAAACCGAGGGAAGAAAAATTACTTTGTGGACCATAGCCATCGTCACCGCTCGTCACCAAAATCGGGCTACCCGTGACGCCCACCATCGAAGGAGGCAATCCGTCAGTCCCAGGCATGGCGGGCAACATAGGCGCATCAGACACAAGTTTGACACTGCCGTACATCGTCTTCGCCGTCGAGGCGGCCGACACGCCACCCAACACATTGGTGCTGTAGAGAGCGCTCATGTTCACGGCAGACACATCGGTGTTACCGGCACTGTTCGCGGTCACGGTGCTCACCGCCAAGGTTTGGCCGCTGCCAGAGTCGACCGAGGCGCCACGCACATCAAATGAACTGCCAGCCACCGTGGATGTGATCAACACAGAGGTCGTGTCGTTTGGGTCAATCGATGCAAACACATTGCCCAAGGACGCAGTGCTGTTAATCGCGTCACGCAAGGCGATGGCGCTGTTTGGAACCGTTAGACCATTCGGATGCGCAGTCACGGTCACACCGTTGATGACCACTGAGGCATTGGCACCTGCTGCTGATCCTGATGCGCCCCCCACTTTAACTTTTGAAACTTGTGCGACAGCGCCGCCTTTGTCAAGACCAAAACTGGCAGCGGAGAGGCCATCCACGCTGGAGTCAAACCACATGGACAAATTACGTCCATCGGACTTGAGGGTCACGCCTAAGCCGTTGTCAGAAGCCGTCACACCGTGTTCACCGGTGCGTTCGTTGATCGCTGCCATCACTTTAGCGACACGGTCTGTGCGGGACTCGTCTGGCACAAAGTCCACATCAATCTTGGTGCCATTGATCCACAGCGACTGCTTGCCGCTGGCTGGACCGCCTGTTGTGGGCGCATTGCCTGCGGTGGTGACCGCATTGGCTACCGCATGCACGCCGGTTTGCGAGGTGCTGGCATTGATCGCAGCCGCCACAGCCAAAGCGCTTGAGGCGGGGTCACTGCTAGAGGCAACGGTGTTCGAAAACTTGTCGTCCGCAGAGGTGCTGGGGCGAATTTTGATGCCGTTGATCACCAAGTCATCCATACCTAAGCTCTTAACTTGAGCAGGGCTATTTGGTGTCAACTCCTGTGAGGCGATGGTCATCGCAGCACCCGTGCTTTTCGTGGTGGTCATGGTGAACGAAGTGCCGGGCGTTGTTGACGTCAGCAACACTTCCCCCACCGATCGACCTGCGCTGGCGAACACGCCCAGCGTTTTATTTGCATTGATTTTTCCGATCAGGCTATCACGAACGTCTTGTGACGAAGCCGCGGTCAAGGCTGACTGGAACGGTATGCCATTGACCACGATGGTGGCCGTATCCGTGCCAGTGACGACGGCGCCAGAAAAATTAACCGAGTTGACTTGCGCTGTGGCCGGGGCCACCGCATCACGCGCTTGCGTGTTCAACACCGATTGATTTTTTGAGTAGTTGCCAGCATCCAAGCCAACGCGCGAAATATCACCTGTGGAGGCAGAGCCGAGCACCACAGGGGCATCAATTTTTGACTCCAACGAAATGGTGGAACTTTGCACGCCCTCTTGCAAACCGACGCGATCGCCGAAAACTTGTGCGTTGGCAGAGGTTTCAAAGCGCACTTCGATGTTGCGGCCATCGGCGGCAACCAAGGTCACGCCTTTGGACTCGGAACCGGTATCGATGGCTTTGACTCCCGTACGGTCGCTGATCAAGTTGATGGCTCGTACCACATTTGCTCGCGTTGCTTGTGGGTTGTTGAGGACGGTGGTGATGTCAGCAGAGGCATAGCCGTTGATAAAGACCGCACCGCTCACAACTGAAGTTCCAGACATGGCTTTGCCAGTGAACACGTTCTCGTTGACTTTGGCATAGACGCCCGTACCGGGCACCGATGTCATGAATTGCGCTGTGTTGTTCACCACACTCGACAGACCTGTCGAACCCGGTGCGATATCCATCGCGGCGACATTGCCCTCGGAGACGGGGAAGTCCACGGTTACCACACCCGAGCCCTGTGCATAGGTCACGCGGCGGTCGGTGCTTGAACCAAACTGAGCACTGGCTTGCAAAGCCAAGGCAATTTTCTTGGCGGCATCTGCCGCAGTGACATCAGAGCTGGTCAACACCACGCTCACGCCAGCCACAGTAATCGTGCCCGGCATGGGTGTACCCGAAAACGTAATGGCTTGTGACTCGCCTTGGCTCACACCTTGGGCAGCCGCCAAGCGGTTGATGGCTGCAGCTTTGGCAATCGCGCTGCCTGCTGCGTTGTTGCGCGGCGACAGCGTATCGTCGCTGGCCAATGAAGGGCCAATCACCACGTCATTGATCGTCAAGTCGCCCGAACGCATGGTGGGGATACTGCCGGCCACGTCAACGTTCAGCGAAAGTGCACGCGGGGTGGCGTTCAGGTCCAAAGCGGTACCTGTTGCATCACGCAAGGTGTAGGTCAAATCGTCTGTCATCACAGAGCCGTTCAGCCCTGCGGTCTTGGTAAAACTCACCACGCCCGTGGCGGGGTTGAGGCTGCCGTTGAGGGCAATTGTTTTGTTGTCAGCGGTCACAAATGACGCATTGACCGTGGTGCCGCCAGCAGCGACGCTCATACGCAAAGCGCCGCTTTGTGTGAACTTACCGTTGTTGGAAAACACCTCTGTGGCTTGTGTCGTCGCATCGCGCAGCGTAGAAACGCCGCTATTGGCCAAACCTGTGGAGCCCAAATCGATCACTGCGGCGTCAGCATTGCCGTCGGTGCTGTTGTACGTTATCGTGATCTTGCCGAAATCAGCAGCAGTTGCATCAGAAACCACAGCCACGCTGCGGCCTGAGTTACCACCCAACTGGGCATTGCCAGCCAAGGTGTTGGAAATTTTGTTCAGCACAGTCGTTAGACCTGCGGTAGCTTCATCCGCCGAGATGTCTATTTTCTGGCCATTGATAGTGATCGTGCCTTGTGTCGGGGTACCCGACAGCGTGAAGGTTTGTTGTTCACCTGCACCCACGCCGTCGAGGGTGCGAGTCGTTGTGGGGTCAATAAAGACGCCACCGAATTGATTTTGCGACGTGGCTTTGTAGACCGGCATTTCGCCAACCCGTTGCCCTGCCGTGCCATTGAGCACAGGAAAGCCGTTCCACTCCGTGTTGTCTGAGGTTTGAACAATTTGCTGCTTGAGCTGTTGGAATTCGAGATCCAGATAACTGCGCTGCGCGTTGTCGTTGGTTCCGTTGACCGCTTGAACAGCGAGCTCACGCATGCGCTGCAACATGTCAGTAATTTCGTTGGTCGCGCCTTCCGCTGTTTGAATCAGCGTGATCGCGTCCCCCGCATTGCGCACCGCTTGATTCAAGCCGCGTATTTGTTGCGTCATGCGTGTCGCGATGGCCATGCCGGCGGCATCATCCCGCGCAGAGTTAATGCGCTTGCCTGTCGACAACTGCTGCATTGCGATGGCTTGCGCCCGCCCAGATGTGCTCAGGGCCATCTGTGAGAACAATGCTTTGACGTTGGTGTTAATTACTGCCATTTTTTTCTCCTGATCTCAACGGATCAATCAAACCTGCCACTGATTAAGCACTTACCGTGCCAAGTATTTTTGGCACTTCTAAATAGGGGTTTACCCAAATTTTTAATGCTGCGCTTATTCATAAGGACCTTCAGTGGCATGCTTTTGCGGCATAAACGGCAAGCGGTTGCCGCTTGCCGCAGTGCTGCAATTTTTTGCCGCTTAGTGTTTGACACCCGATGCTGGCATCATGGAATCGCTGAAATCATCCAGCGACAACTTCTCTGCCGCAAGCTCCAACTGCTCTGGGT
>CAITHK010000149.1 GCA_903892175.1 uncultured Burkholderiales bacterium | reverse complement strand
GCCGTCATACAGGACATGATCAGCCCACGCCCCATGGACCGCTTGGTCTGTGGAGATGTGGGCTTTGGCAAAACAGAAGTGGCCCTGCGCGCTGCCTTTGTGGCCGTCACGGGCGGCAAACAAGTCGCCTTGCTGGCGCCTACCACCTTGCTGGCAGAACAGCACTATCAAACGCTGACCGATCGCTTCAGCAAATGGCCCGTCAAGATCGCCGAGATGAGCCGATTTCGCTCAGCCAAAGAAATCACAGCTGCAGCCAAAGGCTTGGCTGAAGGACAGGTCGACATTGTGGTCGGTACCCACAAGCTTCTGAGCGAATCGGTCAAGTTTAAAAATCTGGGGCTGCTCATCATCGACGAAGAACACCGATTTGGTGTGCGGCATAAAGAAGCCATGAAAGCCATGCGCGCCGAAGTAGATGTCCTCACCTTGACCGCCACCCCCATACCTCGCACCTTGGGCATGGCATTAGAGGGCTTGCGCGACTTGAGCGTCATCGCCACCGCGCCTCAGCGCCGACTGGCCATCAAAACCTTTGTTCGCAACGAGGGCAATGGCGTCATCCGAGAGGCAGTCTTGCGCGAACTCAAGCGTGGCGGCCAATGCTACTTTTTACACAACGAAGTCGACACCATCGAAAACCGCCGTGCACGACTTGAAGAACTGCTGCCAGAAGCACGAATTGCCGTGGCGCATGGTCAAATGCCAGAGCGTGAACTTGAACGCGTCATGCGTGACTTTGTGGCCCAGCGTTTCAATGTGTTGCTCTGCTCCACCATCATTGAAACTGGGATTGACGTACCCAGCGCCAACACCATCATCATGAGCCGCGCCGACAAGTTTGGCTTGGCTCAGCTGCACCAATTGCGCGGTCGTGTCGGGCGCAGCCACCACCAAGCCTACGCCTACCTGATGGTGCCAGATACACAAGGTCTGACCAAACAAGCCTCGCAGCGCCTGGAGGCTATCCAACAAATGGAAGAACTGGGTTCCGGCTTTTACCTTGCCATGCACGACTTGGAGATTCGTGGCGCGGGTGAGGTTTTGGGGGAGAACCAAAGCGGCAACATGCTGGAGGTCGGCTTTCAGCTCTACAACGAGATGCTCAACGAAGCTGTTCGGGCCCTGAAGAACGGCGAGGAGCCGGACCTCCTGAGCCCTCTGAGCGCCACCACAGACATCAACCTGCACGCCCCTGCGTTGTTGCCAGACGACTACTGTGGGGATGTGCACCTGCGTTTGTCTTTTTACAAAAAATTAGCCACAGCCAAAACATCAGATCACATTGATGCCTTGCTGGAAGAAATTGTCGATCGATTCGGTAAGCTGCCCACACAGGCGCAAACCCTGATCGATGTTCACCGCCTACGGGTCTTGGCCAGCAGCTATGGCGTTACAAAAGTCGATGCAGCTCCTGGCGTCATCCACATCAGCTTCAAAGCTAACCCGCCCTTTGATGCCATGCGCATCATCGAGTTGGTGCAAAAAAACAAACACATCAAACTAGCAGGCAATGACCGTTTGCGCATTGAACGCGAGTTGCCTGAGCCAAAAGCCAGGGCCCAAATGATTCGCGATGTACTGCGCGCTCTGGGCACCCCTTCCAAACAGACGCCGTCTGCCCCGCATTCCGCCATCCACTGACACGCACATGCCACACGAATTTTCTCCAGACTTGCTGGTCCAAGGCTTCACCCCTCCCCTTCGGTTAGACGCCTTCAAGCTGATCGCTTTTGACATGGACTCCACTCTGATCAACATTGAATGCATCGATGAAGTGGCGGATGCCGCCGGCCGAAAAGCTGAAGTTTCAGCCATCACAGAAGCTGCCATGCGTGGCGAAATCACAGACTTCAAAGACAGCTTGCGTCGCCGCGTTCAATTGCTCCAGGGCGTTCCTGAAACTGCGTTGAGCGAAGTGTTTGAACACCGCTTGCGCTTGAACCCTGGTGCGAAACATTTGATCGACACCTGCAAAGCCCATGGCATGAACGTATTGCTGGTCAGTGGCGGCTTCACCTTTTTTGCAGACAGAGTTTGCAGCCTTCTCAACATCGACTTTGCGCGCAGCAATGTGCTTGAAATCATGGACGGTCACCTCACTGGCAAATTGGTTGACCAAGCTTGGGGGGACATTTGCGACGGCGCAGAGAAGCGAAAGATGTTGCTCCAAACCTGCACCCAACTTGGCATCGACCCTCAACAAGCCATCGCCATGGGCGATGGTGCCAATGACTTATTGATGATGGGCGCAGCAGGTTTATCAGTGGCCTACCAAGCCAAGCCCAAAGTTCGTGAACAGGCCATGGTGGCCATCAATGCTGGCGGCTTAGATCGCTTGCTCGAAGTGGTCCAAGCCTGAACCGACGCCCACATGAGATCAAGCCTTGCGACTGAACATCGTTCATCGCAAAGCCTGATAGATTGTTTGCGCAAGGTCCGCAGAAATACCGTCAACTGACATCAGGTCCTGCACGCTGGCGTCCGCCACGCCACGTGCCCCACCAAATCGTTGCAGCAACTTAGCTCGCTTCTTGGGGCCAATTCCCGCGATCTCTTCGAGCTTGCTTCCACCCACGCGAACTTTGGCGCGCGCGGCACGCATGCCGGTGATGGCAAAACGATGTGCCTCATCACGCACCTGGGCCACCAACATCAAGGCGGCCGAATCACGCCCCAGATACACTTTTTCACGGCCATCGGCAAACACCAACTCTTCCAAGCCTACCTTGCGGCCCTCTCCCTTTTCAACACCCACAATGCGCGACAAGTCCAACCCCAATGACTCAAAGACCTCGCGCGCCATCGATACCTGACCTTTCCCGCCGTCAATCAGCACCAAATCTGGCAATTTGCCTTCACCCGCACGCACAGCCTCGGCCAATTTGCTGTAGCGTCGAGTCAGCACTTGGCGCATGGCTGCGTAATCGTCCCCTGGCGTGATGCCCTCGATGTTGTAGCGGCGGTACTCACTGCCTTGCATCTTGTGGTGGTGAAACACAACGCAAGAGGCTTGTGTTGACTCACCCGCCGTGTGCGAGATGTCAAAACACTCCATTCGAAAACTATCCAAGTCCTCAGGAGCCAGGTCCAGTGCGTCCACCAATGCGCGCGTGCGCGCTTGTTGCGATCCCTCTTCCGCCAGCAAACGGGCGAGTTGAATATCAGCATTTTGCTGGGCCATCTCTAACCACACACGTCGCTGCTCGCGCGGGTTGTGCACCGCGGATACCTTCACGCCCGTTTGTTCAATCAGCGCATGAATCAATTCGGGGTCCACTTGATGGCTGGTGATCAACGCCGGAGGCACCGGGACATCCAGGTAGTGCTGGCTCAAAAATGCTTCCAGAACTTCAACAGGCTCAGCATCTTCCACGTGAACAGGAAAGTAAGGTCGATCGCCCAAATGTCTGCCCCCCCGCACCATCGCCAAATTCACGCAGGCCTTGCCACCTTGCACCTTCACGGCCAAGATATCCACATCCTGGTCTCCGACCGTGTCCATGGCCTGGCTGTGTAGAACTTTGGACAAGGCACTCATTTGGTTGCGCAACTCAGCCGCTTGCTCAAACTCCAGCATCTGGGCATGCGCCATCATGCGCCCCTCGATCGAAGTCATCACTTCTTTCGTTTCGCCGCGCAGCAAACGCATGGCACTGTCCACATCGCGTTGGTAGTCGTCAACAGAAATATGACCCACGCATGGGCCTGAGCAACGCTTGATCTGAAATAGCAAACAAGGCCGGGTTCGGTTGCTGAACACTGTGTCTTCGCAAGTTCGCAGACGAAACACTTTTTGCAGCAACTGAATCGCCTCACGCACGGCCCACACGCTGGGATAAGGCCCAAAGTAGTCATGGCGCTTGTCCACAGCACCTCGGTAATAGACCACCCGCGGCACTTGGGCCGCGCTCGGCGCAGAAGAAGGCGCTGTCACAGGCGTGAGGGACTTGATTGGCACAGCACGGGTGAGCTTCAAATATGGATAACTTTTGTCATCCCGAAACAAGATGTTGTACTTGGGTTTGAGCGACTTGATCAGGTTGTTTTCTAGCAGCAAAGCCTCTGCCTCAGAGCGAACCACGGTGGTCTCAAGACGAACGATCTTGCTCACCATGTGCCCGATGCGCGAGCCGCCATGGTCTTTCTGAAAATAGTTGGCAACCCGCTTTTTCAAACTGTTGGCCTTGCCCACATACAACAGCTGATCTTGTGCATCGAAATAACGGTATACACCTGGCAAGGTAGGCAAGGCGGCCACTTGTTGCAACAAATCAGAGGAGTGAATGGAAACAGGTTCTTCTTGCATCCCTGTATTGTGGACAATCCCACAGGTGAAACAAACCAACTGGACCTGGGATATTTTTTGCCGCGTCATCGACAACCATGGCGACTTGGGCGTTTGCTGGCGTTTGTGCGCCGAACTTGCTGCGCGCGGGCACTGCGTGCGCCTGTGGATCGATGATGGTTCGGCCCTGACTTGGATGGCGCCTTCAGGCGCCACAGGCGTGGAAGTTCTCACTTGGGAATCCGCCTCTCAGATCACTGAGGTGGGGGATGTGGTG
This sequence comes from uncultured Burkholderiales bacterium, assembly GCA_903892175.1. GTDB lineage: Bacteria > Pseudomonadota > Gammaproteobacteria > Burkholderiales > Burkholderiaceae_C > Limnohabitans. The sequence goes on along the minus strand of CAITHK010000149.1, from coordinate 11,480 downwards.
GTCGAAGCCTTTGGTTGTTTCTTGCCCGAGGCCGTCGAACGCGCCATTGCGCAACAACCCCACACAGACTGGATCAACCTTGAATACCTCAGCGCCGAAGACTACGTCACACGCTCGCACGGACTGCCCTCCCCTGTGATGCAGGGCCCGGCAAGAGGTTGTACGAAATGGTTTTTTTACCCTGGTTTCACACCCGGCACCGGCGGATTGCTCCGCGAAACAAACTTGACCGCTCGGCAACTTCAATTCGATGCCGCCTCCTGGCGATCAGCCCTGAATGGCCACTGTGCAACCCAAGCCCAAGAGCGCTGGATCTCTCTGTTTTGCTACGAACCACAAGGACTGGCAGAGTTGCTGCTCACGCTCAGTCGCAGCCCCCAACCCACGCGGTTGTGCGTCACAGCGGGCCGTGCACAATCTGCGACAACTCAGGCCTGTCAGGCACTGGGCTGGTCAGCCTTTGGCGCCGACCGTCTACACATTACACATTTGCCGTACTTGAGCCAAACCGAGTTCGATCATTTGCTGTGGGCTTGTGACCTGAACTTTGTGCGGGGCGAAGACTCCTTGGTCCGCTCACTGTGGGCCGGCAAACCCTCGGTCTGGCACATCTACCCACAACATGATTTGGCACACCACGACAAACTGCGGGCGTTCTTCAACACCACCCACATGCCAAACAGCCTGCGTCGCGTGCATGAGGTGTGGAATGGCATCTCCCCAGCGTCCATGCTGGATTGGCCTGACACAGAACCCACGGATTGGGCAGTATGGGGACAAACCTGCCGCAATGAATTGACGGCTCAACCAGATTTGTGCACCCAGTTGGTCAACTGGGTGATGCAACGGCGTGTGCGGTGAGAAAACGGCTAAAATAAGTGGTTTGGTTAGCCCTGCTCAGCTTGAGTTGCTTTGGGGCCCTATTTCACTCAACTACCCCTACATCTTATGAAAACCGCTCAAGAAATCCGCGCTGGCAACGTCATCATGCACGGCAAAGACCCAATGGTTGTCCTTCGCACCGAGTACCAACGTGGTGGCCGTGGCTCCTCCACCGTTCGCATGAAACTCAAAAGCTTGATCGCCAACTTCGGTACCGAAGTTGTGTTCCGCGCAGACGACAAGATGGACCAAGTCATCTTGGACAAAAAAGAATGCACCTACTCGTACTTTGCTGACCCAATGTACGTCTGCATGGACACCGAATTCAACCAATACGAAGTTGAAGCCAGCAACATGGGTGACGCGCTGAACTACCTCGAAGACGGTATGTCTCTGGAAGTGGTGTTCTATGACGAAAAGGCCATCTCAGTTGAGCTGCCCACGAACGTGGTCCGCGAGATCACTTGGACGGAGCCTGCTGTCAAAGGTGACACATCGGGCAAGGTGCTCAAGCCAGCCAAGATCGCAACAGGCTTCGAAATTGGCGTGCCAATTTTTGTGGCTCAAGGCGACAAAGTAGAAATCGACACGCGCACAGGCGAATACCGCAAGCGCGTGTAAACCTCCAACGCCCTAGAAAACAAAGGCTCCTCATGGGGCCTTTTTCACACCTGAACGAAAGTAACATCTGAATATGGATGGAATGCTTGACCCTCATGACAGACGCTTGGCCGAAGCTTGGGACGTACTCAAAGCCCAGCATGAAGGAACCGATGCCTTGGTTCCCGAATCCAACCGGCTGGCCTTTGCAGATCCTGAATTTTTGCTGCGCCGCGAAACCCGCGGCATTCGCTTCCAACTTGAAATGCTCAAGCCAGACTTGGCGCAGCAGGCGCAGGGCGTAGAACACACCGTGGTCGTGTTTGGCAGTGCCCGTTTTCGCAGCGCAGAAGCTGCAGCGCACCAACTCACTTTGGCGCAAGCTGAGGGATCACCCGATGCCTTGTCGCGTGCGCACACTTTGGTGCGTAACGCTCACTTTTACGAGCAAGCGCGTGAACTTGGAAAAGTCATCACGCAGCACACCTTGGCGCAAAGCCAGGCACAGAAAATGTTCATTTGCACGGGTGGCGGCCCCGGCATCATGGAAGCTGCCAACCGGGGAGCCCATGAGGCAGGAGGGATCAGCGTGGGTCTGAACATCGCCCTGCCCCATGAACAATCACCCAACCCCTACATCACGCCAGGATTGAGCTTCAAATTCCACTACTTTGCGTTGCGAAAAATGCATTTCATGATGCGCGCCAAAGCTTTGGTGGCTTTTCCGGGTGGATTTGGCACCTTGGATGAGTTGTTTGAAACACTGACTTTGATTCAGTGTAAGAAAGCCAAACCTGTGCCGGTGGTCCTATTTGGCACCGATTACTGGAAGCGCTTGTTCAACCCCCAAGTTTTGGTGGAAGAAGGTGCGATCGCTGCTGAGGATTTAGACCTTTTTCAATACGTCGACAGCGTGGATGACGCATGGCAAGTCATCCGTTCTTTTTACCAATTCTGAGCAAATAAGCGCTGCGCGAACCCAGTCCTACCAAGGCTGATACAGACCAAAACACCCCCCCGATCCCAATCACCGCACCTGCAGCACCAAACACTATCGGCATCAATACGCTCGATGCATTGATGCCCATCAAGCGCAAGCCGATGGCTTCACCGTGTCGCGACTCGGGGGTGATTTGATGCAAGGTGCTCATCACCATGGGCTGCACAGAGCCCAGTGAGAATCCCAGCAACACGGAACAACACCCCATGCTCAAGGCGGTGTTCATGAACGGGTACAACGCTAAAAACACCGAGGTGATCAACATCGCGCCGGTCAGGACTTGCCACTCTTTCAAGCGAGCCACCAAAAAAGGTAAACCAATGCGAATCAAGGCGGCGGCAATGGCAAAGGCGCCCAAAATCGAACCAATCGCCGAAGCACTTAGCCCTCGCTCATGCCCCATGATGGGCACCACAAACGTGTGCACGTCCCAGCAGGCAGATAAAAACCAATTCACCAACATCAGCCGACGAAACATCGGCGCATTCAGCAAATCCCAGGCACTGTTTTTTTCGTGCCCCTCTGGTTTGACATAACTAGGTAGTTCGCGTGTTTTGCGCACCCAACACCAAGCCAAGAGAGGCAACACCGCCATTGCGCCATAGGCCCATTGGAAGCCGGCATGGTCAATCAACAAACCGGCCGTGAAGGGCCCAATGAAGTTGGAAATGGCTGGCCCGATCGCCAGCCAACTGAAGGCTTGTTTGAGTTGTGTCAAGTCTTCGGCCGCACGACCCACGTGGCGCTGCAAGGCAATGACAGCGGCCCCGGTCGCCCCACCCGTCATCAATGCACTGACGCACAGCACAGGAAAGATCGGCCAAAGCGCTGCCATGCCAGCCCCTACAAAAGATGTCAAGACGCTCCACATCACGGGGCGTTTCAACCCATGCTGGTCGGCATAGCGCCCAGCTGGCAAGGCTAAAAAAACCTGAGTCAACGCAAACAACGCCAGCAAGACACCCACCGCAGCCTCGCTTTGTCCGCTTCGCAAGGCCATCAAGGGGGCTGCCATGCGCATGCCGGTCATGCAGGCGTGCAAACACACCTGCCCCGCAATCAGCTTGGCCAGTTCACGCTTCACTGTGCGTCCGCGTCGTCAGACTCGTCCAACTTGGGCAGCAAGGCCTGTGCTTCCCCTTCGGGGAGGGCCTCCACATTTTTGAGCGCACGGCGCATTTGTCGACTCCGAGTGTCCGCACGGTCTAGCGTGTCAGCGGCTTTTTGCACCTGTTCGCGCACCTTCTCCACCCAGTCCCCATAGCGCTCAAACTCGGTCTTGACAGCGCCAAGGACCTTCCAAACCTCAGAGGCTTGTTGCTCCAAGGCCAAGGTCCTAAAGCCCATGTGCAAGCTGTTGAGCATGGCCAACAACGTGGTGGGGCCGGCCAACGTGACTCGGTAATCACGCTGCAAGCTGTCCATCAAGCCCGGTCGACGCAGGACCTCGGCATACAAACCCTCTACCGGCAAAAACAAGATTGCAAAATCGGTGGTGTGCGGTGGCGCCAGATAGCTCTCGGCAATGCTCTTGGCTTCTGTGCGAATACGAACCTCCAAGGCCTTGGCTGCCAATTCAGCGGCCACGGCATCGGCCCGGTCATGGGCATCCAACAAACGTTCGTAATCGTCGCGTGGAAATTTGGCATCGATCGGCAACCAAACCGGGTCACCGTCGATTCCGCCTCGACCCGGAAAACGAATCGCAAAATCCACCCGTTGGTTGCTGCGCGGTTTGGTTTCTACCTGTTTGGCATATTGCTCCACGGTGAGCACTTGTTCCAGCAAAGCTTCGAGTTGCACCTCGCCAAACATGCCACGCGTTTTGACATTGGTCAGTACCCGCTGCAAACTTCCCACACCGTCGGCCAGTTTTTGCATTTGACCCAAGCCGTTGTGCACCTGCTCAAGGCGCTCGGCCACCTGCTTGAAGCTCTCTGACAGGCGTTTTTCTAGGGTAGTTTGCAGTTTTTCGTCCACCGTACGACGCATTTCATCCAGCTTCTCCGCATTGCTGCGCTGCAATTGCTGCAACTGCTGGTTCAAAGTGTCGCTGATGGACTTTTGCATCAAGGTCAATTGCTGGACTTGGCTTTGTTGAAAAGTGCCCAAGCTTTGCGTCATCTCTTGGCGCCCGCCTCTGGAAGCTTCGCCAATGTCATGACGCAGTTCGCGCTCCATGCGTTCGAGCTTTTCTTGCAGGCTCTGCAAACTCAGCACCAACGCGGCTTGTGCTTCGGGGTTGTCCTTCAAACCCGAACGCCTCCACAACACCAGCAACACCCCTGTGTTGAACAGCCCGAACGCCAGCAACACCCCCTGATCAAAACTCATGGCAGGGTGTTCAAAGGCGTCAAAGCTTTGCCTTGTGTGAAAAACGAAATCAAGTTATCGGCAGCCAAATTGGCCATCGCCAAGCGGGTTTGAATCGACGCGCTGGCAATGTGCGGTGTCAGCACCACATTCGGCACGGTCAACAAGTCGGGGTGAACCGTGGGCTCTCCTTCGAACACATCCAAACCCGCGGCAGCGATCTGACGCGCGCGCAAAGCCACAGCCAGGGCTGCATCGTCCACTATGCCGCCACGCGCAATGTTTACCAAGGTTGCAGTCGACTTCATTTGCGCCAGCTCTGCGGCGCCGATGGTGTGGTGAGAGGCCGCAGAATACGGCACCACCAACATCACATGGTCGGCACTACGAAGCAGCTCTTCTTTGCTGACGTAACTGGCTTTGCATTCGGCTTCCAACTCAGGCGACAAGCGTGAACGGTTGTGATAAATCACCTTCATCCCAAAGCCGTGCGCACCTCGGCGCGCGATGGCCTGACCAATGCGGCCCATGCCCAAAATGCCCATGGTGCTGCCATGCACTTCGGCGCCGGCAAACATGTCGTAGCGCCATTGCTTCCATTCACCACGGCGCAGATAGTGTTCGCTTTCGGTCATGCGTCGCGCAGTGGCCATGAGCAAGGCAAACCCGAAGTCTGCCGTTGTCTCCGTCAACACATCGGGCGTGTTGGATGCCAAAACACCCCGAGAGGTCATGGTCGGCACGTCAAAATTGTTGAACCCCACCGCCATGTTGGCGCACATCTTGAGGTTCGGGCAAGCCGACAACACCTCGGCATCCACTGGGTCAGTTCCAGTCGTGAAAGCGCCCACATGTTGGGACAGTGCCGCGGTCCAAGTTGCCTTGGTCCAGGGGTGATCGACTTGGTTGTGGGTGACATCAAAATGCGCTTGCAAGCGCTGGATGATGCTCTCAAAGATGGGACGCGCAACAATGATTTTGGGTTTCATACCAGGTCTTTCTCAGTGAATGAAGAGGGGGGGTGTCGTGGCAAGCAAATTCAGTTTTTGAGCCCACCAAGGGGTGATCGCAGGCAACAAAGTCAAAGTCCAAATCACCACCCAAGCTGTCAGGGGTAAGAGAAGTGACAAGTCGGGAAGCTGGGCCAGCGTGATGACGGCCAACACCACCGGAATAACGCCTGTCTCGCGAACCGCACAGACAAAAAGCTTTTCTCGCCACGTGATGTGTGTGGGCCACAAAGACACCAGCACAGCCAAAGGACGTGCGACGAACATCAAGAGCAATGAGACACACAACCCAAGCCAAGCGGTCTCAAGCAAGGCATCGATCGCAACAAAGGGGCCCATCATCATGAACACAGTGGGCTTGGCCACACTTTCAATTTTCACTTCCATGCTGCGCAGCAACCCATGAAAGTGTTGAGAGCCGTGGTTGAAGTTGGCCAACAAGCCCGCCACAAAGGCGGCTAAAAAACCATTGCCATCGATGGCTTGTGCCAAGGCAAAGGTGCCCAAGGGAACAGCCAACACAATGGCAAAGTCATAAGGTTTGTCGTTTTCCCCATGACGAATGGGGTCCGACTTGTACCGTTCAAAAACAAACATCCCAAGCCAACCCACACACCCGGCGACCACGCCAAAAATCAACTGCTGTCCCAGGTGGTTCAAATTGTCACCACCGAACAACCCAGCACCCAACTGCACCATACCAGTGGGCTCAACACCAGAGAAGATCATCAAGCACACGGCTCCAGTGAAAATGGCGCCCACAGCGTCATTCAAAGCACTTTCAGCAACAGACAAATGGGTCACCCGCTGGTAGTGGTTTTTAAAAACCAAGAGTTTGAGCGTTGGAATCAATGCAGCCGGATCGGTAGACCCCAGGATGGCCGACAACAACGCGGCGGTTCGACCATCTAAGCCCAGCGCGGTCAGCAATCCAAACATCACAAAAAAAGTCACCAGATACCCCAGCACTGCCAGCATCAGCGTGGGAAACGCAATTTGCAAGAAGACTTTGCGTTCAATCTCATCTCCCCCGGATTTGAGGATGATCGCGGCCATCGCCGTACACACCACGACCGACAAGGTCAACTGGGTGGACAGGGGAGAAAGCGCATCGTGCAACACAATGCCAACCAACAATTGCAGCGTGAAGCTTGGCAACACGGTGCCCTCTGCGGCTTTGCTGCTGGCCCATCCAAACAACAAAAACACACTGATACACCAAAGCGACAAAGCCATGGGGGATTCAACACCCGCCAACTGTTGCAAATGATTCAACACGCCAGGCGCCACATGGTTGAGGCACCAAGCTAAGCCAAACAGCACAGCAACTTTGACGTAGTTCATGCTGACGTGCTCAGACCGGTGATTCAATGTCAAAAACTTGCCGCAAATAAGCCAAATACTTCTGGTCTTCGCACATGTTTTTAGAGGGCGTATCCGACAACTTGGCCACGGGCTGACCATTGCATTGAACCATTTTGATGACGATTTGCAGCGGCTCGTAGCCCAAGTCGTTGGTCAAGTTGGTGCCGATGCCAAAAGCCAACTGGCATCTACCTCGAAACTGTTGGTACAAAGCGATGATGCGCTCCACCGTCAAGCCATCGCTGAAGATCAGGGTCTTGGTGAGTGGGTCCACGCGGTTCTTGCGGTAGTGGGCAATCATTCGCTCACCCCAAGTGAACGGGTCCCCGCTGTCATGGCGTGCGCCATCGAACAACTTGCAAAAGTACATGTCAAAGTCGCGCAAGAACGGCTCAATGCCGTAGACATCACTCAGCGCAATCCCTAAGTCCCCGCGGTACTCACGCGCCCAGGTTTCAAAACCAAACACCTGGCTGTCTCGCAGGCGCGGGCCCAAGGCTTGGCAAGCCTGCAAGTACTCGTGCGCCATGGTGCCCAAAGGCGTGAGGTTGAGTTTCATGGCAAACAAAGCGTTGCTGGTCCCCGCAAACTGACCTTGCCCGGCGGTCCCCAGTTTGGCACTGAGCACCCGCAACAGCTCTTCATGCCAAGCTTTCGAAAAGCGCCGGCGCGTGCCGTAGTCGGCAATTTTCAAATCGCTCAAGCGTTCCGCATGCAAGGCCTCAATTTTTTGATCCAGGCGTTTGCGCCCCTCTACAAAATCTGGCACTTTTTGTGTGTTTCGGAAATACACCTCATTGACGATGGCCAACACCGGAATTTCAAACAAGATCGTGTGTAGCCAAGGCCCTTGGATACTGATGTCAATCTCACCGTCTGCCAGCGCTGTCACCTGGATGTATTTTTCATTCAGGCGAAAAAGCCCCAAAAAATCAACAAAGTCACTCTTGATGAAACGCAATGAGCGCAGCCACACAAGCTCTGCGTCTTGAAAATGCAAACTGCACAACGAGCGAATTTCATCGCGGATTTCTTGCACATAGGGGGCGAGTTGCACGCCAGGGTTGCGACACTTGAATTTGTAAGAGACCTGCGCACTTGGAAACTGATGCAACACCGCTTGCATCATGGTGAACTTGTACAAGTCGGTGTCAAGCAGGCTCGTGATGATCATGTCGCTCAGTCCATCCAGTGGGTGAACTCTTCCACCGGCACACGCGGCGTGAGCAAAGTGTTGACTTTCTCACCTTCATCGGCCCAACCCAAGGACATGCCGCACACCATGCGCTCCCCTTCACCAGCCCCGATATGCGGCAAGATCGTGTTGTGAAACGCATTCCATGCGGCCTGCGGACAGGTGTGTAAACCACGGGCACGCGCAGCCAGCATGATGTTTTGCAAAAACATGCCGTAATCCAGCAAAGAGCCTCGACCCATGATGGGGTCGATGGTGAACATCAAGCCCACGGGCGCATCAAAAAATCTGAAATTGCGCTGCTGCTGCAGGTGCATCTTGTCCTTGTCGGCCTTGCCAATACCAAGCAAACCGTACAAACTCCAGCCGTTCTCACGGCGTCGGTCGATGTATGGACTGACCCATTGCGTCGGGTAATAGTCGTACTGCTCTTGGTAATTTTTAGCCAACTCAGGGTTGGCACGCAAGGCTTCATGTTCAGCACACACCTTGTCAACCAAGCTATCACGGCTGGCGCCTTGCAACACATAAACTTTCCAAGGCTGTGTGTTGGTCCCCGATGGTGCACGGCTGGCCACTTGCAAAATTTCCGTGATCAAAGCACGTGGCACAGGTTGAGAGGTGAAGGCGCGCGCCGACATGCGCGATGTGATGGCATGGTCAACAGCGCTGGCGTCGCTGGGGGTTTGCATAGAACTCATACAAGTTTCTCCAAAACTGTTTTCAAATTCGAAGGCAAGGCCTTCACTGGGCGGCGATGCTGTTTGTCGACATAGACATGCACAAAATGTCCTCGCGCGGCGCACAGGTCTTCGCCCTGCGCAAACAATCCCACTTCGTACCGAACACTCGAAGCACCGATGCGTGCCACGCGTATCCCAGCCTCCACCACTTGCGGAAATGCCAGTGGTGAAAAGTAGTTGCAATGGGTTTCAATCACCAAGCCAATCGTCTCGCCACGGTGAATATCTAGGGCGCCCTGTTCAATCAGATGTGCATTGACCGCTGTGTCAAACCAGCTGTAATACACCACATTGTTGACATGCCCGTACACATCGTTGTCCATCCACCGCGTATCAATGCGGCGAAAGACTTTGAAGGTGCTTCGCGACTGGGCTTGAATTCGGTCATGAGAGATTTGTGTCATCGCGCCAGATTTTGCCAGCCCTGCCAGTACGCCTGGGCGACACGGAAGGTATTGACTTGCACCTGAACTGTGTCCTCTATTGCACGACCGTACCCTCCCGCCATGGCAAAGGCCAAAGGCACACGACGCTGAAATGCCCAATCAAAAACCCGCCGATCACGCGCCTCTAGGCCGTCGTAGCTCAAACGCAATCTCCCTAGCCGGTCCCCCTCGTGCGGATCAGCACCCGCCAAGTAAATCACCAAGCCTGGATCGAACCGAGCACTCAAGTCCAACAACGCCAGATCCAAGACCTCCAAATAATCGTCGTCACCACAGCCATCTGGCAACTCCACATCCAAATCGCTGCGCTCCTTGGCAAACGGAAAATTACGTGCGCCATGCACAGACAAGGTAAAGACCTCAGGGTCATTGGCAAAAATAACCGCTGTGCCATTGCCCTGGTGCACGTCCAAATCAATGATCGCCACGCGCAATGGCTGCCGGTGACTGCGCGCCCATTCCACCTGCATCAAACGGGCAGCGACCGCGGCATCGTTGAACACACAAAAGCCACTGCCGTGATCCGCGTACGCATGGTGTGTCCCGCCTGCCAAGTTGGCGGCCACCCCCTCTCCACCCAACAAACTCAAACGCGCAGCCATCACGGTAGCCCCCGCCGAGCGACGTGAACGCTCCACCATGGAAGGCGTCCAAGGAAAACCAATCTCGCGCTGGGCCCCTTCGCTCAGCGTGCCTTCGCTCACCGACTGGATGTAGCCTGGGGTGTGCACCAATGCCAACTCGCCGTTGCTGGCGGGTTCGGCCACCTGCAACGCAATCTCTGGCAGATCATGCGCCAAACGCTCCCGCAACAAGGCGTACTTGGCCATTGGGAAGCGGTGCCCCGGGGGTAAGGACAGGACAAACTGATCGGAGTAGAAGGCGCGCATGGAAGGAATGGCCGAGTGGCAATGACTGAATTGTGACCAAGGCCTTGGATCTTTCAGATTTAGAAGCTCGCCTCTAAACAAGCTCGATTCGCTTGCAAAACACAGGGATAACCCTAAACTTCCACCCATGCTGCACTGCAACATGTTTTCAACCTCAAATTTTGGAGCTTCACCATGCTAAACGCCGAACAAGTCATCGCCAACAACAAAGCCAACCTGAACAACCTGTTCAGCCTGACCAACCAAGCCTTCTCAGGCGTGGAAAAACTGGTTGAACTCAACCTGACAGCCGCGCGTGCCGCACTGTCTGAGTCAGCCGATCACGCCAAAGCCATTTTGAGCGTGAAAGACGCACAAGAGCTGCTGGCCCTGCAAGCGGGTCTGCTCCAGCCTTTGGCTGAAAAAACCGCAGCTTACAGCCGCCACATTTATGACATCGCTTCCAGCACAGGCGCTGATTTGGGCAAAGCCATCGAAGCCAAAGCCACCGAAAGCCACCAAGCCGTTTTGGGTTTCGTAGACACAGCGTTGAAAAACGCTCCTGCCGGCTCTGAGTCTGCTGTCGCTTTCTTCAAGCAAGCTGTGACCGCTGGCAACAACGCTGTGGAATCGGTTCAAAAAGCTGTCAAGCAAGCTGCTGACCTGGCTGAAACCAACCTGCAAGCTGTAACCGACACCGCTGTCAAAGCCACGAAAACCGCTGCCAAAAAGCGTTAATTCGTCAACGATTGTCTCCTCGGGTCCTGTGGTCACCATCGGGTGCAGGGATCCCTTCAAGGGCCCACCGCTTGGTGGGCCCCTTTTTTTACCCACCCGACTTATTGAGCAGCGAGAGCGGCACGTAATTTGGGAAGCGCCTGCAACATGGCCGCGCGGCCAGCCTCAATGGATCGGGTGCGGGCACTGAACTCAGCGCTGCCCACATGGGCCAAGGCTGGGCGCACCACCAAGTCGGCTTCACGCAATTCAAAGGCGTTGATGCTTTTGCCCATGATGGTGAAGGTTTGCATCAGGATTTGAAAAATATCGCCAGTTT
>CAITHK010000148.1 GCA_903892175.1 uncultured Burkholderiales bacterium | reverse complement strand
TCGTTGTCGATCTCCCACAGGCTGTCTTCGGCGTGAGGCAGCATCTTGCGCCCACTCACCAACTCGGCCACGGCGTGCACGCTGTACAGGCGCAGGTGTTGCATCTTGAGCTGGCTCAACCAACGGGTGCGCTCAGGGGTTTGGGGCACATGGCGGTCCAGCACCACGCCGTCGCAAGCGGGCAGCGCCACGCTTTCGCTCACATCCCAGGCTTGCAGCGTGATGGCGCGTGGGTCCAGCGCCTGCGGCAACAGGCACTGCGCCAGTTGTGCCGGCACGTTGGGGTCCACATGCACCAGGTGCAGTGCGCGCTGCCCCACCCGACGGCGGTAGCCCCACCACAGCCACAGCGTGGTCACTGCATAGGCCCAGACCACCGCTGCGCGGGAGTAGGGGTGTTGCAAGAGGGCAAAGCCCAGCGGTGTAAACAAGAACGGCGCCGAGGTGGACACCCACAGCACGCCGCTGCGCTCGGCCAAAGGCAGGTGCGAGGCGCGCATGAGCAACTGCGCCGCCACCGCGTAGGGCAGGGCGCACCACCACAAGGTGTCGGCAAATTGGTAGGTCACGGCCCCAAAGCCCTCTAGCGCGTGGGCCAGCAGCAAGCTCGGTAGCAACAGCCAAGCGCCCCACAGCGTCCAGTTTTGCAAGGCGTCGCGTCGGCGCACGGTGGCCGAGACCAAGGCGGAGCCCAGCGTGGTGCTGGGGCGCGAGGTGGCAAAGTCTTCGCTCAGGCACTGGCGGTACACCGCCATCACGCGCTCGGCCATGTCTTCGCGGGTGAACTGGGCTTCAAAGCGCAGTTGCGCGGCCGCTCCTAAGCGCTGGCGCAGCGCCGGGTCTTGCGCCAGCCGAAGCAGCTGGTGCGCCACGGCTTGTTCGGTGTTGGCCACCAGCAAGCCCTCATGGCCGTGCATGATTTGCTCGCGCAGGCCGGGCAGGTCGCTGGCCAGCACAGGCAGGCCTGCGCGCATGGCTTCGAGCACGGTGATGGGCATGCCCTCGTGGTCCGACAGCAGCACAAACAGGGCGTGCTGGGGCAGCAGCTCTGCCACCTGAGCCACGTCGCCGGCCCAAGTGACCTGCTGCAAACCCAGCTGGGCGGCCAGGGCCTGGTGTTGGGCCAGCAGGGGGCCGTCGCCGGCAAAGGTCACGGGCAGTTCAGCCCCCAGCCAGTCGCGCACTTTGGCCAAGGCGCGCAGCAGCAGGTCGTGCCGTTTGGGCGACTTCATGCGCGCGACCATGATCAGGCGCGGCAAGTCTTGGGTCGGCGCGTCCTCGGGCGCAGGTGCTTGCTCGGCGGCATGCGCTGCATAGTTGGCAAGCGCTTCATTGGGGGCGAGCGCGTCTTTGGGGGCAAGCGCCTCTTCGGGAGCCAGCGCGGGCGCTAGGGACGTGGGTGAGGACGAAGGTGAGGGTGGGGGTGAGGGTGGGGGTGAGGGTGGGGGTGAGTGCAAGCGCGCAATGCCGTTGGCGATGACGTGCACGCGCTGCTGCGCAATCGGCAGCTGATGGGCCAAGGCCCGCTCGAAGGCCGAGACGCAAATCATTTGCGTGGTCCAGCCTGACAAGGCGTGTTCAGCCCAGGCTGCCAAGGTGCGGCGCAACCACGCAATTTCGGGCTTGAAGCCAAAGCCGTGCACGGTGTAGACCACCGGGCGTGCAGTGCGCTGGCACGCCAAGCGCGCGGCCAGTCCGGCAATGGCGCTGTGGGCATGGATCAAGTCGGGCGGGCGCGCTTCAATCAGGGCAATCAATTGCTGCACCGCAGGCCACAAGCGCCAAGGGAGCATCGACTCCACCATCGCGGGCATGGGGCACACGCGCACGCCCAGCGCTTGCAGCTCTTGGCCCAGCACCGAGTCTTCGGGAGGGCCGCCAATCACCACCGTGAAGTTGACTTGCGCATGCAGGGCTTCGCACAAGGCCAACACATGGCTTTGCGCGCCACCCGCTTCACCCTTGGTGATGACCAGCATCACGTGGGGTTTGTTGTGTGGTTTGTTGTGTGGTTTTTGCGGCGGTTTGTCGTGGGTCTTGGCAGACCCCTGAAGCGATCTAGCCCATGGGCTGTTGCGCCGAGGTGTGGGGGACAGGTGTTGTGCGTCGCTGGACACAGGACGGTGGGCAGTGTCGGTGTGCGCCTCAGTGGGGGCTGCAACGGAAGTGGGTGGCCTAGGGGCGCGTTTGACGCGGGGCTTGGTGGGTTCTGTCGAGAGAGGCTGTGCAGAAGGCGCAGCGGCGGGCAGTTCGTCGCCAAACAAAGACAGGTTGGCGTCGTCGCGTGTGCTCATAGGGGCGTGTCAAAGCCTTGCGGGTTCATCGACTGCCAGCGCCAAGCGTCGGCGCACATGCGCTCCAGGCCCAGCTCGGTTTGCCAGTTCAGCAGCGCTTTGGCCAGGCTGGGGTCGGCCAAGCACTGGGCCACGTCGCCGGGGCGGCGCGCCACCACCCGGTGTGCAATGGGCACGCCGTTGACGTGGGCAAAGGTGTCGACCATCTGCTGCACGCTCACGCCTTGGCCCGTGCCCAGGTTGACGGTCAACAGCTGCGGGGTGTCTGACGCTCCCAAGGCCTTCAAGGCGGCCAAGTGACCCTGGGCCAAGTCCATCACATGGAGGTAGTCGCGCACACCGGTGCCGTCGGGGGTGGCGTAGTCGTTGCCAAAAATTTGCAGCGCGTCGCGCTGGCCCAGCGCCACCTGGGTGATGTAGGGCATGAGGTTGTTGGGAATGCCGTTGGGCGCTTCGCCCAACAGGCCGCTCTCGTGGGCGCCCACCGGGTTGAAGTAGCGCAAGATGGCGATGCGCCAGCGCGGGTCCGCGCTGTGCAGTTCCCGCAGCGCGTCTTCGCACATCAGTTTGCTACGGCCATAGGGGTTGGTGGCGGTCAAGGGTGCGCTCTCGGCAATGGGCACCACGGCCGGGTCGCCGTACACCGTGGCCGATGAGCTGAAAACGACGCGGCGCACCTGGGCGCGCTCCATGGCTTGTAGCAAGCTCAAGGTGCCGCTGACGTTGTTGTCGAGGTAGCGCAGGGGTTGCGCCACCGATTCGCCCACGGCTTTGAGTCCGGCAAAGTGCACCACCCCCTCAAAGGCGTGGCGCGCAAAGAGGTCGTCCAGGGCTTGGGCGTCACGGATGTCGGCTTGCACAAATTCGAGCGGTGTGACGCCTAAGCGCGCCAGTCGATCGAGCACTTTGGGGCTGCTGTTGCACAGGTTGTCCAAGATAACGATGGGCACACCCGCCTGCGCCAGCACCAGCGCGGTGTGCGAACCGATGAATCCGGTGCCACCCGTGATCAAAATTGGTTGAGTCATGCTGCAATTATCGTCTGCCCCACGGCGGCGATGGCGTCCTAGAATACGGTCAGCTTGGTCGGTGCACAGGGTTAGTCCACCGCTCAAGCCGGTTTAATTTTTAGTTTTTTCTTTTTTAGTGATTCCATGAAACGCCAACACTCTTCCCAGTCGAGCGCCCACCAGGGCGCCGAATCTTGTATTGCTTTGATCGATGCCCGTTTTTTGGCATGGTTGCAAGGCCAAACCGAAGCCGCGCAAGACAACACCCGCCAACACCTGCACACCTTGTTGGGCCACACGCTGGCCCACAACGGGCTTGAGCTGAACCTGCGCCGCATTTATTGGTACAGCGACAGCTCAGACGAGCAAGTGCTGGACGCCCAAATCAGCCGTGCCGTGTTGCCACACAGCCAAGACGGGGGTTTGTCGATCTTGCGCGCCCTGGGCGCCGACCTCAAGCGCCTGTCCGAACGCGGTGCGTGCCAGCACATCCTGGTGGGCAGCGACGACGAAAGATTGATTAGCCTCATCGATGAAGCCCAGCTGCACGGCGTGGCGGTGCACCTGCTGGCCGACGAGGCCTCGCGCAACATGGCGCAGTTGCAACGTGACGATTCGGGTTGGGCGCGCCTGCTGTCTCAAGCGGACCACCGTGTGGTGCTGGCCGCACAAAGCGTGCGCGAAGGCGCCCAGCCCCGCCACGGCAACGCGCCAGTTCACGCCGCCCCTGCGGCTGACCCCGAGCAGCTGCGCGAGCAACTCAACACGGTGATTCAAACCTGGTGGGCCGACGAGCCCGAGGACTTGCGCGAGGAGTTGCGCGAAGAGCTGCAAAACACGCGGGGCATTCCGCAAGAGGTGGACCGCCAGTTGCTTTTGGGTGTGCGTCGCGTGCTTGAGCGCGCACTGAGTTTTCAAGAGAAAAAACTGTTGCGCGAAATGGTGCGTGACCTGGTGCTGGGCCCACAGGCCGCAGCGGCCAACGCACTGCCCCCAGATGACCACATGAACTGAACTTCGGAGTTTTGACATGAGCACTTTGAACCCTGCCGACATCCTGGCCCAAGCCCTGCCTTACATCCGCAAATTTCATGGCAAGACCTTGGTCATCAAGTACGGCGGCAACGCCATGACCGACCCCTTGTTGCAGCAAGCGTTTGCCGAAGACGTGGTGTTGCTCAAGCTGGTGGGCATGAACCCGGTGGTGGTGCACGGCGGTGGCCCGCAAATTGAAACCGCTTTGAAGCGCTTGGGCAAAAAAGGCGAGTTTGTGCAAGGCATGCGCGTGACCGACGCCGAAACCATGGAAGTGGTGGAGTGGGTGTTGGGCGGTGAGGTGCAGCAAGACATCGTGGGGCTGATCAACCAAGCCGGGGGCAAGGCCGTGGGCTTGACCGGGCGCGACGGCGCCATGATTCGTGCGCAAAAACTGGTGCTGCACGACAGCCAAGACCCCAACAAAGCGTACGACGTGGGGCAGGTGGGAGACATCGTCAGCATCGACCCCAGCGTGGTCAAGGCCTTGCAAGACGACGCCTTCATTCCCGTCATCAGCCCGATTGGCTTTGGCGAAAACAACGAGAGCTACAACATCAACGCCGACGTGGTGGCCGCCAAACTGGCGACCGTGCTGCAGGCTGAAAAGCTGTTGATGCTCACCAACATTCCGGGCGTGCTCGACAAGCAAGGCCATTTGTTGCCCGAACTCACGCCCCGGCGCATCGACGAGTTGGTGGCAGACGGCACCATCAGCGGTGGCATGTTGCCCAAGATCAGTGGGGCCTTGGATGCGGCCAAGAGCGGCGTGAATGCGGTGCACATCATCGACGGACGGGTGCCGCACGCCATGCTGCTGGAGATCTTGACCGAGCAGGCCTTCGGCACCATGATCAGGTCGCACTAACTTTTTGAAGGCTGCCCATGTCCCAAG
>CAITHK010000147.1 GCA_903892175.1 uncultured Burkholderiales bacterium | reverse complement strand
GGTGGCCCAAGAGGTGGGCATTGTGCAGGCGCTGGGTGCTTGCTCGCCGCAAGACAAGTTGGCGCACTTGCTGGCCTTGCAGGCTCAGGGCCACCTGGTGGCGATGGTGGGCGATGGACTCAACGACGGTCCGGTCTTGGCTGGCGCACACGTGTCGATGGCGTTTGGTCAAGCCCTGCCGCTGGCGCAGTCCAAATCGGATTTGGTGTTGTTGGGAGGGCAACTGACGGTGGTGGCCACCAGCATGCGATTGGCCCGCAAGACTTTGCGTGTGGTGCGACAAAACTTGGTGTGGGCTGCGCTTTACAACGCGGTGTGTGTGCCGCTGGCTGTGGTGGGTTGGTTGCCTGCATGGCTGGCCGGCTTGGGCATGGCCTTGAGTTCTTTGTGGGTGGTGTTGAATTCGTTCAGGTTATCGAAAGCTTCTTGATGGACATTCTGTACGTACTTATTCCGTTGTCGGTTTTTTTGGTGTTGTGCATCTTGGCTGGCCTGTGGTGGGCGATTGACCGCGGGCAATTTGAAGGTGTGGACCAAGAAGGGGAGCGAATTCTTCGTGACGATTGATTTGTATCAATAACCTCACGCGCTGTTTTGCGGATACTGGTAAAAAAATGAAAGGTGACCGATGAACTCATCACAACAGGCCGTCTACAGCGATACCGTTGTTCGGCAGTTTTCCATCATGGCGGTGGTTTGGGGTGTGGTTGGCATGTTGGTGGGCGTGATCATCGCCTCTCAGCTTGCATGGCCAGAGCTGAACTTTGGCATTCCATGGCTGACTTATGGCCGCCTGCGGCCCCTGCACACCAACGCGGTGATTTTTGCGTTTGGTGGCAGTGCCTTGTTTGCCACCAGTTATTACGTGGTGCAGCGTACCTGCCACACGGCTTTGTTTTTGCCCAAGCTGGCTGCGTTCACCTTTTGGGGTTGGCAGTTGGTCATTGTGGCGGCGGCCATCAGCTTGCCCCTGGGTTTTACCCAGGGCAAAGAGTACGCCGAACTCGAGTGGCCGATTGACTTGCTGATTGCGGTGGTTTGGGTGGCGTATGCGGTGGTCTTCTTTGGCACCGTGGGCACCCGAAAGGTCAAGCACATTTATGTGGCCAACTGGTTTTATGGTGCGTTCATCATTGCGGTGGCCTTGTTGCACATCGTCAACAGTGCCGCCATTCCTGCTGGTTGGATGAAGTCTTACTCGGCTTATGCAGGGGCACAAGACGCCATGATCCAGTGGTGGTACGGTCACAACGCGGTGGGTTTTTTCCTCACTGCGGGCTTCTTAGGCATGATGTATTACTTCATCCCTAAACAAGCTGAGCGCCCCGTGTACTCGTATCGCCTGTCGATCGTGCACTTCTGGGCCTTGATCTTTACCTACATGTGGGCCGGTCCTCACCACCTGCACTACACCGCCTTGCCAGATTGGGCGCAGTCCTTGGGCATGGTGTTCTCTTTGGTGTTGTTGGCGCCGAGCTGGGGCGGCATGATCAACGGCATCATGACTTTGTCGGGCGCTTGGCACAAACTGCGTGACGACCCCATCCTGCGTTTCTTGATCGTGTCCTTGTCCTTTTATGGCATGTCGACCTTTGAGGGCCCGATGATGGCCATCAAAACCGTGAACGCTTTGAGCCATTACACCGACTGGACCGTGGGCCACGTGCACTCAGGCGCCTTAGGTTGGGTGGGCTTGGTGTCGATGGGATCGATCTACTTCTTGATTCCCAAACTGTTTGGTCAGACAAAGATGTACAGCGTCAAAGCCATTGAGGTCCACTTCTGGTTGGCCACGGTTGGCATCGTGCTCTACATCGCTGCGATGTGGATTGCCGGTGTGATGCAGGGCTTGATGTGGCGTGCCATCAATACAGACGGTACCTTGACCTACACCTTTGTGGAGTCGGTGAAAGCCACGTACCCCTATTACGTGGTCCGTGTGGCGGGTGGTTTGCTTTATTTGAGCGGCATGTTGATCATGCTCTGGAACGTTGTGAAAACAGCGACTCAGGGCAACGCGGTCAGCGTCGCGATTCCTGCACCTGCTCATGCCTGAGGAGAAACACATGTCTGATCACAATTCCAAAGGTTTTTCCCACGAGCGCGTGGAGACCAACAACTTCTTAATGATCGTGCTGATTTTGATCGCGGTGGCCTTTGGTGGCATCGTGGAGATCGTGCCCTTGTTCTTTCAAAAATCCACCACCGAGCCAGTGACGGGCTTGAAGCCTTACACCGCGCTGCAATTGGCGGGACGTGATGTGTACATCCGCGAGGGTTGCTACAACTGCCACTCGCAGATGATCCGTCCGTTCTTGTCAGAGACGCTGCGCTATGGTCACTACTCTGTCGCAGGCGAGTCGGTCTACGACCACCCGTTCCAGTGGGGCAGCAAACGCACCGGTCCTGACTTGGCACGTGTGGGCGGCAAATACAGCGACGAGTGGCACCGTGTGCACTTGAACAACCCACGCGATGTGGTGCCTGAGTCCAACATGCCCGAGTACCCCTGGTTGTCTAAAAACATGGTCGACCCCGCAGACATGGCGCCTCGCATGAAAGCCTTGCGCATGGTGGGCGTGCCATACAGCGACGAGGACATTGCCAAATCGGCAGATGAGGTCAAAGGCAAAACCGAGTTGGATGCAACCATTGCCTATTTGCAATCCTTGGGCTTGGCGCTCAAGTAAGAAGGAGGTTCTTCATGGACGTCAATGACTTACGCATCGCCACGACCTTGCTCTCATTTGCCATTTTCATTGGCATCTTGGTGTGGGCTTTTTCTCGGCGCAATCAAACAGATTTCGACGCAGCTGCCAAGCTGCCGTTCGATCAAGACTAGGCCTCCAGCGCCTGTGTAAAGGAATCGAATCATGAGTGATTTCACCAGTAATTTTTGGTCGCTCTTTGTGGCCGTCATCTCCATCTCGGGCATCGTCTACTGCATCGCTTTGTTGTGGTTTTCGTCCCAGATCAAAGTCTCTTCGCACAACACGCAAGACGGCACCACCGGACACGTGTGGGACGAAACCTTGCGCGAAATGAACAACCCGCTGCCTCGCTGGTGGTTGTGGTTGTTCATCATCACCATTGTGTTTGCGGTGGTCTATGGCGTGGCTTACCCCGGTTTGGGCAGCTTTGCTGGTCAACTGGGATGGACTTCGCAAGGCCAGTACGAGTCAGAAGTGGCCAAAGCCAAACAAGCCCTGGAGCCCATGTATGCGTCCTTCACGGCACAAGCCCCTGAGCAATTGGCGGGCGACCCCAAAGCCATGGCCGTGGGGGAGCGTTTGTTCATGAACAACTGCGCACAGTGCCACGGTTCAGATGCGCGCGGCTCCAAGAGCTTTCCCAACTTGACCGATGGCGATTGGTTGCATGGCGGCACGCCTGACAAGATCAAAGAAACCATCACCAAAGGACGCATCGGACAAATGCCTCCCATGGCGGCCGCGGTGGGCACGCCCGATGATGTGCGCAATGTCTCGCACTATGTGTTGAGTTTGTCGGGCAGTCCCAGTGACTCGGTGCGTGCCTCGTTGGGCAAGGCCAAGTTTGGGGCTTGCGCGGCGTGTCACGGCTCGGACGGCAAAGGCAACCAAGCCTTGGGTTCTGCCAACTTGACCGACAAAATCTGGTTGCATGGCTGGGGCGAAGAAGCCATCACGGCCATGATCAATGCTGGCAAAGTCAACCAAATGCCAGCGCAAGAAGGTCGTTTGACCGACGCACAAATCCATGTGCTGACCGCCTATGTGTGGGGCATGTCGAACAAACCACAAGCCCTTGCGGGTGTTACCAAGTAAGCGATTTGAACTCAGAAGATACCAGTCCGCGAAAGATCATTCCCATCGTCGCTGAGCCCTTGGGTTCTGACGACGAG
>CAITHK010000146.1 GCA_903892175.1 uncultured Burkholderiales bacterium | reverse complement strand
GGGCACTACCAGCAGGCCTTGAGCAAAGAGGCCTTGAGCGCGCTGGTGATGCAACGGTTTTGGTCTGTCAAGGCGATTGAGAAAGACCTTCAGGCGCAACTCTCGGGCGCCACGCCAGAGCCTGTGCAGGCTTAAATCTCTTTGTGGGTGGGTGGTGCTTCGCCTAAGCCCGCCCCTTTTGTTGGCGTGCTATATTGAAATTTATTTTGGGTCAAGCGCTCTTGAACGATCAAATATTGAACAGCAAGGTGGTCATTGTGGGCACCGTGCGGGACTGTTTCAAATTCTTGGAACAAGATGTGCTGAAGCTCTCCAAGGCCTTTGCCTTGTTCAAGGACCTGCACTGGTTCATTGTGGAGTCTGACAGCTCAGACAGAACGGTGGATTGCTTGGCCACCCTGCAGGCCTTGGTGCCGAATTTTCATTACAAATCGATGGGGCAACTCGCCGCCGACATGCCGCTGCGCACCGACCGCATCGCGTTTTGTCGCAACGCTTGCTTGGATGAAATCAAAACCAATCCCTTGTTGATGGGGGCCAAATACCTGGTGGTGGCAGACTTAGACAACTCCCAATCGCAGCTCACCCTGGAGGGTGTGATGTCGAGCTTTGAGCGCGATGACTGGGGCGGGGTGACGTGCAACCAAAGTGGGCTTTATTACGACATCTGGGCGCTCAGGCATCCGGTGTGGAACCCGGGCGACTGTTGGCAGCAAAAGTTCTTCCTAGAGGGCATGAACCTCAGCAAGGATGTGGCCAGCTACAGCGCCGTTTTTTCTCGCATGATTCAAGTGCCTCAAGCCTCACAGTGGATTGAGGTGGAGTCTTCCTTTGGGGGGCTGGGCATTTACAAGACAGAGTATTTGAACCATGTCCGCTACGAGGGCAAGAGTGACAAGGGCCCCTGGGGCGGGCAGGTGTGTGAGCACGTGGCGTTCAATGCCGCACTCAGAGCGAATGGGGCCCAACTGTTCATCAATCCCCAGATGATCAACACCTCGTTGAACGAGCACTCGTTTCAGTCCATCATTCCCGATGAGATGAACCTCTTGATTGAGATCGCGCAGCAAGGTGGAGAAAAATCAGTCGATGAGAGCGGGCAGCTCAAGGTGATGAATGTCACGCCAGAGGACGTCATCGCGGCTTACAAAATATTTCTCGGGCGCCAACCCGAGTCGATGTCTGTGGTTCAACCGCGTGTGGGCATGACCACCGACATGGTGCTGATCGATTTCTTGACGTCCACCGAGTTCCTCAGTCGCAAGGGCGTGGAGAACTTGATCAAGATCGTTTATAAAAAATTCACCAGCCTTGGCTAGTGCGGTCAAGCCGATAGGCGCTGTGCTTCTTGCACCAGTTGTGCGCGCTGCATGAGCATGACCTTGACGGCTTCTACAATCGGTCCCGACTGCGTCAAAGGCGCATAGCCTTGGGTGTTCCAGATGTGTTGCCACACGGGTGTGCCTTCTGGGCAAGGTGGAAACTGCAGGCCCAGCTCAAACACCTTTTGGTCGCCGTTGTTGAGTGAGAAGAAGTGGCGGTTCTCAGGTGAGGTGTCGAGGTAGGTTTCGGCAGGCAGGCCTTCTGCGTACACCGCGTCGTGCTGGGGCAGCTCCACGTGGTAGTAAGTCACCAAGCTTTCTCGCTGGTCTTGTGTCACCGTCACCCCATTGACCAAGTGGATCACAGGGATCATCACGCCTTCCACATAAACCGAGTGCAGAGGGCTGACATACAAATCACGCTCAGGCAGTTGGTGGCCAAAGGCGTGCTGGGCAATGCGAACGGGGTAAGCGTGCTGCTTGTTGTCTTGGCGGCGGCAGTCGATGGTGCTGTGGCCAACCCAAGTCACGGGCTGCAGTTTGCCGGAGACGGTTTTGAGCAGGTCACCGGCTTTGAGGTGCTCGACCAGCTTCCAGCCGTCTTGCGTTTGCAAGCGTGTGCCCGACATGTAGCAGACCACGTTTTTTGCCAACACCGGAGAGGCTGAGCTGGTGTTGCCTGCCAAGTCTGTGGCGGTGACGCTGAAGCTGTGCGCGCCGCCTGAGAGTTGATTGCCCACCGTGAAGCTGTATGCCCCCTGTGCATTGGCAGTGACAGAACCCAAGGTGGTGTCACCGTCCTTGATGGTCACGGTAGAACCCGCTTCGGCTGTGCCCGTGATGGTGGGCGTGCGGTTGGTGTCGTAAGTCACGCTCTGAAAAGTGACGGTGGCTGAGGCCGACACAGTCTCTGTGGGGACATTCGGCGCCACCGTGTCGATGGTGACCGTTTGTGAGGCCTGAGAGCTGACGTTGCCCGCCAAGTCTGTGGCGGTCACGTTCAGGTCGTGCACGCCATCCGACAAAGCACTTGTGGGTGTGAAAGCGTAATTGCCGCTGGCATCTGCCACCGTGGTGCCCAACACCGTGGCGCCGTCTTTGACGGTGACGGTGGAGCCGGCTTCAGCCACACCGGTGAGGGTGGGTGTGTTGTCTTTGTCGTAGGTCACGCCGTCGACGCTGACGCTGGGAGCGTCCACACTGAGCGTGGGCGTTGCTGTTTGCGTGTCAATCGTCACCGCTTGAGCCGACACTGTGCTGACGTTGCCCGCTGTGTCGGTGGCCGTCACGTTCAAGGTGTGGATGCCTTCGGTGAGGGAGTAGGCATTTGAGGGCGTGAACGAATAATTGCCACTGGCATCTGCCACCGTCGTGCCCAACACCGTGGTGCCGTCTTTGACGGTGACGGTGGAGCCTGCCTCGGCAACACCTGAGAGGGTGGGGGTGTTGTCGCGGTCGTACTTCACCCCGCTGACCGTCACTGCGGGTGAGGCCAAGTTTTGCGAGGGCGCATTGGGGGCCACGGAGTCAATCTTGACCGATTGGGTGGCTGCAGTGCTGACATTGCCAGCCAAGTCTGTGGCCGTGACGTTCAGGGCATGCACGCCATCCGACAAAGCATCGGTTGGCGTGAACGAGTAGCTGCCGTCTGAGCCTGCCACCGTGGTGCCCAACACCCTGTCGCCGTCTTTGACGGTGACGGTGGAGCCGGCTTCAGCCACGCCATGGACCGTTGGGGTGTTGCTTTTGTCGTATTGCACAGGTTCACAGGGATTCCAAGGCTACCAAGGTGCTAACGGTGCTCAGGGTACGCAGGGAACCGCCGGTGCTCAAGGAACTACCGGTGCACAAGGTTCACAGGGTATCGC
>CAITHK010000145.1 GCA_903892175.1 uncultured Burkholderiales bacterium | reverse complement strand
GTTTGCGCCCATCATGGACGAAATCAACCGACGCAAGCTGGTGCTCTACACCCACCCGTCCAGCCCCAAGTGCTGCGGCAACTTGCAAGAAGGTGTACCCGGCTCCACCATCGAGTTCGCCACCGACACCACCCGCACCATCACCAGCCTGCTGTTCACCGGAACCGCCACGCGCTGCAAAGACATCAAGTTCATCTTCTCGCATGCGGGAGGCACCATGCCGTTCTTGGTGGAGCGTCTCACCATGCTGCCCAAGCTCAACGCCAACTTCGGCAAGATCTTGCCCAGCGACCAAGTGCTGCCCACCTTGCGCAGCTTTTACTACGACACCGCGCAAGCCTCGCACCCCGGTGCGCTTTTGTCGCTCTTGAACCTGGTGGATGTGTCGCAGGTGGTGTTTGGCACCGACTTCCCGTACCGTACCTCGCTCGACCACGTGAAAGGTCTGATGGCCATGGGCTTTAGCATGAACGACCTGACCGCCATTGAAAGCCGCAACGCCCAGCGCTTGTTGGGTCGTGCGTAAGCCCTTCCGTTTGGGTTGATTAAACATAGCACCTGGTGCTATGGTTTACTTATGCCGCGTTATAAATCTGAAGCTTACGAATCCATACACGCATCAGCCCAAGCACTGATGAAAGTTGGTGCAATCAGCAAAACAACACTGCGCGACTTTGACGAGGCTTGTTTGACAGCGATGCCAGAGAGCATCAAGCCGGAATTGATCAAAAAAATACGTGAACAAAACCATGTCAGTCAAACCATTTTTGCGCGATACCTCAACACCAGCGAGTCCACCGTTCAAAAGTGGGAAACGGGTACCAAGAGCCCGAGTGGTATGGCGCTGAAGTTGTTAACGGTTGTCCAAAAGCATGGCCTCAACGTGCTGACTTGACACGATCTGACAGGCTTAGATCGCCACCCTCGGGTGGCGTTTTCGTTGTTAGCCCAAGCGCTTCACCACCGCCTGACCCGTGGCGTGGGTGCCCAGCTTGCCGCCCACGTCGCGCGTGCATTCGCCGTTGGCAATGCAGTCTTCCACCGCTTGGTCGATGGCTTGCGCAGCCTGCAAGTAAGCGGCGTTGCCTGAGCGCTGGGCGTGCCAGCTCAGCAACATGGAGGCCGACAACACCAGCGAGAACGGGTTGGCAATGTCTTGGCCCGCAATGTCGGGGGCCGAGCCATGTGCCGCTTGGCCCATGGCGTTGTTCAAGCCCGCGTTCAAAGAGCCGCCGAGCCCCAAGCTGCCTGAGAGTTCGGCCGTGAGGTCAGACAAGATGTCGCCAAACATGTTGGTGGTCACGATCACGTCAAAGCGTGCCGGTGCGCGCACCACGTGGGCCATCATGGCGTCGACGATGAAGTCGTCCACGGTGACTTCGGGGAAGTCTTGGGCGACGCGGTGGCAGGCATCCAAGAACATGCCATCGGTGACTTTGAGCACATTGTGTTTGTGCACCAGCGTCAGGTGGCGTTTTCGTTGCATCGCCAGTTCAAACGCACTGCGTGCAATGCGCTCGCAGCATTCGCGGGTGATGCGACGCAGCGAAATGGCGACGTCGGGTGTGACCAAGATTTCGCTGTTGCCCGACTCCACATTTCGGTCGGCATAAAAGCCCTCGGTGTTTTCGCGCACCACCACCAGGTCAAAGGCCGAGGTGATGGTTTTCACGCCCGGGTAGGTGCGTGCTGGGCGGATGTTGGCAAACAGGTCCAGGCTTTTGCGGAAAAACTTAGACGGGTTGATTTCGCCTTTGGCTTCGTCTTTGAAGTCGTAAGTGGCCATGGGGCCCAACATCAGGCCATCGGCGTTTTTGACTTTCTCCAACAGTGCAGGGGTCACGGTGGCACCGTGCTTTTGCAAACTGGCGTGGCCTGCGATGTCGTGCATCAGCTCTAAGCCCAGGTTGAAGCGCTTGGAGGCGGCTTGCAGCACATCGACGGTGACCGCCATGGTTTCGGGGCCGATGCCGTCGCCGGGTAAAACAACAATTTTCATAAACAACTTATCGTGGGTTCAAAAGGAAAGTGACATGCAAAGGGCTCGGGTGTCATTGCTCAAGTTTGAGGTCGGCGTCTTTGACGAGCTTTTCAAATTTGACGGCTTCGCTGCGCACGTAGTCGGCAAATTCAGCCGGGGTGTTTTTGGGCACCGCCATGTTGTCGCCTTCCAAGCGTGCGCGAAGCTCGGGTGCAGCCAGCACGGTGTTGACGTCGCGGTTGAGGCGTTCAATCACATCCGCAGGCGTGCCCGCAGGCGCGAACAAGCCACCCCACAGCGTGTAACTGAAGCCAGGCAAACCTGCTTCGGCCACCGTGGGGACGTTGGGCAAAGAGCTCATGCGCCGCGTGGTGGTCACCCCCAAGGCCTTGAGCTTGCCGCCCTTGATTTGGGGCATGGCCGCCGAGGCGCTGCTGAAGAAGGCTTGCAAGCGACCGGCCATCAGGTCGGACATCAAGGGCCCTACGCCTTTGTAGGGCACGTGCACCATGTTGAGTTTGGCGCCCAGCGCCAAGGCCACCGCAGACAGGTGGCCAGGTGTGCCCGCCCCGACCGAGCCGTAGCTGAATTCGCCGGGTTTGGCACGTGCCATTTGGATGAACTCAGCCACCGTGTTGTAAGGCGCGTCTGCAGGAGCCAGCATGATCAAGGGTGCATTGCCGATGAGTACCACCGGCACCAGTTCTTTCATGGGGTCGTAACCCAGGTCTTTCATGAGCACGCGGTTGACGGTGATCTCACCGGTCTGGCCCAAGAACAAGGTGTAACCATCGTTTTTGGCTTTCGCAGCCATGCGTGTGCCCACCGTGCCTGAGACCCCTGGCTTGTTGTCCACCACCATGGGCTGCTTGTAGAGCGTGGAGAGTTTGTCGCTCACCATGCGTGCAAACACGTCGCCTTGGCCGCCGGGCGCATAGGCCACGATGACGGTGACGGGCTTGCTGGGGTAGTCCGTGTCCGCGTGCACCGAGAACACACTGGCCAGGCCCAGCAAGCCAGTGCCCCACAGTTGTTTGAACAGGGCGCGTTTTTGAGAGAGTTTCATAGGTAATGTTTCGTCGTTATTCAGGTTTGATGTTGCCGTCTTTGACGACGCGGCTCCACAAGGCCAATTCTTGTTTGAGCAAGCTGTCGAGTTCGGCCGTGCTGGAGCTGGCCGACTGCATGCCCAATTTGGCAAAGCGTTCGCGCACATCGGAGCGCTGCAAAATGGTTTTCAAATCGGCGTTCATTTTCTCCACCACTGTGGTGGGTGTTTTGGCTGGCAAAAAGAAGGCAATCCAGATCGTGGTCACGTAACCGGGGACACCTTGTTCGCTGATGGTGGGCAGGTCGGGCAACTCGGGGTGACGCTTGGCGCTGGCAATGCCCAGCGCTTTGACGCGGCCTGCCTTGATATTGGGCACGGCCGAGTTGAAGGCGTCAAACATCAGCTGCAAATGGCCAGCCAACAAGTCTTGGGCCGCTGGACCTTGGCCTTTGTAGGGCACATGCGAGAGCTGCGTTTTGGTCATGTGGGCAAACATCTCGGCACCCAAGTGGTAGGTGCTGCCAATGCCCGAGGAGCCGTAAAACAATTTGCCTGGGTTGTCTTTGGCGTACCGGATGAACTCTGGCACGTTGTTGGCGGGTACCGACGGGTGCACCACCAAGATGTTTTCAATCGTGGCGATCAAGCTCACGGGTACAAAGTCGCGCAGTGGGTCAAACGGGAGCTTGGGGGTGAGTGCCGGGTTGGCCGCCATGATGCTGCTGGTGCCAAACAAAATGGTCTGTCCATCGGCCGGGGCGCGCGCCACAAATTCAGCGCCAATCGCCCCGGTGGCTCCCACACGGTTGTCTACGATCACGGTTTTGCCCATGGCCTCTGACAGCAGCGGTGCAATCACCCGCGCCGCAATGTCAGTGGGGCCACCCGTGGCAAAGGGCACCACCAAACGCACGGTGTTGCTTTGTGCCCAGGCTTGGACGGCACACAGCCACAGGCCTATCAGGCAGAACTTCCAAGTCGTTGGGCGCATCACATACTCCTGGTGGACGTGAGAGGGTTCAGCTGAGCAAGCGTTGACGAATGTCCAGAGGCGACAGAACCTCCAAGGGCTCAGCACCCCCGTTGGGAATGGCCACCTGTGTGGCGTTGAGCAGCATCGACACCATCACATAGGTGCCTGAGAGCACGGTGAGGTCGACCACGGCTTGTTCACCCAAGCTGTCGATGGCGCGTTGCCACAGCGCGTCGGGCACGCGGTGGTTCAAACTCAGCTGGATGCAAAAGTCATACACCAAGGCCTCGTCGTCTTGCATGCCTTGCGGGCGTTGACATTGGCGCAGCTGTTCGATGATGGCAGCCGACAAGCCCGCTTTTTGGGCGATCGGGTCGTGTGCCCACCATTCGTATTGCGCGTTGGCAATGCGCGCTTGAATCAGGATGGCGAACTCGTTGAGACGTTTGCTCACCGAGGTCTTAAAGCGCAGGTAGTCCAAAAAGTCAAAGCAACGTCGCGCCATGTCGGGGCTGCGCAGCAAGGCGTTGTAGGGGCCACCCAGCGCAGCGCTGGAGACTTTGAGGATGTCGTCGGCCAGTGGCTGGACCTCGGGGGCCAGGTCTTCGTAGCGCAGTTGCGAGAAGCGTTCGGTCATGGTGTGGGCCCTCAGGCTTTGGGGTTTTCAAACATCGTGCGCAGCGTGTTGACGAAGTGCGGGCGGCAGATGTCGCTCCACGCTGTGCCACGCACGGCCAACCAAGGGGGGGAACCCAAGGTCTCGCGGTTGACCAAGTCGTAGCTGGCAAACGATCGAGGCCCATGGTCCAGGTTCAGCAGGCGACGCGCCAGAATGCAGCCAGGCACCGTGGCCAAGCCGGGCATGTGTTCTTCGTCGTACCACCGAAAAATCTCGGTTTCCCATCCTTCGTCGGTGTCGGTTTCCACCACATAGTGCACGCCGGGTGCCTCGCCAAAGCTGGCGCCTTCGCGGCGCAGCGCTTCGCGCAGCCGTGACACTTGGGCTGTGTGCCCTGTCAGTGCATGCCAGCGTTTTTCAAAGGCCAGGCAGTCGGCGCTGTTCAGTTCTGTGGCTTGGGGCAGGTGCAGGTAGATGTGGTGCATGGGCTGGCCGTTTTCGGCTTTGGCCGTGGCCACACTTTGCACCTGCGCTTGGGCCCAGGGCGTGTCGGCCATGGTTTCATGCCAACGTGCCACGCTGCCTGGTGGGTAAGCGTGGCTGGTTTTCAGCAACAAAGAATCGCACAGTTGTGTGGGCATGTCAGTGCCCAATGTGCAGCGCCACCAACACGCGCGAGACCATGTTGTAGGCGCCGATGGTGATGCACAAGTCCAACAGCGCTTGGCCTTGGAAGTGTTCGTGAATGCGCGCAAACAAGGCGTCAGGCACCTCGATGTCACGCGTCATGGTGTCGGTGAGTTCAAGCACCACGTGTTCGAGTTCGCTGAACGCGGGTGAGAGGGTGGCTTCTTTCACGGCGTCGACCTTGTGGGCGGCCAGGCCTTCTTTCAAAGCAAAAGGCACGTGGGCATCAAATTCGTAAGGCGCACGGTTGAGCACGGCCACACGCAGGATGACCAACTCGCGCAAGTCGCCGGGCAGGCTGTTGCGCTGGCGCACGGCGCGGGTGAACTCTTCCCAACCTTGGGCCATGTCGGGGCTGTTGAGCAGGTATTGGTAAAGCGGTGTGACCTTGCCGCGTTTGGCCACGATCTTGGCTTCAAGTTCGGCCAGTTCTGGCTGGGTGCCGGGCGTGATGGGGGTGAGGCGTGCAGTGTGTGTCATGGTGTCTGTCTTGGTGGTTGTTGTCTGCTTCAATCCGCAGTGATTTTCTTGAGGCGAATCACACGGCCCCACTTGGCCATGTCGGCTTTGAGCAATGCGCTCAGCTCAGCCGAACTGTTGCCCGAGGGTTCGGCGCCAGAGGCAAGGAGTTTGTTGCGCACGCTCTCGGTGGCCAAGGTGCGACGCACCGCTTGGTTGAGGCGTTCTAACTCTGCAGGGGGCGTGTTCTTGTGCGCAAACAAGGCATACCAGTTGTCCGAGTCCACGCCGGGCACACCAATTTCTTGGAAGGTTTTGACATCGGGAAACAGGGGGTGACGGCGCGTGGCCGCAATCGCCACCGGTTTGAGCTTGCCGTTGCGCACCTGACCCATGAGGCCTGGGATGTCGCCAAAAAAGCCATCCACATGGCCCGCCATCACGTCGGTGATGGCGGGTGCTGCGCCTTTGTAGGGGATGTGAACCAAGTCGGTGTGGGTGGCGTCGGCCAACAACTCCATGGCCAGGTGCGGCACGCTGCCCGTGCCGGATGAGGCCATGGTCACGCGTTTGAGTTTGGCTGCGGCGATGAACTCTTGTGGGTTGTTCACCGGGTTGCTGGGGTTGACCACCAACATTTCTACGTTGTTCACCACCAAGGACACTGGCGCCAAGTCGCGCACAGGGTCATAGGCCAGGCTGGGGTAGAGCGAGGGGTTGATGGCCACCGCGCCTACGCTGGTGAGCCACAGGGTTTGGCCATCGGCCGGTGCTTTGAGCAGGGTGTCTGCCGCAATCGCACCGTTGGCCCCGGCCTTGTTTTCGACCATCACTTGGTGACCCAGTTCTTTGCTGAGTTGATCGGTCAGCGTGCGGGCCACAAAGTCCACCGGGCCACCCGGTGGAAAAGCCACCAAGATGCGGGTGACCTTGTTTTGCGCGCTGGCGAAGGTGGTCAGGCCAGCCAGTAAGCTCAGGGCCAGCAGTTGGTGCAGGCGTCGTTTGGTCAAGCGTGTCATGAGAGTCTCCTGGGGTTTAGTCGCAACGCACCGACATGCCGCCGTCGACGATGATTTCGGTGCCCGTGATGAAGCGTGCCTCATCGCTGGCCAAAAACAGCACCGCATTGGCGGTGTCTTGGCCGTCGCCCATGAAGGGCAGTGGGATGCGCGACTGGCGCTGGGCCAGCAAGGCTTCGACATCGCCCCCTGCGCGTTGTTTGGCCAAGCGGGTTTCCACCATCGGGGTGTGCAATTGGCCGGGCACCACGGTGTTCACACGCACGCCCTTCTTGGCGTACTGCACCGCGGTCACGCGGCCCATTTGAATGACAGCCGCTTTGGTGGCGGCATAGGCCACTTGCGCGGCCCCGGTCCAGCGGATGCCCGAGGTCGACGCCATGTTGACGATGGCCCCCGAGCCTTGGGCTTCCATCAGTGGCAGCACATGCTTGCAGGTCAAAAACACACTGGTGAGGTTGTGGCCGATTTGTGTGTGCCACACCTCTTCGCTCATTTCCACCGGGCCGCCGGGAGCCGAGCCACCGACGTTGTTGATCAGCACATCGATGCGGCCAAATTTCTCGACCGTGGCGCGCACCGCTTGAGCGATGGATTCGCTGCTCGTGACATCGCAAGTCATCGAGGCAATTTCGCCGTGGTTGACGCCGCTCACGGCTTGCGCGCGGGAGAGGGTTTCTTCCAAGCGCTCTTGTTCACGGTCAAGCGCCATCACGCGCGCGCCTTCTTGCACCATGCGCACCGAGATGGCCCTGCCGTTTCCCCAGCCCGGGCCCACCGAGCCTGCGCCGGTGACCAGCACCACTTTGTCTTGCATACGTCCTGTCATGGGGTGTCCTAGTGGTTCAGTGTTCAAAGCGGTAAAGCGCTTGTGGGTTATCGACCAGCAACGCCTGCACCAGCGCGGGTGTGGTGGCGATGCGCTGGATGGCGTCGGTCAACACGCCGTCATCGGGCACATGGGTGTGGTTGGGGTGCGGCCAGTCGCTGCCCCACACGCACTGCGTCGGGAAGGTGTCGACCAGATATTTGGCCAAGGCCACACCGTGTGGGTAAGGCGGCGAGGCCAGAGGCACTTTCTCGTCGATGCGGTCGATGCCACTGACTTTGACGTGGAACATCGCGTGGTCTAGCAAGCGGCACAGCGCCTGAAAGTCGGCATGTTGGGCGCCGAGCGTGGCGTCGACACGGGCCATGTGGTCAATCACCACCGGCACGGCCGACTGTTTGAAGACGTCGCCCAGGGTATGCACCAAGCTGCTTTCGAAATGCACTTGCAAGTGCATCTGGCAATCGGCCAAGCGGTGGGTGAGGGCGATCAGGGCCTGTGGGTCGGCCCCTGCGCCCAGGTGCTTCATGAAGTTAAAGCGCACGCCACGAAAGCCCAGCGCTGCCAAGCGCTTCAATTCCGCAAGGTCCACGTCCACCGGCACCAAGGCCACGCCGAGGTAGCGACCGCCACCGGCTTGCAGGGTTTCTTCCGCAGCACGGTTGTCCATGCCGTGCACGGCGGACTGCACCACCACACAGCGCTCAAAACCCAGCTGCTGGTGCCAGGCAAACAAGGCTTCCTTGGGGGCGTCTGATGGAACTTTTTGCAGCCCGGGCACGTAGGGAAAACGGGCCGTGGGGCCGAACACATGCACATGGGCGTCGCACGCGTGGGCAGGCAGTTGCCAGCCCGGCTGCGACGGGGTGGTCATGTAGGTTTGAACGGGGGTGGGGGATGGTGTCATGGTGGCCCCAATTTTGGGTGCAATTGAAGTCCTAGAATTGACCTTTTGTAAATATCAGATATCAGTAAAACTGATGCTTTAGAGTGAATGGGCTGGCTATGAACTTGCAACGCTTGGAATACTTTGTGGCGGTCATCGATGCGGGCAGCTTGAGCCGTGCGGCAGCGATCTTGGACCTGTCGCAACCTGCCTTGAGCCGACAGATTGCCTTGCTGGAAGAAGAAACCGGCCACCGCTTGTTGACCCGCCATGGCCGTGGCGTGGAGCCCACCGAGACAGGCCTGGCTTTGCTCGGTCATGCGCGCGGTTTGTTTGAAGGCGTGGCGCGCGCCGAGGCCGACATGCGCGAGCGCCACAAAAGCCCGCGTGGTCGTCTGACAATTGGCTTGCCCCCGCGTGTGGCGCACACCATGACTACTGACCTGGTGCAGGGCTTTCGGCAACAGTTTCCCGACGCGTCCATCAGCATTGCCGAAGGCTTGAGCGTGCCTTTGCGCGAATGGTTGGTGGCTGGGCGCATTGATTTGGCGGTGTTGTTTGACCCACCCCATTCGCCCCTGTTGACGCTGGAGACCTTGGTGCGCGAAGACCTGGTGCTGATCTCGTCACACGCGCTGCCAGCGCGCATCAAACTGGCCGAGGTGGGCCAGTACGACTTGGTGTTGCCCAGCGGTCCCCATGCCTTGCGCCAGTTGCTGGAAGACGCGGTGCGCCCGCGCGGCGTGACCTTGCGTGTGGTCGCCGAGGTGGATTCCATCCAAACCGTGTTGCCCTTGGTGGCGCGCGGCGTGGCCAACACTGTGCTGCCGGTGAGCGCTTTGAAGTCTTGGCCCAGCGACTTGCCGCCTCATGTGGCCCAGATCACCTCGCCGCACATTCGCAACCGCTTCACCGTGGCCGTGCCCAAAGCACGACCCGCCACACAACTCACGCGCTTTGGCTTAGACCTGTTGCGGCGATTGATACAGCAGCACTACGGCTCACACTGAGCCTTTGTACCCGTGGGTCAGCAAACGCTCGACCACGCGCTTGGCGCGGTTGGGGCCCACGTCCACGTGGATGTCGAGTTGCGGTGGATGGCCAAACCTCTGTTGGTTTTGCCATTGCGCTTCGATGATGACTTTGTCTTCCAGAAAGGTGGCAGCAGTTTGCTGGACCACCAGATCGACGATGTTGTCTTTGTCGGGGTGCGGGTTGGTGGCAATGGTCCAGAAGTAATGCGTGGTGGTGTCGGTCTCTGGTGTCACCCCATGCAAGCCGCGCATGTGAAACCCTTCACGGTGGGGGTCGTCGTAGCTGCCCGTGCCCACGTCCATGGCCCCAGTCCAAATCAATTCATGGCTGACATGAAACGCCACCTCTTGCCAGCGGTCGACCCGACCCGCAAAAGGCCAGGCTGCGGTGTAGGTGGGGGGTGGTTCTGAGTTGGGCATCAAGCGTGTGACCTTGACCGTGTCGCCCTCTTGGCTCACGGTCAACTGTGCGTTCATGTGGATGGCCGGATTGCCACCAATGGTTTTGGTGTGCACGTAACCCAGGTGGCTCAAGTCCAGCAGGTTCTCATGAATCAGCATGAAGGGCGCGTCGTAGTGGTAGCAGTCGCCGCCAAATTTGTACTTGGGGTCGCTGTGCACCGGGTAGGCGGGCGGTTCATCTTGGGGCGTGGCGTCAGGTGTATCACCCACCCACACCCACAAAATTTGGTCTTTCTCGCGCAAGGGGTAAGACACCACTTTGGCCTTGGCCGGAATTTTGTCTTGCCCTGGAATTTCGACGCACGTGCCCTCGTGTGAGTACAGCAGACCGTGGTAGCCGCAACGCAAGCCACGCCCCTCGACTTTGCCGCAAGACAGCGGCAAGTCTTTGTGACAGCAGCGGTCTTGCAGCGCGGCGACTTGTCCATCGGGTGTGCGAAACAACACCATGGGCTTGCCCAGCAGCGTGCGCGCCACGGGTTGGTCTTTCAGCTCCCAAGAAAACCCAGCGATCCACCAACGGTTCAAAGGAAAAGTTCTTGGGTGTGTCGTCAAATGAACCGGTTGTGTGGGGGCGTTCATGGTGTGTTCTCGCAGGGCTTAAGGGGTCACGGCTTTGACGGTGTCGATCTCGGTGTTCCAGAGTTGGCCGCTTTTACGCTCAACTTTGCGGATGTACACGTCTTGCACGATGTCGCGTGTTTGCGCGCTGATTTGGATGGGGCCGCGTGGGCTCTCAAAGCTCAGGCCCTTCATGGCATCCACCAACTCCATGCCCTTGCCTTGGCCTTTGGTGGCCTTGAGGGCGGTGTAAATCACATGCATGCCGTCGTAGCCACCCACGGCCATGAAGTTGGGCCGCATGCCGTTGTTGGCTTTGGCAAATCCCGCGACGAATTTTTTGTTCAAGGCCGATTCGTGGGAGGCCGAGTAGTGAAACGAGGTCACCACGCCCAAGGCTGCGTCGCCCATTTCATTCAAAGTGTCGTCGTCAGTCACGCCGCCGTCGCCAATCAGCTTGACGCCCGCTTTGTCCATGCCGCGTTCGGTGAACTGTTTCATCAAGCTCACGGCTGGGCCCGAAGGAATGAAGACAAACAAGGCATCGGGTTTTTCGTCGCGAATTTTTTGCAGATAGGGTGCGAAGTCGGGGTTGCGCATGGGCACGCGAATTTCGCCCACCACTTTGCCGCCATCACGTTCGACGTTTTCTTTGAAGGTTTTTTCGGCAT
The DNA here is from genome assembly GCA_903892175.1 of uncultured Burkholderiales bacterium. GTDB lineage: Bacteria > Pseudomonadota > Gammaproteobacteria > Burkholderiales > Burkholderiaceae_C > Limnohabitans. Next base: position 18,647 of record CAITHK010000145.1, on the reverse strand, counting down.
CGATGCCAGGGCCGTAGTCCGACACCATGGTCATCACTCGGCCAATTTTTTGGCGCTTGACCCATTCGGCCATGGTGCCAGCAGACTGCGACAAGGTGTAACTGGTGCGCACCAAATAAGGCGATGTCGCCACGATGCCCGTGGTGGCCGCTGCCATGATGACGGCGGGTGTTTTGCCCTGCGTGGCAATGGGACCTGCGGCCAGTGCCGAGGGGGTGATGCCAAAGCCTGCCAGCACATCGACCTTGTCGTTGACCACCAGCTCTTGGGCGATGCGCTTGGACTGATCGGGCACACCGCCGTCGTCGCGCAACACCACTTCAATTTTTCGTCCGGCCACGTCGTTGCCATTTTCAGCCATGTAGAGCTTCACGGCTGCATCGATTTGTCGACCCGTGGATGCGAAGGGCCCGGTCATGGGCAAGATCAAACCCACTTTGAACGGGGTTGTTTGCGCAAAAACCAAGCTGGGCACACACGCAGCCGCACAGGCCAGTTGAACCAAGAAAGCACGTTTGGAAAATGGGTGGTGGGTCACGGGTGTATTCCTTCAGTATGCTGAAGGTTTCATGGTATTTCATGGCTTTCGCAAGCTGTGCACGGAAATACCCTAATCCCTTGCTTCAAAATACAAGCGTCATGAAAAAACAAGCCACCTCTCGCCAATCGGTCTCCGCAGATCTTTACGACCAGCCGGGGCACCTGATGCGTCGTGCCCATCAAATCACGGTGAGCATGTTTCAAGAAGAGGTGGGAGATGTGGTCAGCCCCAAAGAGTTTGCAATTTTGCGCATGATCCACGAAACCCCCGACGTCGACCAAGTGCGTCTGGCCCGACTGATTGGCATTGACACCTCATCGGCTGCCTTGACCTCAGCCAAGTTGGAAAAGCGCGGCCTGATTGCGCGTACCGTCTCGACGGTAGACCGACGGCTGTTGAGTTTGCGTTTGACCGCCGAGGGAGAAAAGCTGTTGGACGACACCGTCAACGGTGTCTACCGCATGCGCGAAAAGCTGCTCTCACCCTTGACCGCTGCTGAGCAAAAGGTGTTCATGAAGTTGCTGCAAAAGTTTGTCCACTTGCACAACGACGAAAGTCGAGCGCCGTTGTGGACCCAAGTGGATGCAGCGCAACCGGCCAAGCGCCAAGAAAACTCCTTAGCCAAGCGCTTGAAATAACAAAGGCCCACCGAAGTGGGCCTGTGAGGCGTTCAATGCGCGGGCTTAAGCCAGCACGTTGACTTGGCCGCCTTGTCCACGCAGCATGCTCAAGACAGAGGGAACTTGGTTGTTCTGTGCATTGGCTTGTGCGGAGACGGGGCTGGTGGAGCGGTTCTTTTGCATGGACTGGGCAATTTTCTCTGCCGCTGCAAGGTCACCGTTTTGAAGAGATTTTCCGAGTTGCCCCATGGGGCTATCGCTCTTGATGTTGTTGCTTGCTGCAAAAGCAGCAAACGCTTTTTGAGCCCCAGCCAAGTCACCCGCATTGAGCGTTGCGAACAAGTCTTTGGTGCTTTGTTGGCGTTGTTGCCAACCGCTGACCGCGGAGGCTTGTGAAGCCCAAGCGGCATTGGAGCCGCCGACACGCATTCCCATATAGTTCCTTTCACCGAACCTAAAAGCCGAAATGGCTTCTTTGCATCTCTGGAGATCGGCATAACCTTAGGGGACTTAAGGTTATGTTTTGTAAAGCTTCAATGTCGCGGGGATTGGCGGCAAACATTTGCCCAAGCTGGTGAGTTCAGACGGACAAGTGCTGCCACTGCAGCGGCAAAGCATTACCGCTTTTCCACATTTTTTCACTGATGGCAACCCGTTGAAAGCTGTTATCAGCCCATCTCAAATGAAAAATGAACCCTTTGGTGTTGGTTTGTTGCGCTTTAAGTCTTTACTTTGTAAACCCCTTCTATTGGTGTGGTTCTTGCGGGTTTTCGAGCGTCGGACGAAACAACTGAGTGCCTGAATCAAGGTCCTGCAGAAGTTTTGTCTATCCATCCACGCTTCAAAGGGGAACACTATGGGAATGAGAGTCGGCGGATCAAATGCTGGCTGGGCAAATTATCAAACAAGCTCAGTCAGTGGTTGGCAACAACGCCAACAAGGGATGAAGGACTTGATGTCCGCATTGAAAACCGGAGACCTTGCAAGCGCTCAACAAGCCTTTGCAGGTATCAAGAGCAATGCCAGCACTGGCAACAGCGCACTGACCAAAATCGGTGACGCTTTGCAAGCGGGTGATTTGGCCGGTGCCCAGCAAGCTGCCCAAGCCATGCATGGTCGCCATGGAGGCCACCACCGCGCTGGCGATGCCACTCAGACGGCCGGCACGACCAGCACCGGGCCCGACAGCACCTCCACAGCCTCTACCGATGCCAGTGCGGCCTTCAACAGTTTCATCCAAAACTTGGAGGCAGCCCTGCAACAGCAAGGGCAAACCGCGGCTGGAGCCAGTGGGCAAGGTAGCTTTTTGCTCAACATGCCGCCTCCGCCTGCAGCCGCTGCAACGGCTACGACGGCTGCTGCTACCAGCCCGACCACGCAAGACTTCTTGAACAGTCGCGCAGCTGCACCAACCTCCAACGCTCAACTCGAAGCCAGCCTGGAGAGCTTGATTCAACAAATGGGTGGCGCGCCCGGCGCCAGTGCTGACCCGAGCGCATTGCCAGCCAGCGCCTCTTCGACCAACAGCAACTTGCAATCGAGTTTTGCCAACCTGATGGGATCCTTGGGAGGTCAAAGTTCCACCGCCTCAGTGTCCAACTTTTTACAAAGTTTGGACAACAAGCTCAAAAGCATGGACGCTGCAAGCAGCTTGGTCAATACCGCTGCTTAACGGCAGTCACAAGAGGAAATCGCCATGTTGCATGAAGGACCTATCGCTGGCATCGCTGCACATGGCGATCTCGTAGCCACAGCGGGCTACGACAACAAACTTATTCTTTGGGACAACAAGACGCGCAAAGCCTTGGCTCGAGCCACACACGACCATTTGATCAACAACTGTGCTTTCAGTGCAGATGGTCGTTGGTTGGTCAGTGCCAGCAGCGACTACTCGGCAAGGTTGTGGGCCTTGCCCACCATGCGACTACAGGCTGTATTGCCGGGGCATGGAGACGATGTGGACATGGCGGTGTTTTCACCGGACGATCAGCGCATTGCCACATGCGCCCTTGATCGATTGGTGCGTATTTTTAATTTGCAAGGTCAATGCCTCACAACCTGCGTGGGCCACGGCGGTAATGTGTTGTCCTTGGCCTGGACACCTGATAGCCATTATGTTGTGTCGACCAGTGTGGACGGCACCATAAGGAGGTGGGATGCGTGCTCAGGAGAAGAGGTGCAAACCAACGACTTGAAGATACGCACAGACAGTCTAGAGATATCCGCCAGCGGCGTGATTTACGCGGGTGATGATTTAGGTCGCATTGTGGTGATTGAGGGGGACAGCACTCGATTTTTTACCGCACATGCGGCAGGTATCAAGAAGGTGGCTCTAAATAGTAAGAACGGTCAATTGGTGTGCCTGAGCTATGACCGATCGATGAGCATTTGGAACGTAGCAAATGACCAAACTCCGGTTGAAATTGGGCGAACTCAATTGCCTGAGACCGTGTGGGCGCGCGCTGCCACGATTTTGGAAGATGGACGTGTTGCGACAGGTACGTTTGGATCTACCTATGCCATCTTCGATGTGCAAACAGCGACGTGGGATGTGCAAGCGGTTGCTGCCAGTGCAGCATTGAATGACGTGCTAGAGGTTCACGGACACATTTACACCGTGGGAGACGCGGGCAAGGTCTGTCAAGATGGCTCCGAGGTCGCCGAGATGGGCAGCTTGTGTAACTTCTTGCTGGGCAGTGGCGACCAGGTGCTGACCGGCGGCCAAATGGGTCAGCTCTTTGATGCCTTGACTGGACAGGTGATCTACACACACCATTCCCCATTGAATTGTGGCGTAGCGTATGAGCATGCAGGCCAGCCTTTTGTCGCTATCGGTTGCTACACCGGCGAGGTACTGATCTTCAACGCCAGCCACAAACCCGTGCTGCATCAAGTGTTGAAAATTTATGAGAACGCGGTCAAGGGTTTGAGTTTCAGTCAGGGGGAGCTTTTCTCTGTCTGTGCCAACACGGACATTGCTTGGCACCGCGTCAGTGATGGATCCTTGGTCAAGCGTATCAATAAGGCGCACGACAAAATCACCAACGACTGTTGTGCGGTGGATGAACACCACTTTGCCACTGTGAGCCGAGACCGCTCGCTGCGGATTTGGAACGACCAAGGGACCGCAGAGGTCTACCCCAGTCCGCACCCCAATTCCGTGAAATGTATCAGCATCAATGACGAAAAATCACACCTCTTGACGGGCAGCTATGGAGGCACCTTGGCCATGTTTGACCTCAAGCAAAAGCGCTGGACCCAATTTGAACGCCCAACCATGTCGGGCATCTCTTCAATCACATGGGACACCAAGGGGCAATTTTTGGCATCCAGTTACGACGGGAATATTTATGCCGTGCATGCTTGAGCATGGCTAAAAATGTATGACAACAACAATTCCACAAGATTGGCATTGGCCTGTTTTTCCAGACACGCTGTGCGGGACCATGACAGACCAGGAGCGCTTGGGTTTACCCAACCACTACCGAGTTGGGCGCCTCGATGCCTCAGTGGGCAAAGCCTATCAGTTGTTGTACGGACTGTCCAAATCAGCCCTGCTGGATGTGCTCAGGGTCCCAACTTCTACCCTCTCTGAGCGGATCGCATGCGGTAATTTGTTGGCTTTGGTCGGGGACCCGCGCATTGAAACGTTCAACCCCAAGATGGTGAGGATCTCAGGGGGGGAGGTGAAGATAGGCTTACCCAAGGACAGTGTCGATCACGTGCTACAACGCTTTGACGGCTTAGGTCTAAACCGCATCTGGATTGACAAAGAGTGTCCCCAGCATACCGTCCAGTTGGCGCCATATATGCTGGCCTTGTATCCGCTCACCAATGCCGAGTACCAAACTTTTTTACTGGCCACCGGTTATCAAGAAATTCCCACCAGCTGGGACTTTCGCCGCTATCCTCTTGAGCGCTCCAACCATCCTGTGTACACACTCACGCCTGAGGCTGCCGATGCCTATGTGAGCTGGTTGGCAACAAGTACAGGGCGTGCATTCAGACTGCCCACTGAGGCCGAGTGGGAGTGGGCTGCTGCAGGACCGCTGATGCATGAATTCCCTTGGGGACCCGACTTTGATGCCAACCTGTGCAACACCGCTGAGACAGGTCTTTTCAGCAGCTCTCCCGTTGGGGCTTTTGTGGGGGGCGAGTCTGCTTTTGGCTTGTCGGATATGGCGGGCAATGTGGAGGAGTATGTCAGCGACCCTTACCAGGCTTACCCCGGAGGGGCCTTTGTGGCCGATCATTTGGTCGACATCCATGGCAGCTACCGCGTTGCGCGGGGAGGCAGCTTTGCCCGTTTCAGAGACCTGGCCAGAACCCGTCGCAGGCACGGGCATAACCCTCAATCACCTACCTATGCCATGGGCCTGCGTTTGGCCGAATCGATCTGAACACAACACGTCATGAAATTTTTAACCGCTACCGTACTGCCTGCCGACCAACGCGCATTTGGGGACAAGCTTGTCAAGTGGCTGAGTTTTATTTATGGGATAGGCCTGGGGCTGTCGTTGCTTGCGCTGCCGCTGCAAGCTGCTGAACCAGCACTGCCTTATCCGAGCAAACCCATTCATTTGGTGGTCCCCTTTCCGGCGGGTGGTAGTGCGGATCTGGTGGCGCGCATTTTGGCCAAGCCCTTGGCTGAAAAGTTGGGTCAGGCGGTCATTGTGGACAACCGGCCTGGCGCCGATGGTGCGATAGCGGCCGAGGCTGTGGCGGCTGCAGCCCCGGATGGTTACACCCTATTCATGGCCACGTATGGCGCCATGTCGGCTGTGCCCTCGCTTCACAGAACAGTGCGTTACGACCCCATCAAAGACTTCACGCCCATCAGCACGATGGGTAAGTTCTCGATGTTTTTGTTTGCGCATCCCAGCTTGCCGGTGCAAACCTTGCCTGAGTTGGTCGCCTACGAACGTGCGCATGAGGGGCAAGTGAATTACGGCACCGGCAATGCGGCCTCTATTGTGATGGCGGCTGAAATGGACGTGCAAACCCAGACGCACACCACGCAAATTCCCTACAAAGGTGAAGTACCCGCCATGACAGATTTTGTGGCTGGTCGCATTCAGCTCATGTTTGCCACGCCGGTCAATGCGTTGCCGTTTGTCAAAGAGGGCAAGCTCAAGGCCTTGGCCTCTTTGTCTGACAAGCGCAGCGCCTTGCTGCCAGACACGCCAACATGGGTCGAGTGCGGGATGCGTGAGTTGTCCATCGTGCCGTGGGCCGGAATCTTTGGTCCCGCGCCCATGCCCGCGGGCATCACACAGACCTTGTCTGTGGCGATCAACCATATTTTGCAACGCAAAGATGTGGGGCTCGAATTTGCCAAGCTTGGTTTTGAGCCATCGGGTTCGTCGCCAGATAAGTTGGCCGACTACGCCAAATCTCAGCTCAAAGCTTGGCACGCTGCCATCCATACTGCAGGCCTCACCCCCGAGTAACACCGTCATGACCCAACTTCTCTTACTCTCAGGCAGCCAACGTCAAGCATCGTTGAACACCCGGCTGTTGCACCATCTGGCCCAGCACCTCGAGGGCAGCTGCACGCTTCTCAGCGTAGACGCCTACACACAGTCATTGCCGTTGTTCAATCAAGATTTGGAGGATGCACCTTCAGTCAAAGCCCAGGTGTCCGCATTGCACCAAGTGCTGATGGCCTGTGATGGTGTGGTGGTGGCTAGCCCAGAGTACAACGGACAGCTCACGCCCTACCTCAAAAATATCGTCGACTGGGTGTCTCGCCTGGCGTACATTGACCCTGCATTTGAAAACCCATTTTTAGACAAACCTGTTTTGTTGACCTCTGCCTCGACCGGGGGCAGTGGCGGGTCTTTTGGCTTGCCATCGGCGCGGGCCTTGTTTGGTTATGTGGGCGGCATCGTTTTTGGGGAATCCATCTCTGTGCCCTATGCCCACCAAGCGTGGACCGATATGGGCTACTTCTTTGATGCGGAATTTGAAGACCGTGTGCAAAGTACCTGCCTGCGTTTTGTCGCGCTGGCTCAAGCTCAGTCTTCAGTCCAAGCAAGGTGACTCCTCATGGCGCATCTGCTCATCATTGAACTGCCGGGCGGCAATGACACCGACATCTTGCAAGCTGCCCACGTCAGAGGCGACAGCTTCACGTTTTTGACGGCTGATTTGGCCTTGTACCAACAGCAAGCCGAGGTGAGCCCTTGGATGGAACGCGCCACCACGTGTTTAGAGGTGCCGAACTTTGATATGGAAACCGTCAAAGCCAAGGTGTTGGAGAGTCACCAACGCTGTCCCTTTGATGCCGTGCTGTGCCTGTTGGACATTCGTCTGATTGAGGCCGCCAACATCGCTCAGATGCTGAAGTTGAAATACCTCAACCCAGAGTCAGCTGTGTTGCTGCGTGACAAATTCAATGTCCGATCTCAGCTGCAGGCACATGGCATGGCGCAACCCGCTTTTGCTCTGGCGACCTCAACCCAGGAACTCCACCAAGCGGTGGCGCAGATTGGATTGCCCGTGCTGATCAAACCAGCCGACGGATATGGTTCGCAAAACGTAGTGGTGCTTCAAACCGAACTCGACCTTGATCCCGTCATGTCCCCCCTCGAGGACATGCTGCCTTCGCGCGCCGACTATGGCCTGGGCGTGCAAGCCAATGACCGCTTGTTGGTGGAGCAATTCATGCCGGGCATCGTGATTGGCTGCGACACGTTCACCCAAGACGGTGTGCACCAGTTATTGGGCATCAATGAAAAGGTGTTTTTTGAATCTCCGTCGTTTGCTATTCAAGGCGGGTGTTTCACGCCCAATCAAGGGCAATACCGCATCATCGAAGACTATGTGTTTGCCGTGCTCGACGCGGTGGGCTTTGATTGTGGAGCGACCCACGTTGAATTGATGGTCTCGCAAGATGCCATCCGGCTGATTGAAATCAATCCGCGCTTGGTGGGGGCCAAAATTCCACGACTGATGTCCTACGCCTTGCATCGCTCGGTGCATTCAGATTTGATCGACTTGCACTTAGGACTCCCACTGCACCCGTTACCCGCCACTGGCGACGTGGCCGTCACCCGTTGGATCGTGGCCGACAGGTCGGGTGTGCTCGATCAGGTGGCGTGCCCACCCTCGACAGACCCACGCATTTGTTGCGTAGAAATTTTGAAATCACCGGGAAGCCCAGTGCGTGAACCGATGGAAAACGCCGACCGCATTGGGTATGTGATGACCTGTGCTGCAAGCAGAGCCGATGCCGAAGCATTGGCACTGCAATTTGTCGCCGAGTCCACAGTGCGCCTGAAGTAGCGCTTGCAAAACACACAGGCTTGAGCGCTAGGGCAGGCTGGCAGAGTAAACCGCCATGGCGTCAATTTCCTCATCGGTCAAACTGCGCGCTGCGCTGCCCATGGTGCCGTCCATGTCGGCACGAGCGCCAGAGCGCAAGTTGCGCAATTGCAGGGTGAAGTAGTCGCTGGCTTGTCCCGACAAACGCGGCACATGTTTTTGGCCTTGCAACTGGGCGCCGTGGCATGACGAACAATATTGCTGCTGAGCGATGGTTTGGCCTCTGGCAATTTTGGCAGCGTCACCGCCGGTTTGGGCCGGTGGGGCAGGCTGAGCGGCGTAATGCGCGGCGATGTCGCGCATGTCTTGTTCGCTCAGGTTGGACGCGATGGCCTCCATGCCGCCGCCTTTGCGGCGTTGGTCACGAAACTGCAGCAACTGGTAGAACACCGACAGCGGCGGTTGCGCAGCCAAATGCGGCACGCCTGGGATGGCTGATACCCCCTGCTCGCCGTGGCATGCCGCACACACCTGGGCTTTGGCTTTGCCGGCTGCGGCATCGGGCGCAGACACCGCCAGCGAACTGGTGAGAGTCAACGTAAAAAAGGCCATTCCTTGAATGGCCTTAGAGAGCTTCAAGAAGCTCATTTCGCGTAGGTCACGCGAAAGATCGCGCCCGCGACATCGTCAGACACCAGCATCGAGCCGTCTTTCAAGACATGCACGTCAGCTGGGCGACCGAAGTAATCTTCGCCCGAAGCCCAGCCAGAGATGAAGACTTCTTTTTTGGTCACGTTGCCTTTGGCATCCAGCACCACGCGCACCACGTCGTAGCCGGTCTTTTTGGTGCGGTTCCAAGAGCCATGCTCAGCGATGAAGATGTTGTTTTTGTACTCCGCAGGGAACTGCTTGCCGGTGTAAAAACGCATGCCCAAAGCAGCCACGTGTGGGCCAATTTTCAAGGCAGGTTTGTCGAACTCGTCGCAGCTGCGGCCTTTGCCGTGATCGGGGTCGAGCAAGTCGCCCTGGTGGCAGAAGGGGTAGCCAAAGTTCATGCCCTTGCGGGTGAGGCGGTGCAAGGTGTCGTTGGGCAGGTCGTCATTCACCCAATCGCGGCCGTTGTTGGTGAACCAGAGTTCTTTGGTCACGGGGTGGAAGTCCATGCCCACGCTGTTGCGCACGCCGTGGGCCATGGTTTCAAGTTTGTTGGTCTTGAGGTTCAAGCGCACGATGGTGGCGTGTGTCACGGGTTGCACCACGATGTTGGCGGGCGTGCCGATCTGGAAATAGAGGTAGTTGCCGTCTGGGCTCAACTTCATGAACTTCCAGCCGTGGGCTTCGTCGTTGGGCAAGGCATCAAAGACGACCACGGGTGCAGGTGGGTTGTCCAGGTTGGCTTCGATGTTGTCGTAGCGGATGATGCGCGACAACTCGGCCACATACAGCGAGCCGTCTTTGAAGGCCACGCCATTGGGGCGGTGTAGACCTTTGGCAATGGTTTTGACTTCGCGCTTGTCACCTTTGTCGATCACGGCATACACGTTGCCCGTGAAGCGGGTGCCGACAAACAAAGTGCCACTGGGGCTTTGCACCATCGAGCGGGCATTGGGCATGCCGGTGGCCCACAGCTCGACCTTAAAGCCAGCAGGTGCTTTGAGGTTTTGGGTCGGAATGTCGCTGGCTGGCAAGGCGGTCATGCCCGGTGGGTTGGGCGTCAAATTCAGAGCCACTTGATCGGGCGTACGGCCTTGTGCCCAGGTGGGGGGGATGGCGGCAGGAGCAGGAGCCGCAGCTTGTGCAAAAGCACCAGCGCTGGCCAGCCCTAGGCCCAGGGTGAGGGCTGCATGTTGCAGCGTGCGAATGAAGCGTCGTTGTTGCACGGAGGTCTCCTTGTTTGAGGAATCGGATTTAAAACGATGTCAATCCGCAGACGAGTCGCAAAGGCGATTCATGGTCTGCGTGTGAGGGTAATTGCTAGGACTGTCTTACAAAGGGATGCGGCTTTGCACGCCCATCACCCAGTTGCGTGGCAGGCCTGGCTCGAAATACCGGGATGCCTTTTGGTTGATGATCACCGAGCCCACTGTGTCTTTGTTGGTCAAGTTGTCAATGCCCACAAACGCTTCCATCTGCACATTGCCCCATGAGTAGCGCTGGCGTGCCCGCGCATTCAAAACGCCAAATCCAGCGGCACTGGTGCCGGGTGTGTTGAGGTCGCTCGCCCAGACTTGCGAGCGTGCCATCCAGTCCAGCGAGAACTCGGTGCCCAAGGCAGGCTTTTGTCCGTGCAGGGCAAACCCTTTCTCAGACCATTGCAGGGACGAGAAGAGTTGTCGAGCCGGAATGCTGGGAAGGCTGTTGCCCACAGGGACACCCGCAAAGCCTTGTTGGTAGGTGGCGCTGATGTAGTTGTAAGAGGCCTGTGTGCGCCAGTGCGCGGTGATCAAACTGCGCCCAGAAATTTCCACGCCCTCACGCACGGTTTGGCCGACGTTTTTGTAAGAGGTGTTGGCAGCCGATGCGTCGACGGCAATTTCGTTGTCGGTCTTGATGTGAAACCAAGCGGCGTCAACGCGCGAGTTGGCGTTGGGCAACCACTTGCTGCCCAACTCCCAGTGCTCACTCTTGGAGGCTTGTAAGTTGAAGCCTCCGGTGTTGGTGCTGTTTTGATACGCCGTCTCAGACAAGGTGGGTGTTTCAAATCCGCTGCCTTGGTTCAGGTACAGGTTGAGGTCATCACGCACATGCCACGTCACACCCAACACAGGGCTGGTGGCTTTGTAGGTGGCGCTGCCGGTGTCGCCCTTGGCGGTGCAGCTTGCATCCAAGCATTGGTTGAGGCTGCTCAACACCACCTCGCTGCTGCGAACGCCGGTGGTGAGGGTCCATCGCTCGGCCACAAGCCAGTTGGCTTGTGCGAAGTAGTCGTTGTTTTTGGCTTGGTTGGACTCGTTGCGCGTCAGCCCCGAGGTTTTGACGCCGCTTTGCGTGGCCCCGCCTTGGCGTTGCTCGACCGAATGATCTTGGTCAAAGCCAATCACCCAATCAAAGCGCTGTGAAGGGCCCAGTTTGGTTTTGCCATTGACTTGCAATCCAAAGCCATCGAAATCGCGGTTCAAGCCCACCCAGGTGGCTTTGGGGGGTGTCGACGTGGCGGTGCCCGCTTGATATTGCAGCGTCTCGCGCGTGCCCGAGTAAATGCGCGCCTTGGCGCTCAAGTCGCTGCTGAAGCGGTGGTCAACCACCATGCCCATTTGTTGGTGGCTCACGGTTTTTTGTGCACCATTCAATACCGCCAAGGCCGTGGCAGAGGTGGGTTTGGCAAGCGCATCGGGCGCATTCAGACCCGTGGGGTCTTTGGCATAGGGCATGTCCAACACGTTGAGGATCAGCTTGACGCGGGTGTCGGATTGGGCGTCGACAGTGATGACGCTGTTGAGCTGTTGTCGGCGTGCATCGCTGTTGTCGCGGTAGCCGCTGGTGCCAAAGGTGCTGTAGTCGGCCACCAGGCCGACAGTGCCGCTGCGCTGGCTGATTTGCCAGTCGGTCCGGGTCATGCCATACGACCCCACGGTCAGTTGGTTGCGCAACTCGGGTTGATCGCCGGCTTCGCGGGTGTAGGTTTGAATCACGCCGCCCGAAGCGTTGCCATAAAGTTGTGCCAACGGCCCTGTCAAGACTTCGATGCGTTCAGCAGAGGTCATGCTCACGGTGGAGGTTTGGCCTTGACCATCGGGGATGGTGGCAGGAATGTCGTCGGTGATGATGCGAATGCCACGAACGCCAAAGGCGGAACGCGCGCCAAATCCGCGGATGGAGATTTGCACGTCTTGCGCATAGTTGTTGCGGTTCAGGGCCACCACGCTAGGCACTTGGGCCAAGACGTCCGACAAGTTGACTTGGGGGCCAGAGCTTTGGATGGTCTGCGCATCGATGGCATACACCGACGCCGGTGCGTCAAATTGTTTTTGTGCCAAGCGGCCGCTTTGGACCGTCACCTCGGCCAAGGCTTCGGGTTCAGGTTGAGCCAGCACAGGCGCAGGCACGGTGCACACGGCGCATATGCCGCATAGGGCGTTTGCGGCAAACAGTCGGTTCAGCACACGCAACTTTCTTTCAAACACAAGATGGTGAGCAATCTTAGGGGGCACATAGAACCCAGCAGTTGCATGGGTGACACCCGGCTGGCGCTAAATCAGTAGAGTGCGGATGGCTCTGAAAGCTCAGGGCAGGAGCACAAAGATGATGCGTGTTGTGACAAAACTGTTGGTACTGTTGGGACTCTTGAGTGCCTGTCTGGGCTATGCCCAAAACTATCCCACCCCACAAACCGGCGTGTGGCTGGCCAAAGACTTTCGCTTTCACACCGGTGAGGTGATGCCCCAGGTTCGGCTGGCTTACACCACGGTGGGAGACCCGCGTGGCGAACCGGTGGTGTTGTTGCATGGCACCACCAGTGCTGGCGGCAGTTTTTTGACGCCAGAGTTGGCGGGTGAGTTGTTTGGCCCAGGCCAGGCCTTGGATGCCCAAAAGTACTTCATCATCTTGCCCGACGCCCTGGGGGCGGGCCGCTCCAGCAAGCCCTCAGACGGTTTACGCACCCAGTTTCCGCGCTTCAACTACGACGACATGGTGGCGGCGCATCACCGCTTGTTGACCGAGGGCTTGGGCCTCCAGCATGTGCGTATGGTGTTGGGCAACTCGATGGGCGGCATGCACGCTTGGGTGTGGGGCGTCACCCACCCCGACTTCATGGACGTGCTGGTGCCCATGGCTTCCACGCCCAACCCCATGTCGGGGCGCAACTGGATGATGCGCCGCTTCATCGTGGAGTCGATCCGACGGGACCCTGCTTGGATGAACGGCAACTACACCACCCAGCCGCCGAGCTTGCAATTTGCCAATGTGTTTTTCACCGTGGCCTCCAACGGCGGCGATCAAGGGCTCTACCGCAAAGCCCCCACACGTGAGCAGGCCGATGCCTTGCTCGACCAAAGCTTGAAAGCGCCTTCCACTGCGGACGCCAACAACCACCTCTACCTGTGGGAAGCTTCACGCGACTACAACCCCAACCCGCATTTGGAAAAGATCAAGGCCAAGGTCTTGGTCATCAATTCGGCTGACGACGAGCGCAATCCGCCCAGCTTGGGTTTGATGGAGAAAGCCTTGCAACGCATGCCCACGGCGCGCTTGTTGTTGATTCCTGCCTCTGACCAAACCTCTGGTCACGGCACCACAGGCCAGGCCAAATGGTGGAAAGCTGAACTCATGGGTCTACTGGCACAAACACCCAGAGGGAGTGGCCCCCGTTGAATGCTAGGCTAAGCCCATGAGCACACACACCCTCCACGCACCCAACAACTTATCGGGCGACATCTGGGGCGGCTTTGCCGCCATGTTGGTGGCGCTGCCGTCGGCCATCGCTTTTGGCGTCACCATCTTCTCTCCCTTGGGGGCCGAGTTTGGCGCCAAGGGCGCCTTGGCCGGCATGTTGGGTGTGGCCGCGTTGGGCTTGATTGCAGCCACCTTTGGCGGCACGCAGCGCTTGATCTCGGCGCCCTGCGCGCCCGCAGCGGCGGTGTTGTCGGCCCTCACCATCCAAATGACGCAACAAGGCAGTGGTGTGGGCGCGGTGGTGATGACTTTGTTTTTGGTGGCCCTTTTGAGCAGCTTGGTGCAAATCTCTTTTGGCTTGTTTCGCATTGGTGAGCTGATCAAGTACATGCCGTTTCCGGTGGTCAGCGGTTACTTGAGTGGCGTGGGCTTGATCATTGTCATGAGCCAGCTGCCCAAATGGATGGCCTTGCCCAAAGGCATGAATTGGTGGCAAGGCTTGATGGCGCCAGAACTCTGGCAATTGCCCAGCTTGGTGGTGGGGGGTGCCACGGCGGGGGTGATGTTGCTGGCGCCGCGCTTGTCCACCCGCGTGCCCGCGGTCATTCAAGGTTTGTTGGCAGGAATGGCGGCGTATTGGTTGTTGGCATTGACGGCTTGGCCGGAGTTGCGTGCGCTGCACGACAACCCCTTGATCATTGGCCCCTTGGCTGTGGGCGCTGGGGGCTTGCTCGACACCTTGAGCGGACCTTGGAAAAGCTTGTCTGAGTCCGGCTTGCCGCGTTGGGAGAACATTGTGTTTCCGGCTGCGACCTTGGCGGTCTTGTTGTCGATTGACACCCTCAAAACCTGTGTGGTGTTGGACGCGTTGACCGGCTCGCGCCACAACTCCAACAAAGAGCTGATTGGACAAGGCTTGGGCAACTTGGCGTCGGCCTTGATCGGTGGCGCACCCGGAGCAGGCACCATGGGGGCGACCTTGGTGAACAAAGCCAGTGGCGGCGCCACTTATTTGTCGGGCGTGTTCCAAGGTCTGTGGTCGTTGTTGGCGATTGTCTTGTTGACCTCGTTGATCGCTTGGGTGCCTGTGGCGGCGCTGGCTGCGCTCTTGATCGTCATTGGTTTCAAGATGATCGACTGGCACTCATTCCAAATGGTGCGATCCAAAGACACGGTGCTTGACTTCTGTGTGATCGTGTTGGTGGTGATTGTGGCCAACACCGTGAGCCTGATTGCTGCGTCGGGCGTGGGTGTGGCCATGGCCATTCTGTTGTTCTTGCGCGAGCAGATCCACACCTCCACCATCCGTCGCAAGAGCTTTGGCAGCAAGGTGTTTTCATCCCGCGTGCGCAACCACCATGAGATGGAAGTGCTGGCAGACCAAGGCCAACACACGGTGATTTTTGAGCTGCAAGGCAGCTTGTTTTTTGGCACCACCGACCAGCTCTACAGTGCCATTGAACCAGAGCTCAACAGTGCGCGTTTTGTGTTGCTCGACTTCTTGCGTGTGCAGTCCATGGACATGACGGCGGGCCACATGATTGAGCGCCTTCGCAACATGCTGGCTGAAAAAAATGCACGGCTGGTGCTCACCCGTGTGCCCGAGCGTTTGCCCAACGGGCGAGACCTGCGGACGTATGTGGACCACATTGGATTGTTGTCTGACAACACCGCCAAAATTTTTGATGAATTCGATGAAGCGCTGGAGTGGATCGAAGACGAGACACTCAAACTGGCGGGCCACGAGCACGTGTCAGGTCAAGGTTTGTCCTTGGGCAAGTTCGAGGTCTTTCATGGCTTGAATGACGCTGAGTTGGCCGCCTTGGAGACCTGCAAGGTGGTGCGCGCTTACCAAGCCGGTGATGTGGTGTTTGCTGCAGACACGGTGGGCCACGAGTTGATGTTGATCAGCCGGGGCGAGGTCAAAGTCAGCTTGCCGGTGGCCGATGGCAAGACCATCCACTTGGCCACCTTCAGCCGTGGACAGTTTTTTGGTGAAATGTCGTTCTTGGACGGGCGAGCCCACTCGGCCGATGTGCAAGCCACGCGTGACACCGAATTGATTTCTATCGACCGCCGCGCCTTTGCCAAGGTGGCGGTGGGCGACCCTGTGATGAGCATCAGCGTCATGCGCGCCGTGGCCTTGGCCATTGCCGACCGATTGCGCCATGCGAATGCCGAATTGCGCGAAATGCGCCAAACTTGATCCGTTCGAAACCTAAGGAGACTGAGCATGAAATTGAATGTCAATGGAACCGTCCGCACTGTGGACGCAGAACCGCAAATGCCCCTGCTGTGGGCTTTGCGTGAAGTGCTGGGCTTGACCGGCACCAAATATGGCTGCGGTGTGGCGCAATGTGGCGCCTGCACCGTGCACCTGAATGGTCAACCCGCACGCTCGTGCTCCATCCCTGTGTCGGCGGTGGGCGAGATGAAGGTCATCACGATTGAAGGCTTGTCTAAAAACGCCACCCATGCCGTGCAAAAAGCATGGGCCGAGCTGGATGTTCCCCAGTGTGGCTATTGCCAATCGGGCCAAGTGATGGCCGCCGCTGCCTTGCTGGCGCGCAAACCCAAGCCCACCGATGCCGACATCGACGAAGCCATGAGCAATATATGCCGCTGCGGCACGTATCAGCGCATCCGCGACGCCATCCACGTGGCTGCGGGCCAAATCAAACTCGGTGACGTGTTGGCGTCTTATGAGTCGGTTGACATCAACGCTCAAGCTTGAGGAGACACACCATGACGCAGACCTCAACACCCAGCACCGCGCTCACCACATCACGTCGCCAATTTTTGGTCAGCTCTGCCGCAGTGGGCAGTGGCTTGGCCTTGGGCCTGAGCTTTGCGCCCAACGCCATGGCGCAAGCCGCGTACACCACGCTCACACCCAATGAAATCAACATTTGGGTGGTGGTCAAACCCGACGACTCAGTGGTGATTCGCATTGCCCGCTCAGAAATGGGCCAAGGCACTCGCACCGGCTTGGCCCAGTTGGTGGCCGAAGAGCTCGACTGCGACTGGTCCAAAGTGACCACCGAAATGCCCACCCCCGGACAAAGCCTGGCACGCAAGCGCGCTTGGGGCGATATGTCTACTGGCGGCAGCCGTGGCATTCGCACCTCGCACGACTATGTGCGCCGAGGTGGCGCTGCGGCACGCCTGATGCTCATGCAAGCAGCGGCCAACCGCTGGAGCGTGCCGGTGGCTGAAGTGATGGCCAAAGAAGGCGTGATCACCCACGCCATCTCAGGCCGCACACTGAGCTACGGCAAAGTGGCGGACGATGCGGCCAAGTTGACTGCACCCGATCCAGCCAAGATCATGCTGAAAAAACCCAGCCAATGGCGCATTGCGGGCAAGTCGATGCGTCGACTGGACACGGCCGACAAGGTCGATGGTCGCAAGACTTTCAGCATCGATTTGCAGCTGCCCGGCATGCTCAACGCTGCCGTCATGCAAAGCCCCGTGTTTGGCGGCAAGCTGGTGAGCTTTGATGACCGCAAGGTTGCCAAGATGCGCGGTGTCAAAGGCGTGGTCAAGATCAACGACAGCACGCTCGCCGTGGTGGCCGACACCTTCTGGCATGCCAAGACAGCCCTGGCTGAATTGCCCGTGGTGTGGGACGACGGCGTCAACGCCAATGCGTCCAGCGCCACCATCGACGCCATGCTGCGCGAAGGCCTCACGGCCAACGGCGACTTCTGGCAACGCAAAGAAGGCGATGCGCCTGCTGCCATCTCGCAAGCGGTCAAGAAAGTAGAAGCCACCTACACCAGCCCCTTCTTGGCCCACGCCACGATGGAGCCCATGAACTGCACGGTGCGCATCACGGGCAATCGGGCCGAGGCCTGGGTGCCCACGCAAAGCGCCGAAGGCTCGTTGGCCGCGTTGGCCGAAGCCACTGGTTTCGCGCTGGCGCAGTGCGATGTGTACAAGATGGACTTGGGCGGCGGCCTGGGCCGGCGCGGTGGCCATCAAGAGTACGTGGACCAAGCGGCACAGGTGGCCAAGAAGTTTCCGGGCACACCCATCAAGCTGGTGTGGAGCCGTGAAGAAGACATGACGCACGACTTTTACCGCCCGATTTCGATGGCCAAGATGTCGGCAGGCATTGACGACAAAGGCAACATGACCGCGTTTCACTTGCGTGTGTCTGGCCAGTCGCTCAATGCCTTGTTGGCCCCCATGGCCATCAAGAACAACAAAGACGTGCGCCAATTGCAGGGCTTTTGGGCAGAACCGGGCGACGCCCAACTGGGTTACAGCTTTCCCAACTTGCTGACCGAGTACGTGATGCGCAACACCCATGTGCCAGTGGGCCCATGGCGTGGTGTCAACACCAACCAAAACGGCATTTACATGGAGTGCTTCTTGGAAGAGTGTGCCCGTGCTGCGGGCAAAGACTCGCTGGAGTTCCGTCGTGCGTTGATGGCCAACCACCCCAAGCATTTGGGCGTGCTCAACGCAGCCGCAGAAGCGGGCGACTGGGGCAAGCCACTGCCACCGGGCGTGTTCCGGGGCATTGCGCAATTCATGGGTTACGCCAGTTACTCTGCGGCTGTGGCCGAGGTGTCGGTCTCGCCCAAAGGCGAGGTCAAGATTCACCGCATGGTGTTTGCCTTGAACTCAGGCCACGTGGTCAACCCCGCTCAGGTGCGTGCGCAGATTGAGGGCTCGGTGGTGATGGGCTTGTCGGGCGTCTTCTTGGGTGAAAACACGGTGGAGAAAGGGCGCATGAAAGAGCGCAACTTTGACACTTACCCCTTGATGCGTTTGAAAGAAACGCCCAAGGTGGAAACCGTTCTGGTGCCCACAGGCGACTTCTGGGGTGGCGTGGGCGAACCCACCATCTGCGTGGTAGGCCCCGCAGTGCTCAATGC
>CAITHK010000144.1 GCA_903892175.1 uncultured Burkholderiales bacterium | reverse complement strand
TGGCGCAATATGGACGCATCGATGTGTTGGTCAACAACGCGGGCATCACACAAGATGCACGCTTGCAAAAAATGACGCTAGAGCAATTTGACCGCGTGATCGATGTCAACTTGCGTGGCGTCTTCCACTGCGCCCAAGCGGTCACCGACAGCATGGTGGCGCAAGGCAGCGGCGTGATTTTGAATGCCTCCTCTGTGGTGGGCATTTACGGCAACTTTGGACAAACCAACTACGCAGCCACCAAGTTTGGCGTGATCGGATTCACCAAAACATGGAGCCGTGAACTCGGCCCCAAAGGCATTCGCGTCAACGCCGTCGCGCCCGGCTTTATCGCGACCCCCATTTTGTCGACCATGCCCGAGAAAGTGATCGAAGACATGGTGCAACGCGTGCCGCTCAAACGTTTGGGCAGACCTGAAGACATTGCCAATGTCTATGCCTTCTTGGCCAGCGATGAAGCGGCTTACGTCAACGGTGCCGTGCTGGAAGTCTCGGGTGGCATGACGGTATGAGCGACGCCATGCAAGAGCGCCCCCGCCCACGCTCTAAAACAGACCTGTTCATCTCTTTCACGCTGCTCGCCCTGCAAGGCTTTGGAGGCGTGATGTCGGTGGTGCAGCGCGAAATGGTGGAGAGAAAAAAATGGCTCACCACCGAAGAATTTGTCGAAGACTGGGCTGTGGCACAAGTGCTGCCCGGCCCCAATGTGCTCAACCTCTCATTGATGATTGGCGGGCGTCATTTTGGGTTGAAAGGTGCGCTGGCGGCCTTGGCTGGTATTTTGTGTGTGCCCAGTTTGCTGATCTTGGTGATCGCGATTTTGTACGCCGGCATTGAACACAACCTTGCCGCGCAAGGCGCCTTGCGAGGCATGGGCGCCGTCTGTGCCGGCTTGATTTTGGCCACGGGCTTGAAGATGGTGCCAGCGCTCAAAAACAACCCCATGGGGCGCTTGTCGTGTGGGGTGTTGGCGCTGTTGACATTTGCTGCGGTCGGTGTTCTACGCGTGCCACTGGCTTGGGTGCTGCTGACACTCGGTCCTTTGGCCAGCGTCTGGGCTTGGCAACAACTGCGCGAGCGGGGTGCACCATGACGTCAGCTTTGTCGATGATGGATTGGTGGTCATTTTTCATGCACTTCGCCTCGCTGTCGTTGCTCGCGATTGGCGGGGCCATCAGTACCGCGCCCGACATCCACCGCTTTGTGGTGGACGATCAGCATTGGCTCAACGACATCCAGTTCACCTCCTCCATCGCCTTGGCGCAGGGCGCACCGGGCCCCAATGTGTTGTTCATTGGCTTGATTGGCTGGAACGTAGGCTTGAACGCGGGGGGAGGCTTTGCCTCGGGCTCGAGTGGGGTGGCCTTAGGGCTGTGGGGCATGTTGCTGGCCATGACGGGCATGTTGCTGCCCTCCACCACCCTGGCTTACTTTGCCGCCCGCTGGGGCCACCACAACCGCGACTTGCCTGCGGTCCGATCCTTCAAAGCGGGCATGGCCCCGATCGTGATTGCCCTGCTGTTTTCCACCGGCTGGTTGCTCACGGGCAGCCACGACAACCCGGTCAAAGACTGGCCTTTGTGGTTGCTCAGCGCCATCACCATGGTGGTGGTTTGGAAAACCAAAACCCACATCTTGGTCCTGCTGGCCATGGGGGCCTTGCTTGGCGCCTTCGGTTGGGTGTGAGCTGCAGGCCGCCCTTGGGCTTGGCTAACCGCGCTGGCGGCGTGCCTCGTAAAGGCAAACACCGCTGGCGACCGACACGTTCAAGCTCTCGACCGCGCCCTTCATGGGAATGCTGATGAGCTCATCACAGGTCTTGCGCGTGAGCTGACGCATGCCATCGCCCTCGGCGCCCAACACCAGAGCTGTGGGGCCTTTGAGGTCGACTTGGTACAAGGTCTTGGGTGCGTCGTCGCTGGTGCCAATGATCCAAATATTGCGTTCTTTGAGCTCGTTCAAGGTGCGGGCCAAATTGGTCACCATGAAATACGGCACGGTCTCGGCCGCACCACTGGCCACCTTGGCCACGGTGGCGTTGATGCCCACGGCATGGTCTTTGGGAGCAATCACCGCATGCGCGCCTGCGCCATCGGCCACACGCAAACAAGCGCCAAGGTTGTGGGGATCGGTCACGCCGTCGAGCACCAAGATCAAAGGCGCTTCGATAGGCTCAATTTTTTCCAACAACTCATCCAGGGAATGAACCACAGCCAGCGGGCTCACACGCGCAGCCACACCCTGGTGGCCGTGGCTGCCTGCCAATTTGGACAGGCGCAAACCATCGGCCTCGATCAAGCGTGCACCGGCCTCATTGGCTCGCTCTAAAAACTGGCGCATGCGCGCATCGCGGCGGGTGGGCTCGTAGTAAATCTCGATGATGGATTGCGGCGCCGTTTTAAGACGCACGCCTACGGCATGGAAACCGAAGAGAACTTTGGGGGAAGAAGACATGGGTGAGATTATCCCCCGCAGACTCAAACCATCTGCCCTGCCTCAATCGTGATGGATTGATCACACCGCGCGGCCAGTTTGGGGTCGTGGGTGACCAAGACCAGGGTGGTGCCCAACTCTTGGTTGAGGGCAAACATCAACGCCATGATGCGCTCTCCACTGGCGTGATCCAAACTCCCTGTAGGCTCATCGGCCAGCAACAGGCTGGGTTGCACCACAAAAGCACGCGCCAAAGCCACGCGCTGCTGCTCACCGCCTGACAACACTTTGGGGTAATGGTTGAGTCGCTCGCCCAAGCCCACCCGCTCCAGCATGTCGCGCGCCGCTTGACGAGGATGTGGTCGTCCGCTCAGCTCCAAAGGCAGCATGACGTTTTCAAGCGCTGTCATGTGGCCCAACAGTTGAAAGCTCTGAAACACAAACCCAATTTGACGTGCACGAAGCGCAGCGCGCGCGTCTTCATTCAGGGCAAACAGGTCTTGGCCAGCCAACACCACCGTGCCTTGGCTGGGCGTGTCCAAGCCGGCCATGATCGACAACAAGGTGCTCTTGCCTGAGCCTGACGCGCCCACAATCGCCAATGACTGTTTCGCAGCCAGGTCGAAATGGATATCGCGGAGAATGTCCAAGGTACCGGTGGCGTCTTGCACCGACTTAGAAACATGGGACACAGAAATCAATGGCATGGAATGAGAAGTCAGGGGCTGGGTCATGAAAGGCAATGGCATGTGGAGACGACACTTTAACGTGGCGGCGCTGGGCAGTGTTTGGATAGGGCTTTGGCAACATCGCACAGCAGCTGCGGATCAAAAGGTGATCACCTCGAGCGGACAAGGCATGGAAGGTGAGGTTTGGTCGACCGGGCCCCACCGCCGCGCGCCCTCCAAAACAACAGCCCCACCTCCCGGCTCTGCACCCGTTGCCAGCATTTTGGTCGTCGGTGACTCGCTCAGCGCCGAGTACGGCATTGCACGCGGCGCGGGTTGGGTCAATTTGTTGGCGATGAAACTGCGCGCTGAACGACCCGATGTGCAGGTGGTCAACGCCAGCATCAGTGGTGACACCACGGCGGGCGGACGTTCACGCTTGCCCGCTGCCTTGGCGCAAGTCCGCCCAGTGATGGTGGTCATAGAACTCGGCGGTAACGATGCCCTGAGAGGCTTGGACCTGGCCAGCAGCCAACAAAACTTAGAAGCCATGATCGAAGCTTCGCGGGCGGTCAACGCACACGTGGTGCTGGTGGGCATGCAAGTGCCCCCCAATTACGGACCCGACTACAGCGCCAAGTTCGCAGCGATGTTCTCCACATTGGCCAAAAAACACCGCACAGGCTTGGTTCCTTTCTTGTTACAAGGCATTGCCGACCGTCCCGACGCCGCTCAGCTGTTTCAAGCTGACCGCATTCACCCCCGCGAAGAAGCGCATCCTCGGATGTTGGCCAATGTCTGGCCCGAAATCAAAAAACAGTTGTAAGAGAGAGTTGTGAGCGTTCATTTCATTTCGGCGCAAGACGCCATGGCCCGCATGGCCACACCCTTGGGTTCGCCCGGGGGCTTCAGCACCATCATTGACGCCCGCAGTGAGGACGAATTCGCGCTCGACCACTTGCCCGGTGCGGTCAACTGGCCCTCGCTCAACAACGAAGAGCGCATCGTCATTGGCACCATGTACAAGCAAGTCAATGCCTTTGAAGCGCAAAAGCATGGGTCCGCGCTGGTGGCCGCCAACATTGCACGGCACATCCAACGCGAGGTCTTGCCTTTGCCACGCACTTGGCAACCCCTGATTTACTGCTGGCGGGGTGGCAAACGAAGCGGCTCATTGGCTCTGGTGTTGGGTCAAATTGGCTTCAAGATTCACTTGATCGAAGGCGGCTACAAAGCCTTTCGTGCGGCGTTGCTGGCGTCTATCCCCGAATTGGTGGCACCGATCCAATGGCGCGTGGTGTGTGGGCCCACGGGCTCTGGCAAAACACGCTTGCTCCATGCGTTGTCCGCTGAAGGCGCACAAGTGCTGGACCTGGAAGCGCTGGCCAACCACCGCAGCTCGGTGTTGGGCCGCCTGCCAGAAACACAACAACCGAGCCAGAAACACTTTGACACCTTGGTGTGGACCGCTTTGAGGGGCTTTGATCCCAACCGCCCGGTGTATGTCGAATCTGAAAGCCGCAAAGTGGGCAATGTGTCTGTGCCCGAGGTCTTGATGTTGCGCATGCGTGAAAGCCCCTGCTTGGACTTGCAATTGGGCGACGACGAGCGTGTGGCCTTGTTGATGGAAGACTATGACTTTTTTGTCAAAGACCCGGACTACTTTTGCACGCGTCTGGACGCCTTGGTCGAGCGGCGTGGCCGTGCGGTGGTCCAAGCCTGGAAAACGCAGGTCTTGGCGGGGCTGTTTGAACCTGTGGTGCGCGAGTTGTTGACCCTGCATTACGACCCCGGCTACGCAGAGTCCACGCGTCGCAACTTCACGCAGTTTGCGCAAGCAACGCAGGTGCAACCCAGCGACCGGTCCATCCATGCAATGCGGGCCTTGGCGCGCGACATCCTTGCCCAGGAAGGAGTGCCGACGCAACAAAGCCTGGCGGGTTAAGTTGGCAATTGGCGCAGCGCTTGCGCCAAGTCGTCTTGCAAGTCTTGCACGGCTTCTAAGCCAATGCAAAAACGCACCACCCGCCCTGCATGGAGGTGGGCGTTGGCAAGTTGACGCACTGCACCCAAGTGGTAAGGCACCACCAAGCTCATGGGGCCGCCCCAGCTGTAGCCAATTTTGAACCAGCGCAGCGCATCGCAAAAGGCATCGACCTGATGGGCATCGAAGCGGGAATCCACCACCACGCTGAATATCCCAGCGGCCAAGCCTTGAGGCTCTTTGGGGGTGACACACAAACGCTCCCAATGGTCGTGCCCAGGCCCACCGGGCAAAGCCGGGTGCAACACCTGCACAAAGGCTGCTTGGTGTTGGCACCAGGCGGCCAACTGTCTTGCAGCCAGGTCTTGGGCCCGGTATCTCAAAGCCAAGCTGGGTAAAGAGCGCAACAACAGTTCGGCATCGTTGGCGCCAACGCCTGTGCCCATGCGCATGTGGCTGAGTTTGAGGGTTTTGGCCAAGGCATCGCTGCGGGTGATGATGCTGCCCATCAGCACGTCACCTCCGCCACTGGGATATTTGGTCAAGGCATGGATGGTCAGATCTACGCCCAGGGGTGCATCGCCCTGCCCTGGCGTGAGGTCGAAAGCATTGAAGGCCAAACCCGCGCCCCAGGTGTTGTCGAGCGCACACATCACCCCACGTGCTTTGCACAACTGCACCAGCGCAACCAAGTCTGGAAACTCCATCGACACCGAGCCTGCAGCCTCCAGCCACACCAGGCGCGTACGCGCTGTGATGCGTGCCGACAGATCGTGCGGGTTCATGGCGTCATAAAACTGATGGTCGATGCCAAAACGCGCCAACTCTCCCTCGGCCAAGGCCTTGTTGGGTCCATAGGCGTTGTCTGGAATCAGCACCTCATCGCCCGCCTTGAGCAAGGCCAGGTCCACATGGGCAATCGCCGCCAAGCCACTGGGCGTCAAGATGCAATGTGTGCCCCCCTCTAAGGTTGCCAAACGCTCCTCCAAGGTGAAGGTGGTGGGCGTGCCGTGCAAGCCGTAGGTGTAGCTCGATTTGTTCAACCACTCGCGCGTGCGCATGGCTGCGACATTGGGAAAGATCACCGTCGACGCTTTGAACACCCCCACTTGCGGGGCGTCGAACTCAGCAGGCGGCTGATAGGGATGGTGAATAAGGTCGGTGCTGCGGGTCATGTGCGGATATTAACCAGCCAGAAAAGAAAACTCCGCTTTGAAGCGGAGTCGTTCGTTCGCAAGGCCTTGGAAGGATGAGAAGGATTACACCTTCCACTTCTCCAACAAAGCCGCAGGCCGCATGTTGTCATAGGGCTCGAACGGTTGATGGATCCACGGGTTGGTGGGCAAATAGTCGATGGAGTAATCGGGGTTGAAAGCCGAGACGCCTTTGGTCCAAATCACCGCGGTGCGCAATTCGGTGATGGGCGCGTAATTGTTTTTGAGCTGGTCCACCACCGCTTTGAGGGTGTGGCCGGTGTCGGCCAAATCGTCGACCAACAACACGCGGCCCGCGATTTCGCCCTTGGGCGTGGTGATGAAACGCGCAATGTCCAAGTGACCTTGGACCGTGCCGGCATCGGCGCGGTAAGAGCTGGTCGACATGATGGCCAGGGGCTTGTCGAAGATGCGCGACAAAATGTCCCCAGGTCTCATGCCGCCACGCGCCAAGCACAGGATGGTGTCGAACTCCCAACCCGATTGGTGGATCTTGATGGCGAGTTTTTCAATCAGGTTGTGGTACTCGTCATAAGACACGTACAGGTGTTTGCCGTCTTCGGTCAACATGGTGGGTCCTTTCAAAAATTAAGCGATGTAGGGGTGCGTCAGCAAGATCGTGTGGTCGCGGTCTGGGCTGGTGGACACCATGTGAATGGGCACCCCGGTGGTCTCGGCGATGCGGTTCAGGTAGTGTTGTGCAGCCTTGGGCAGTTTGGCGTAATCGGTCACGCCCACGGTGCTGTCAGTCCAGCCGGGGATGCTTTCGTAAATGGGCGTGCAGCGCGCAATTTCGTCAGCGCCCATGGGCAAGATGTCGATAGTCTGGCCATCCAACTCGTAGCCCACACACAGCAACAGTTCGGTCAAGCCATCGAGCACATCGAGCTTGGTGATGCACAGGCCGCTCAAGCCATTGACCTGGGCGCTGCGCTTGAGCAAGGCAGCATCGAACCAGCCGCAGCGGCGGCTGCGCCCAGTGGTGACGCCTTTTTCCGCGCCCACCGTGCTCATGTGGTAACCGGGATTGCCGGGCGTTTCCCAATCCAATTCAGTCGGGAATGGGCCACCGCCCACGCGCGTGCAGTAAGCCTTGGTGATGCCCAAGATGTAGTGCAACAAGCCGGGGCCCACGCCTGCACCGGCAGCGGCATTGCCGGCCACGCAGTTGCTGGAGGTCACAAATGGGTACGTGCCGTGGTCGACGTCCAGCAAAGTGCCTTGTGCGCCCTCGAACAACAGGTTGGCACCGGCTAGGTGGGCCTCGTTCAATTCGCGTGAGACGTCTGCCACCATGGGCAAAATTTCTTTTGCGTAGGCCATGGCTTCGTTGTAAGTGGTGTCGTAATCCACTGCGGGCGCATGCAAGATCTCGGTCAGCACATGGTTATGCAGCTCCAGGTTCTCACGCAGTTTGGTGGCAAAGCGCTCGGGGTGCTTGAGGTCTTGAACACGCAAAGCGCGGCGCGCGATTTTGTCTTCGTAGGCAGGGCCAATGCCGCGACCCGTGGTGCCAATCTTGGCAGTGCCGGCTTTTTCTTTGGCCGCTTCACGGGCAATGTCCAAGGCCGCGTGGTAAGGCAAGATCAAGGGGCAGGCCTCGCTGATTCGCAGGCGTGAGCGCACTTGCACACCGGCCTTTTCAAGACCTGCAATTTCTTCCAACAACTTGGTCGCAGACAGCACCACCCCGTTGCCGATGTAGCACTTCACACCGGGGCGCAT
>CAITHK010000143.1 GCA_903892175.1 uncultured Burkholderiales bacterium | reverse complement strand
CTCTAAACTCATGGGCTGAATGGTGAGGGGGCGGATGCGCAGCTCAGGCAGGGACTTACCCTAGATTCGTTCGATCATCGATCATAAATGTGCGTTTATCGCTCATTTTGTGAATATTTTCAATTCTGAGGCTCAAAAATTCCGTAAAGTTCGCCCCTGAATTCGCTGCTTGAGCGATTAGTGTACAAAACCTGTGAGATTTCACACAACCCCAGGAGACATCCTCGATGCATAAACGTTTCACCCTTCAGTTGGCTGCCGCTTGTGCTTTTGCCGCTATCGCCGGCTTGGCTCAAGCCCAGCAAACCATCAAGATCGCCAACATCGTGGAACTGTCGGGCCCCGGCACCACCGCGGGCACCTTGTTCAAAAACGGGGTTGAGCTGGCGGTCAAAGAGATCAACGATGCGGGTGGGATCCTCGGCAAGAAGATCGAAAGCAACACCGCCGACACCCAAACCAACCCTGGCGTGGCCAAGGGCTTGACGCAAAAAGCGGTGGACGAGGGTGTGTTGGCGATTTTTGGCCCGGTGTATTCGGGCTCCATCATGGTGTCCATGGCCGAGAGCAAACGCGCTGGCGTGCCCAACTTCACAGGCGGCGAAGCTGCTGCGATCACCCAACAGGGCAACCCCTATGTGTTTCGCACCGCCTTTGGTCAGAGCTCGTCGTTTCCCAAGCTCGCCAAGTACATCAACACCAAGGCCAAAACCTTGGCTGTGATTTATGTGAACAACGACTTCGGCAAAGGCGGTCGTGACACCTTGGCCAAGTTGCTTGAAACAGGCCCCACCAAAATCGTGGCCGATATTTCGACCGACGCAGGTCAGGTGGACTTCTCTGCTGCGGTGCTCAAAGCCAAGCAGAGCAATGCGGACGCCATCTTTGCCTACACCAACGAAGAAGAGTCGGCCCGTTTGCTGCGCGAGTTGAAGAAACAAGGTTGGACCAAGCCCGTCATCGGTGAGACCACCTTGACCGGTCAAAAAGTGATCGAACTCGCTGGCGACGCCGCCAACGGTGCTGTGGCGCACGTGGGCTTGACGGTGGACGCCCCGATTCCTGAAATGCTCAAGTTCAAGGCCAAGTACTACCAGGCCTATGGCAGCATTTCTGACCACAACGGCATCAAAGGCTACACCAGCGTCTACGTGCTCAAAGCTGCCATCGAGAAGGCCGGCAAGCTCGACCCCAAAGCCATTGCCCAAGCCCTGCATGGCTTGAGCATCAGTGCCGCAAAGCACCCCGGCGTGATCATGGACGTGAGCTTTGACGCCAACGGCGACCTCGACCGCGAGAGCTTCTTGGTCGAAGTGAAAAACGCCCGTCAGGTGGTGGTGGCCACGCTGCCCGCTTTGGGCAAGAAGTAAGCCCTTCAACGGGGCACACCACGCGGCGCATTGGCGCCTGCGTATTCCAAGAACAGGCCTGCCGGTGCAGGCCGTTCTTTCATTTTGAAGCGATCTGACCATGACCGACTTTTTGCAACTCTTCTTCAGTGGCTTGGCCACCGGTAGCATTTATGCGCTGGCGGCGTTGGGCTTTACCTTGCTGTGGCAAGCCTCGGGCACCATCAACTTTGCCCAGGGCGAATTTGTCATGCTGCCGGCCTTCATGATGCTGGGCTTTTTGTCCGCAGGCTTTCCGCTGGTGTTGAGCTTTGTCGGCAGCTGTGTGCTGTCGGTCATTGTGCTGGGTTGGTTGTTCAAGCGCGGCGTGGTGGATCCGCTTTTCAAGTACGGCATGATGCCCATTGTGGTGGCCACCATTGGCCTGTCCATCGCCATGCGCAACGCGGTGCGTGCCGGCTACAGCGCCGAGCCGCAGCCCTTTCCAAATTTGTTTCCCGATGAGGTCTACAACATCGCGGGCGTGACCATCTCGGCCACCGACATTGGCACCTTTGTGTTTGCCATGGCCCTGGTGGTGGTGACGCAAGCCTTCTTGGCCAAGACCGTCACCGGTCGCGCCATGCAAGCGGTGGCACAAAACACTGAGAGTGCCTCGGTCTTGGGCATCAACGTGCCGCGCATGATTTTTTACACCTTCGCCATCAACGCCTTGCTGGCAGCAGCGGCCGCCATCTTGGTGACCCCTACCTATTTGGCCAAGTTCGACATGGGTGGCTCGCTGGGCAACAAGGCCTTTTTCGCCGCCATCATCGGCGGCTTCAACAACTCCCGTGGTGCCCTGTTGGGGGGCGTGATTGTGGGCGTGTGCGAGAACTTGGCTGCGGCCTACATCTCACCTGCTTACAAAGACGCGGTGGCCTTGGTCATCTTCATGGTCGTGATTTTGTTCAAGCCCCAGGGCTTGCTCGGTCAAAAAGTGGAGCGCAAGGTATGAAAAAGCTCGGACTCCTCGCTGGGCTGTTGGGCCTGGCGGCATGCATCTTTGTGCCCACGCTGCTCAAGAGCCACGGCATTTACCTGTTCACCTATTGGCTGATTTATGTCATCGCCACCATGGGCCTGAACCTGACCGTGGGCTATGCGGGGCAAAAATCATTGGGCCACGCCGCCTTCTTTGGCATCGGGGCCTACACCGTGGCCATCCTCATGCAGGCGGGCTACAGCTTTTGGTTGGGCATGCCCATGGCCGCGCTGATTTGCTTTGGGGTCGGTTTGGCGCTGGGTTTTCCGGCCTTGCGGGTGCAAACCATTTACCTGGCCTTTGCCACGCTGGGCTTTAACACCGCCGTGTGGCTGGTGATGCGCAACGAAGAGTGGCTCACCGGAGGCACCTTTGGCATCAACAACATCCCACGGCCTCAGGCCTTGGGCGTGAGTTTTGACGGCAACTTGGCCTACTACTACTTGGTGCTGGCCTTCACGGTGGTGTTGGGCCTGTTGCTGTGGGGCTTGCTGCGCTCGCCTTGGGGCAAAGCCTTCACCGCCTTGCGCGACAACCCCATCCGTGCCGAGAGCTTGGGCGTGGACATTCGGGGTTACACCTTGCTGAGCTTTGCCATTGGCGCCGCCTACGCCGGCATTGCTGGGGGCTTGTTTGGGTCCTTGGTGCAATTCATCGACCCCGCACCGTTCACGGTGGAAGCCTCGATCATGATGTACCTCATGGTGGTGGTGGGTGGCCCCGGCTATTTCTTGGGCCCTTTGTTGGGCGCTGCGGTGGGCGTGATCTTGCCCGAGTGGTTGCGCTTTGCCCAAGCTTGGTATTTGTTCGTTTTTGGCACCGCGGTGGTGATGCTGATGATTTGGCTGCCCGATGGCTTGCTGAGCATTCCTGATCGCCTCAAGGCCAAACGCCAATCCCGCGAGGCCTCGGCGGCCCGCGCTGCACAAGGAGTCAAGCCATGACGCAGCCCGTACTCAAGGTCACCGACCTGAAAAAAGCCTACGGCGCCATCCAGGCGGTGGGTGGCGTGTCGTTTGAGGTCATGCCCGGTGAAATCTTTGGCGTGATTGGCCCCAATGGCTCGGGCAAGACCACCTTGTTCAACAGCATGTTGGGCCAAATCACACCCGACCAAGGCAAGATCGAACTCAAGGGTCAAGATGTGACCCAGCTCGGCCCACTGGCGCTCAACCGCTTGGGCGTGGGGCGCACCTTTCAGACGCTGCAAGTGTTTGGCAAGATGACTGTGCGCGACAACCTGATCGTCGCGGCCCAAGAGCACCAAGGCACGTTGTTCAGCCGCATGTTTGCGCCGGGTGATTCCAACTTAGGCGACAAGGCCGATGCCTTGATCGACCAGTTCCACATCCGCCACGTGGCCGACAAAAAAGCCGGTGAGCTGAGCTACGGCCAGCAAAAATTGGTCGACATCGCCATGGCCTTCATGAGCGAGCCCGACTTGGTGCTGCTCGACGAGCCCTGCGCGGGGGTCAACCCCTCCTTGGTGGGCGGCATCAGCAGTTTGCTCAAAGAGCTCAACCACACCCGCAAAGGAAGCTTTGTGGTGATTGAACACAACATGGACTTTGTGATGGACTTGTGCCACCGCATCATGGTGATGGTCGAAGGCCAGGTGTTGGCCATTGGCACACCCGCTGAAATTCGCGCCAACAAGCAAGTCCTTGACGCCTATCTGGGGAATTGACCATGACAGACACCTGCATTGAATTTGACGACGTGGTGGCGGGCTACAAGGATTTCATGATCCTCAACAACCTGTCGTTCGCGGTGCCCAAGGGCTCCATCACTTTGCTGATTGGCCCCAATGGCGCGGGCAAGTCCACCGTGCTGAAAACCTTGTTCGGTTTGCTCACGCCGCGCCAAGGCAAGATCCGTATGAACGGCGAGGACATCACGGGCGCCACCCAAAAAGACCTGCTGGCGCGCGGCATCGCCTTTGTGCCCCAAGGCCGCAACCTGTTTGGCCAGCTTTCGGTGTATGAGAACTTGGAGTTGGGCGGCATCACCTTGGGCATGAAAACCACGCACGAGCGCATTCCTGAAGTGCTGGAGTTTTTCCCCCGCGTCAAAGAGCGCATGAATTCTCTGGCCTCGTCTTTGTCGGGCGGTGAACAAAAGCAGTTGGAGATTGGCCGTGCTTTGTTGTTGCGCCCCAAGGTGCTGTTGATCGACGAGCCCTCGATTGGCTTGTCGCCCATCGTGGTGCAAGACGTGTTCAAACTCTTGCGCAAATTGGCCGACCAAGGCACCACCGTGCTGATGGTGGAGCAAAACGTCAAGAGCGCCTTGAAGTATTCAGACCAAGCCATTGCGCTGGAGTCGGGCCGCTTGGTACTGTACAAATCGGCCG
This sequence comes from uncultured Burkholderiales bacterium, assembly GCA_903892175.1. Taxonomy (GTDB): domain Bacteria; phylum Pseudomonadota; class Gammaproteobacteria; order Burkholderiales; family Burkholderiaceae_C; genus Limnohabitans. Next base: position 16,928 of record CAITHK010000143.1, on the reverse strand, counting down.
CAGAAATTTTGGCCGACCCCCAGATGGAGCGCTTATTCTTGGGTGGCGCCCACACCACCACCGCTGCAGCGACCCCCGTTTGATTTTGTGAGAACCCCATGACCCAGACGCCCACCCTCGACCGTGAATCCATTGCCGATGCCCCCAACCCCTTGGGCATGCAAGGCATTGAGTTCATCGAATACGCCACCTCCAAACCCCAAGCCCTGGGCCAGGTGCTGGAGATGATGGGCTTTCGTCCGGTGGCGCGGCATCGCTCACGCGAGGTCATGCTGTACCGCCAAGGCGGTGTCAATGTGATCGTCAACGCGCACGAGGCAGGCATGGCACACAGCGTGGCGCCAAGCGAAAAACCCGTCATTGCCGCCATCGCCTTGCGGGTGCGTGACGCCGCCGCAGCCTACAAACGCGCCATCGACCGCGGTGCCTGGGCCGTGCCCACCAAGGTGGAGGTGATGGAACTCAACATTCCTGCGGTGCACGGCGTGGGGTCGAGTCGCATTTACTTTGTGGACCGCTGCAAAGAGTTTTCGATTTACGACGTCGACTTCACGCCCATTCCCGGTGTGGACCAACACCCCCCGGCCACGGCAGGTTTGCATGTGTTTGGCTTGGTGCAATACATCGGCACCGACCGCGCCGAAGACTGGACCGAGTTCTACCGTGAGTTGTTTGGCTTTGAGGCCTTGCCCACTGGCGAGCACTTTGGCATCTTGCCCAAGGGCCGCATCTTGCGCAGCCCCTGCCAGAGTTTTTACCTGCAATTGATTGAGCCCGAGCCCAGCGTGTTGGCCGTGGACGAAGAAGAACATTTCCACCGCGTGGGGCTTGGCACCGACGATGTGTTGGCTGCGGTCCAAGCGCTGCGCAGCCGGGGCGTGGAGTTTGTCGAATCCAAAGGCGTGCACGTGGACGACAAGGGCGCCCTCACGCGCACCTGGTTGGGAACGCTGAGCTTTGAGTTGGTTCACACCGCAAAGGCCTGACATGAGCCAGTTTCAAGGAACCATGGACGACTTTGGGATGGACACCATCTCGCTGGCGGGGCCACTCGAAGCCAAACTCAAGGCCATCCGTGAGGCCGGCTTTGGTCAAGTGATGTTGTCGGCGCGCGACGTGGTGGGCCACCCCGAGGGCTTGGACGCTGCTGTGCGTGTGGTCAAACACAGCGGCTTGCGTGTCACGGGTTTTCAGGTCTTGCGCGACTTCGAAGGCTTGAGCGGCCATTTGCACGACTACAAGATCGACATTGCCAAAAGCATGTTGGAGATGTGCGCCGCCCTGGGCTCCAAGGTGTTGCTGGTGTGCTCGTCCACCTCGACCCACGCCACCCAAGACCTCGACCACATCGCTGCCGATTTGCGCAAGCTCGCCATGCTGGCGGTGCCGCTGGGCATCAAGGTGGCGTTTGAAGGTTTGTCGTGGGGCCGCACCATCAACGAATTCACCACCGCCTGGGATGTGGTGTTCCGTGCCGACGTGCCCAATCTGGGCATTGGCTTGGACTCGTTCCACATGCTGGCCGCCAAAACGCCGCTCGATGAGTTGGAGATCTTGGATCCCGAGAAAATTTTTCTGGTTCAGTTGGCCGACTTCATGTGGCAAGAAATCCATTCCTTTGAAGAGCGCATGACCACCGCGCGCCACTTCCGTGTCTTCCCCGGCGAGGGCGTGCACAGCGAGGCCACCGCAGACTTGGTGACCCGTTTGTACAAGCTGGGCTACCGGGGTGACTACAGCTTTGAAGTCTTCAACGACGACTACCAGCAACTGCCCCTGCCCACCGTGGCCCAGCGCGCTTGGAAGTCGGCCCAGTGGTTGGGCGAAGACGTGCTGCGCCGCTCGGTGCCCATGCCCAACCAAATTCGCCTGAGGCGCACACGTTGGGACACATGAGCGAGGCCTTGCGTGCAGACCTGACGTCTTTGTTGGACGAGCGGGCCTTGGTGGCGGCCATGTTGCGCCAAGAGGCCGCGCTGGCCCAAGCCCAGGCTGAACTGGGCCACCTGCCCAAGGGTGACGCGCAGTCCATCGTCAACACCTGCAAGGTGGATCTGTTCGATGTGCCACACATCATGCGCGAGAGCTTGTCGGCCAGCAGCCGCGCCGAGCCTGCTGTGATCAAGCATCTGCGCGAGAGCGTGCGCTTGTTCAACCCTGCGGCGGCGGCGGCGGTCTACCCCTTGAACCACCCGGCCGATTTGCTTTGTAACGCCTTGGCCTTGGTCACCCACGATGTGCTGACCCTGATGGCCGCAGACATTCAAGCCCTGCGCAGTGTGCCTGCCGCAGCCGAGGTGTGTCTGGCTTGGGAGCGCCTGCAACCTGTGGCCGAACGCGCTTTGCGTTTGCGCTTGCTGCCCGCATCGGCGCCAACGTCTTCGCCCGTGCGAGATGTGCAGCCGCTGGCGGCCCGCGCATTGGGCCTGCCCCCTGCGCTGAGCGAAGGCACAGAAGATTGGATGTCACTGGGGTGCGAGTTGGGCGTGTTCACCCTGTGTGTACAGCGTGTAGCCGGGCAAGCTCAGGCCATGCGTGCGCCCTTGTGGGTGGCGCAGTGGTTGACCGAGTTGTCTGTGCACACCATTCGTCCCTCAGACTCGGGTGACTTTTGGCGTGCCCAGTGGCCTTTGTGGTCGACCTTGACCTTGGCTGCAGCGCGCAGCCTGCATGAGTTGCCCTGCGCGCTTAAAACTTAGCCGCTGAGGACCTGCCTGGCAGCAAAGCCACCAACCCTCGAAGCACTGCGGGACAGACCGAACGCAACGCGGGGTACAAGCTGGCAGCAAGCAGGTTTGGACGGACTTGGCTGACCCACGCTGTGATCGGTTTTTCAGCCCACACATGAAAAGCTACGCCTGTGGCAATGCTCGCCAGCCAAGCCATGCCACTCAGCCACAACGCAGCCGTGGGTGAGGTCCATGGCCCCTGCTCCCAGGCCGCGTTGAAGACCACGATCATGCCAAAGTGGGTCAAGAACATGGCGTAGGCACTGTCGACCCACAAGGTGCTGACCCGGCCCAGTTGGATGCGGTCCACGGGCGGCTTGTTGATGCTCACATGGGCCAACACCAGGCACGTCAGCAGCGCCAGCGCCAAGCGGATGCGGGGCGCAACCCACAGCGACTCTTCACCCAGCAGCAACACGGCACCCAACACCAGTTGGTCAAAGCTTGAGCGACGTGCCCATGCGGCCAGCACGCCCAAGCCGTAGGCGCCAAAGAAATAAATCGCCCAGTTGTCCAAACTTGCCAAGCGGTTGAACCACCACATCGACGCCACGCACAAGGCGGACACACCGAGTGACAAAGCGCGGTCTGACTTGAGCCAATGCGCCAACACCACCAGCAACACGTAGAGCTGAAAGTCTGCGGCCACATACCAAACGCCCAGCGACAAGGCCGGAACATCCAGCACCGATTGCAGCAAGGTCAGATGGGCCAGTGCCGCGTGCAGGCTCGGTACCTCGACCAACCAGTCGCCTGAAATCATGGGGCGCAGCACCCACACCAAACTGCTGACCCAGCACAGGGCCACCACAAAGCCTGGCATCAAGCGCAGGTATCGGCGTTGGATCAGCTTGAGGGGAGGGTGTTGACCGCGTCGGCCCATGATGGAATGGGCGGCCAAATAGCCCCCAATCACCAAAAAGACTTGCACGGCCAAGCGCGCGTCGAGGGTGAGGTATTCGGCCCACGTTGGCCACGCGCTGCGAACGGCATCGGCCATGGGCCCATAGCAGGCCAAATGGTGCAGCACGATCAGCTGGGCGGCCAGCAGTTTCAACACATCGATGACAAAAGAACGGTTCATTCGGTCAGTCTTTGGGACGAAAGCTAATCAAAAGCGGCGAGTGCACCCGACCATCCACATCGCGCGGCAACACCTCGGTCTTGTCGATGGCTTTGAGGACTGCGTTGTCCCAGGCAGTGTTACCGCTGGACTTGACGAGCTTTTTGCCCACGATGGTGCCGTCGGGCGCACAGCGCACTTCGACTTCGGCTGGGGTGTTACCCACCAGCTCTTCGGTGAACACGATGTTGGGTTTGATGCGGGCACGGATGCGCCCGCCATAACTGTCAGAAGGCCCTGCTGAGCGCAAGGCCGATCCGCTGGCATTGTCGCTGCCCGTGGCCCCAGCCAGACCCGCGATGCGTTTGAGGTTGTCTTCGCGCATGGCCTCGAGTTTCTTGGCCTCTTCAGCCGCTTGCTTGGCCTCTTTCTGGGCCTGCAGCTTTTTGGCCTCTTTGTCTTTGCGATCTTTGTCCTTGCGTTCTTCTTCCCGCTTGGCGTCGGCTTGGCGCTTGTCTTCTTCGGCTTTGAGTTTGGCTTTCTTCTCGTCGGCTTTCTTTTGTTCGGCTTTTTTCAACTCGGCTTGGCGCCGCTCAAGATCTTTGGCCTGTTGAAGCTTTTTCTCATCATCGAGTTGTTTGCGTTTCTTGGCCAAGGCGATCTCGGCCTCACGGTCTGGCGCAGGCGGTGGGGGTTTGACCACTTCCTTGGGGGCCGCAGGCGGGGGGAGCGGTGGAGGTTCCACCTCCACCAACTTGGGGGCTGCGGCTTGGGGCACGGCAGACCACAGTTCGGCCTCGGCCGACACGGGGTTGTCTTGATTCCACTGAATGCCTGCCGTCAGCGCCACCAAGAGCAAGCCGTGCACAAACAGAGCGAGCGTCAACGAGCGACCCGTGCCCGGGGGCGGCGGGGGCGCAAATTCAAGATGCTTGGCTTGGGCGCTCATGGCGGCAGGGGCTGAAACTCAATCGACCAATTGCACGGCCAGGCCCACACGTTGCACGCCGGCGCGCTGCAAGATGTCCATGGCTTTGACCACGGGTTCGTACTTGATGCTGCGGTCGCCCGTGATGACCACCGGGCCTTGTGCCACTTCGCCTTGCAATTGGCGCACATCGCGCGCTAGCATCTCCAGCGAGCTGCTGCGTGTGGCGACCGTCGTGCCGGTGCTCTTGAGGGTGATCTTTTCGTCTTTGCTGATTTCGACGTGGATCACCTGGTCGGGCACGGTGGCCGCTTTGCCCACGGTGGGCAGGTCGATCACGCTGGGCGAGATCAGCGGCGCGGTGACCATGAAGATGATCAGCAGCACCAACATCACGTCGATGAAGGGCACCATGTTGCTCTCGTTCATGGTGCGGCGGCCTCTGCCGGAGCGGGGAGCGATAGACGCCATGGGGGGCCTTTGAACTCAGTGGGCCAGCGTGGTGGCGCTGACGTTGCGCTGCAAGATGTTGGAGAACTCTTCGATGAAGGTCTCCAGCTTGATCGACACGCGGTCGATGTCACGTGAAAAACGGTTGTAGGCCAGCACCGCCGGAATGGCGGCAAACAATCCAATGGCCGTGGCCACCAGGGCTTCGGCGATGCCGGGGGCCACTTTGGCCAGCGTTACTTGCTGCATACCTGCTAAGCCGGTGAAGGCGTGCATGATGCCCCACACCGTGCCAAACAAGCCCACATAGGGAGAGACCGAACCGACCGAGGCCAGCAAGGACAGGTTGGACTCGATGGCGTCCATCTCGCGCTGGTAGCTCGCGCGCATGGCACGGCGGGCGCCGTCCATCAAGGCGCTGCTGTCATTGATGCGGCGTTCGCGCAGTTTTTGGTACTCGCGCATGCCGCTGGCAAAAATGCGTTCCATCGGGCCTGAGAGCTTGGCGTTTTTGGCGGCCGACGCATACAACTCGTTCAGGCTGGTGCCTGACCAGAACTCGCGCTCGAACTCTTCGTTGAGGGTCTTGACGCGGCGCAGGGAAATGATCTTGCGAAAAATCGCGGTCCAACTGGTGATGGACACGCCCATCAGCATCAGCACCACCACCTGCACCACCCAGCTGGCGTTGAGCAACAAATGGACGATGGAAAAGTCTTGTGTCATGTCAGGCGTTCCAATACAGAAGAGGGAATTCTCGCAGGCTTGAGGGTGGCGGCATCGACCCAGCCAATGCGGATCGTGCCTTCGCACAGCAGCGTGTCTCCACACCATGCTTGCTGGGCAATCACCAAGCTGGCGCGGCCACCTTCGGCCAAGCGCGCGGTCACACGCAACAAGTCGTCAAGCTGGGCTGGCCGGTGGTATTTGAGGCTGGTTTGACTCACCACAAACATGCCGCCCGTTGCTTGGCGCAGCGCATGTTGGCCCACGCCCAGGGCACGCAGCCACTCGGTGCGTGCGCGCTCAAAAAATTTGAGGTAGTTGGCATAGAACACGATGCCCCCGGCATCGGTGTCCTCCCAGTACACCCGCACCGGGTGTTCAAACGTGAGGGAGGTCGGGTGAGTCATCGCTGTTCAGCCCAGCAGGTGTTGCAAACGGGTCACGGCTTCGCGCAGCTCGGGCAGCGAGCGGGCGGTTGAAAAACGCACAAAGCGCGAGGTATCGGCCTGGCCAAAGTCGCGCCCCGGCGCGAAGGCGATGTTGGCGCGTTGCAGCACCTCAAACGCAAAGTCCCAGCTGCCGCGCACGCCCAGTTTGTCGCAGGCGGCGCTGCAATCGGCCCAGGCGTAAAACGCGCCATCGGGCATCACCGGCACGGTCAGGCCCAGTTGATTCAGTGCCGGCACAAAGAAGTCTCGCCGAGCCTTGAACTCGGCGCGGCGCCGCTCGTACTCGGCCAAGCTGTCGGCTTCAAAGCAGGCCAGCGCGGCGTGCTGTGCCACGGTGCTGGGGCAGATGAACAGGTTTTGCGCCAAGCGCTCGACCACCGGCACCAAGGCTTGGGGCAACACCATCCAGCCCAAGCGCCAACCGGTCATGCTGAAGTACTTGGAGAAACTGTTGATGCTGATGATCTGGTCGTCCAGCGCCAAAGCGGTCTGGCCAAACGCGTCGTCGTAGCTCAGGCCCAGATAAATTTCGTCGATCAGCGTCACACCGCCGCGCTGGGACACCTCGCCGTGGATGTCGCGCAAGGCGTGGGGGTGGATCGAGGTGCCCGTGGGGTTGGACGGCGAGGCCAAGAGCACACCACGGGTGTGCGCGTTCCAGTGCTCGCGCACCTGCGCCGCGTTGAGCTGAAAGCGGTCTGCCGCGGTGGTGGGCACCAGCACGGCGCGGCCCTCGGCTGCGCTCACAAACTGGCGGTTGCAGGGGTAGCTCGGGTCGGGCATGAGCACTTCGTCGCCTGCCTCAATGAGGGCCAGACACGCCAGTTGCAAGGCCGCCGAGGCACCTGCGGTGATGACGATGCGGCTGGCCGGCACCTGCACGCCAAAGCGCTGGTCGTACCAGCCGCTGATGCGTTCCCGCAAAGCACCCAGCCCCAAGGCTGCGGTGTATTGCGTGTGGCCGTCGTGCAGGGCGCGCACGGCGGCTTCTTGGACCCGTGGTGGGGCGGTGAAGTCAGGCTCGCCAATGCTCAGGTACACCATGGCCGGGTCGTTGGGCCCTAGAGTGGCGGCGCGTGCCGCCGCCGCCTTGGCGACTTCCATCACATAAAACGGCTCAATGCGCTGGGCGCGCTGGGCTATCTTCATCGCGCCTTGCCAGTCAGGCGGTCGGCTTGCACCTCGTGGCTGCGCAACTGTGGCGCCAAGCCGTTGAGCACGGCGTTGACGTATTTGTGGCCGTCGGTGCCGCCAAACGATTTGGCCAGCTCGATGTATTCGTTCAACACCACGCGCCAAGGCACATCGATGCAGTGCTGAAATTCGTACACGCCCATCCACATCACCGCGTGTTCGATGGGCGAGATTTCTTCAAGCTTGCGGTCCAGCAGAGGCAAGATCAAGCTGTCCAGCACCTCGCGGTGCTCCACACAGCCATACAACAAGGCGTCGTAATGGGCCGAGTCGGATTTGTGAAAACCGCTCAAGTCGCGCGTGAAGACGTCAATGTCGGCGGCCTCGTTGCGACCCACCAAAAATTGATACAGACCTTGCAGTGCAAATTCGCGCGCACGGCTTCGGCCCGACTTGGCTGAGCTTTTGCGCGTGGTTTTGTCTTGTAGGGCGGTTGATGCGGGCGCGCAGTCGTGCGCTGCGTCGGGCGTGACGGAGTCCGTCATCATGCGAGTTGCTCCAGCAGCAAGGCCATTTCCACCGCCACGCGCGCGGCGTCGCGCCCTTTGTCGGTTTGCCGGGCCACGGCTTGCTCTAAGTTCTCGGTGGTCAAAATCGCATTCGCAATCGGCACGTGGTAGTCCATGCCCACGCGGGTCACGCCAGCCCCCGACTCGTTGGCCACCAGCTCAAAGTGGTAGGTCTCGCCACGGATGATGCAACCCAAGGCGATCAGCGCGCTGAAAGGCTCTGGGTCTTCAATTTGGGCCAGCGCTGCCAGCGTGAGGGGCACTTCCAGTGCGCCCGGCACTTGGACCACGGTGATGCGCTCGTCGGTCACGCCCATGGCCTTGAGTTCGGCCACGCAGGCTTCGCGCAAGGTGTTGGTGATGTCTTCGTTGAAGCGGGCTTGGACGATGCCAATTTTCAGGCTGCTGGCGTCCAAGGTGGTGGTGCTGGCGAGGTTGGAGACAAACATGTCAGAGGTTCCTTGTGACTTAAGCTTTGGCCAGATAGCCAACGATTTCCAGACCATAGCCGGTCATGCTGGGCATGCGGCGTGGGTTGCCCAACAGGCGCATTTTGTGCACGCCGCAGTCACGCAAAATTTGTGCGCCCACGCCGTAGCTGCGCAAGTCCATGCGCCCACGCGCGGGCCCATGGGCTGAGCGGGCGGTGCCGTCAAACTGGGCCAGCAACTGCTCGCCGCTTTCGCCGCAGTTGAGCAACACCACCACGCCTGCGCCTTCTTGGGCGATGCGTTGCAGGCTTGAATCCAGGCCCCAAGAGTGCATGACACGGTTGGGTTCCAGCGCGTCGAGCACCGACAAGGGCTCGTGCACCCGGGCCAACACGTCTTGCTCAGCCTTCCAACTGCCTTTGACCAAGGCCATGTGCACGGCACCGTTGGTCATGTCTTTGTAGGCGTTGGCGGTGAACTCGCCGTGTGCTGTGGTGAGGGGGCGGCTGCCCACTTTTTGCACCAACGACTCGGTGCGGCTGCGGTGGGCTATCAAGTCGGCGATGGTGCCAATCTTCAAACCGTGCTCGGCGGCAAACAGCTGCAAGTCGGGCAGACGCGCCATGGTGCCGTCGTCTTTCATGATTTCGCAAATCACCGAGGTGGGCGAGCAGCCCGCCATGGCGGCCAGGTCGCAACCGGCTTCGGTGTGGCCCGCGCGCATCAGCACACCGCCGTCCACCGCTTGCAGCGGGAACACGTGGCCGGGTTGCACCAGGTCACTGGGGTGTGTGTCTTTGGCCACGGCCACTTCGATGGTGCGGGCGCGGTCGGCGGCAGAAATGCCGGTGGTCACGCCCTCGGCGGCTTCGATCGACACGGTGAACGCGGTGCTGTAGACGGTGCCGTTGCGCGCGGCCATGGGGGGCAGTTTCAAAAACTCGCAACGTTCGCGGGTGAGCGTGAGGCAAATCAGGCCTCGGCCAAAACGCGCCATGAAGTTGATGGCCTCGGGCGTGACATGGTCGGCAGCGAGCACCAAGTCGCCTTCGTTTTCGCGGTCTTCTTCGTCGACCAGGATGACCATGCGGCCAGCTTTCATCTCGGCCACGATGTCTTCGACGGGCGAGATGGCCACGGGGGTCAGGGCTGTTGTCATTGCGGGGCTTTCAAGGTGGAGTCCACGCGCAGCATGCGTTCAACGTAACGCGCCACGGTGTCAATTTCGAGGTTCACGGTGCTGCCTGCTTGCAGGCTGCCCAAGGCGGTGTTGTCGACCGTGTGAGGAATGAGGTTGATGCTGATTTCTGAACCGCGCAGACCCTGCGGGCCGTCGGCCTCAAAGAAATCTTGCACCTGGTTGACCGTCAGGCTCACGCCGTTGACGGTGATCGAGCCTTTGTAGGCCAGGTACTTGGCCAGCTCGGGCGGCGCCATGATGCGCAGCTCCCAGCTTTCGCCCACGCGCTCAAAGAGGCTGACCTGGCCAATGCCATCCACATGGCCGGACACGATGTGCCCGCCCAAGCGGTCGTGGGCCCGCAAGGCTTTTTCGAGGTTGACGCGCCCGAGCTGCGCCAAACCGCTGGTGCGGGCCAGCGATTCGGCCGAGATGTCAATCGTGAACTGGTGGTGGAGGGGGTCAAACGTGGTGACGGTCATGCAAGCGCCGTTCAAAGCGATGCTGTCACCCAAGCCCACGTCGTCGAGGTACCCGGCAGGGGCCTCGATGGTGAGGCGCTTGCCGTGGTTTAAAGAGCTTCCCAGGTCGTGAACGGCGGTGATACGCCCCACGCCGGTGATGATTCCGGTGAACATGCGCGTATTTTCGCAGGTTTATGGGGCCTCATCGTCGAATGCGCGCCAATAACCTCAGATCGGGCCCAATGGGTGTGACCTCATGGAAGTCCAGGGCCAGGGCTTCTTGCAGGTTTGACAAGGGTCCCAGGTTGCTCATGCCCCGTCCTTGGCCGATCAACAAGGGGGCCAGGTACACCAGCAGCTCGTCCACCAGCCCGGCGCGCAGCAGCGAGCCGTTGAGTTTGTGGCCCGCTTCCACATGCAGCTCGTTGACGCCATGGTGCGCCAAGTCGCGCAGCATCTGGGCCAAATCCACCTTGCCCGTGGCGTCACTCAGGCTCGTCACGCGGGCGCCTTGGGCTTGCAGCGCTTGGCGTTTGTTGGCATCGTCTTGCGCGGCATAGAGCCACACGGGGCGTTGCGGGCCAAACAGCTTGGCGTTCAAGGGGGTTTCTAAGCGGCTGTCGACCACCACCAAGCTGGGTTGGCGCGGGGTGGCGACGGCGCGTACGTCCAATTGCGGGTCGTCTTGCAGCACGGTGCCAATGCCGGTCAGCACGGCGCAGGCGCGCGCGCGCCAGGCGTGGCCGTCTTGGCGGGCGGCGTCGTGGGTGATCCACTGGCTGACACCATTGGTCAATGCGGTTTGCCCGTCCAGCGAGGCGGCGATTTTCATGCGCACCCAGGGCATGCCGTGCTGCATGCGTTTGAAAAAACCGATGTTGAGCTCAAGTGCCGCATCGGCCATCAGCCCCACGTCCACCTGCAAGCCCGCAGCGCGCAAACGCGCCACGCCTTGGCCCGCCACCTGGGGGTTGGGGTCTTGCACGCTGGCCACAACGCGCTGGATGCCGGCCTGAATCAGTGCATCGCAACACGGTCCGGTGCGGCCTTGGTGGCTGCAGGGCTCCAGCGTCACATAGGCCGTGGCACCTCGCACCGAGTGGCCCCGTGCCTGGGCATCGCGCAAGGCCATGACCTCGGCATGGGCCTGGCCCGCCGCTTGGGTGTGGCCGCTGCCCAGCACCGTCCCATCGGCGTGGGTGATGACGCAACCGACCCGCGGGTTGGGGGAGGTGAGGTACAGCGCCTGCTCAGCCAAGGCCAAGGCTTGGCCCATGTGGGCGGTGTCGGTGGGGGAAATCATGTGGCAATTATCTGTTCAGGGGTGTTTGGCTCAGCCCAGCATCGACAACGCTGCCGCACAGTTGCGCTGTATCACAGCGGTGATGGCCTGCACCAGGGCTTGCTCGGCGGCTGTGAAGGGGTGGGTGGCCATGGCTTGTTGGGTGACTTTTGCCCATGCGGTGGGCACATCGATGGCCATTTTTTTGAACAGTCGCAAGCTGGGCTTGGCGCCAAACCCGCAATCGTCACACAACGCTTGCCATGAGTGAGCGCCGATGCGGGGGTAGGTGTCATCGTCACCGATGTAGAGCGCCAAGCGGTCGTCCCCATAGGCCTGCACGCACAGCAGGTCATAAAAAGGGGCCATGGCGTAGCCCGTCTCGTCGATCAACAACGAAATGTTTTTGGCGTGGGCATCGCTGTTGCCCATCAAATAATTCAACATGACCCAGCGCAGAAAACTCAGCAGGTCTTTGGCTGGTAGTTTCAGTGCGCGCAAGGCGTGGGCTATTTTTTTCAGGCTGACCAGGCCACCTTGCCGCTCGTACTTCCAGTCAGAGCCCACGCCCAAGAGTTGGCAAGCGTCGATCTGATGCATGCAGACGATATGACCGTTGACCACTTGGCGGTCGTAGCGTTGCACGATGTAAAGCGTCTCAGGTAAATGCAACAGATGCACCTCTGGCACAGGCAGCTGCATGGCACGGGCCAACTTCATGCACAGGTATTCGTTGACGGCGCTGGGTGTGAAATGGGGCAGACGGGAGTCTGGTTTGGCGATGTGGGTGCTCGGCGAGCTGCCCACGCTGTCAAAGAGCTGGGCTCGTCTTGCGTCGTAGCGCAAACCCATTTTGTCTTGTGCGCCAGGCAGCGACATGCTGCTTTGTGGGTTTGAGATGAGCAATGGTTGGCTGTGATGGCGTTGTTGAAGGCGTTGGCGCAAGGTGTCTGGGCTCAACACGCTGTATTGCTGCAAAGTCTGAGGTGCTTGGCCCTCGGGTAAGACCGACAACACACCCGGCAACTCGGCACCGAGCTGACCGACGATTTCAAAGGCGCTGGCGTTGCGCAGTTGAATGGCGTTGAGAATTTCCTCTAAGGGCGCACCCTCGGGCAACAGGTTGGCAAAAAAAGTTTTGACGGCTTCGCCCCGGTAGGGCGTTGGGCCTAGCGCAAATTGCGGAGCCAGCACGAAGGCGCGCGGGAAGGCTAACCACTGGGGGTCGTATTGAAAAACGTAGTGCCCGGCCTCGTGCCCAAACCAGCCCATGGCTTGTGCGTTGGCCCAAACGCGCAGCTGAATCATGTTTGATGGGCCTTGGCGGGTGAGCCTGTGGCAGGTTCAGTGCTCAGGACGATTTGTGCATCCGACACGCCGTAGTCGGCCCTGGGGGGGGCTTGTTTGGAGCCCCGGGTGCGTGCTTGTGCGCTGACCTGAAAACCTTGGGCTTGCAGGCTCAGGCCAAGGCCATTCATGAGCTGGACCAACTTGCCCAAGCTGCAATTTTGAGGGCTGGACTCTGCATCGCGGATGAAAGACACACTCACGCCGCAGGCGGCGGCGGCAGCCTCCCGCGACAGCTGTTGACGTTTTCGCTCCGTGATCAATGCCGTGGCCAAGGTGGGCAGCGTGCTGTTTTCTATCTTCATATTTGCTCCATTTGGGACAAATTATTTTGATTCACAGAAACAACTGTAAATTTTCGCTCTCAAAAGGTCAATTTAATCATGCTGATCGATGGTGTCAGTAAAATTGTTCTTTAAAGGGCAATAGTTGGCGCCTGTGCGTGCGTCTTTCAACGCCCCCAACACTGTGCCACGCTGAGGGTTGCGTTGAGCACCCCACGCGCGCCCCTGTGGCTGAGGGTGAAGCTGCCACAGGCGTCACCCACTTGCGCGCCCACTGGCGTGGCTGTCAGGCTGAAGCTTTGCGCGCTGCAGGTCACGCTGAGTTGGTAGCGCAGGCCTTCGAGTTGCGGCTGTAGGCCGAGGTTTGCACGGCATTGAGACGCATGCGCTCGGCCGTGTCTTGCGCCAGTCCCATGGCGATGCTGAGGTTCACTTGTTGGCGCTGGGCTTGCAAGCCCAGTTGTCGCAGCCACAGCGCGCTCAAGATGGCGCAAGCCAACAGCAGCAGCGCCACCAGCGCTTCCAACAAGGCCATGCCCTGCTCAGGCTGATTAAGCTGCATGTCGACCCCGCCACCACGCGCAAGCGTGCGGTGTTGTTGAGGCACAGCGCATAGGCCAGGTTGTGACGGGTGTGGCGTGAACTCACCGTCCAGCGCTCGCCCACCCCGCCAAGCTCGCCTTGGCGGCTGATGCTCAGCGCTGTGGATTTTGTGTAGCTGACTTGAACCGGGGTGTGCAGCGGGGTCACCTGCAAGGTTTGGCTGCCATCTGCCAGTTGCAGCTGCCAACCGCAACTCCAGTTGGAGCCTGCGCTGGTTGCCCACGCGCAATCGCTCATGCGCGTGAGGCGCTGCGCTTGCCCCTGCCCCTGCTGCAGCGCCCGCACGCGAGCGCTGTGCAAGTCGTTCAAGAGTTGGTCGCGGGCCAACTCAACCCGGGCGCGCTCCAGCAAACCTTGCAGGCTGGGTGCGGCCATCAGGCCCGCCATGCCGATCACGGCCAGCACCAGCAACAACTTGACCAAGGTGAAGCCAGGGTCGACGCGTTGGCCTGAATGAAAAAAGCCCAGCGTTTGCATGCAGCAAATGCGAGGCATCCAAAGTCTGGCGGCGTGTTGCCACCACTCGAAAACTATTTGCGAACTTCGTCGACCAAGCTCTTGAAGTCGTCAATGTCTTCAAAACTGCGGTACACGCTGGCAAAGCGGATATAGGCCACTTTGTCGAGTTTTTTCAGTTCACGCATGACCAGTTCACCAATGCGAGTGGAGGGCACTTCGCGCGCGCCCAAACTGAGCAGCTTTTCTTCGATGCGCTCAATGGCGTTGTCGACCTGTTCGGTGCTGACGGGGCGTTTGCGCAGCGCCAGGCTCATGGAGTCGAGCAGTTTGTGGCGTTGGTAGTCGATGCGGCGCCCGTCTTTTTTGACGATGTTGGGAAAGCTCACATCGACGCGCTCGTAGGTGGTGTAGCGCTTTTCGCAGGCGCCGCATTGGCGGCGACGGCGGATGGAGTCGCCGTCTTCCGACATGCGGGTCTCCACCACTTGGGTTTCAAGGTGACCGCAGAAGGGGCATTTCATGGGGTGTTGTCTCGCTTTGGTTTGTTGGCGATTGTGCTTGTGGTTGTGTCTTTGCCCTTGCCTTTTCTGGGCTCGCTGGCGGTATGGGTGGGGGCCGCTTCTTCATACTGTGTACAGAAAATCATCAGCGGCCCCCACCCATACCCCCAGTCTGCGGCTGGCTTGGCTGGCGCTCGCCGTGTTCATGCACTGCAATGCGCGATGTGAGCTGGCTTTTTGGTTGGTACGCAATTGACTTGTAACTATTGTGGCTTTTGCCTTTTGCCTTTTGGCGTCATGCCTGTGACTCAGCCATTGCGTTTCGAAAGAACTTGCGCTCAACCCAACTGTGGGGGCGATGGGTGCGGCGGTCGATGATTTTCTGTACAGAGTATGAAGAGCCCGCCGTGCCCATCGCCCCTGCCGTTTGCGGCGCGAAATCTTCACGACAACCCAAGCAATCAAGGCCTGGCAACTACAAGCCAGAAGCCTTGACGCCAGAAACACCCTAATTCAGCGATACACCGGAAAGCGGCTGGTCAAGGCGTGCACCTTGGCGCGCACGGCGGCGATGTTGGCTTCGTCGTGCGGGTTGTCCAACACGTCGGCAATCAGGTTGGCGGTCAAGCGCGCTTCTTCGTCCTTGAAACCACGCGTCGTCATGGCCGGGGTGCCGATGCGCACGCCGCTGGTGACGAAAGGCTTCTCGGGGTCGTTGGGGATGGCGTTCTTGTTGATCGTCATGTGGGCCGCGCCCAAGGCCGCTTCGGCGACTTTACCGGTGATGTTTTTCGAACGCAGGTCTACCAGCATCACATGGCTTTGTGTGCCGCCGCTGACGATGCGCAGGCCGCGCTCGGTGAGCGTTTCTGCCACGATGCGGGCGTTGGTGATGACTTGCTGTTGGTAGGCCTTGAACTCAGGGGCCAGGGCTTCTTTGAACGCCACGGCCTTGGCCGCGATGACGTGCATCAGCGGGCCGCCTTGCAGGCCAGGGAAGATGGCGCTGTTGATGGCTTTTTCGTGCTCGGCCTTCATCAAGATGATGCCGCCACGTGGACCGCGCAGGCTCTTGTGGGTGGTGGAGGTCACCACGTCGGCGTGGGGCACGGGGTTGGGGTAGACGCCGGCGGCGATCAAACCGGCGTAGTGGGCCATGTCGACCAAGAAAATGGCGCCCACGTCTTTGGCCACTTTGGCAAAACGTGCGAAGTCAATGTGCAGGCTGTAGGCCGAAGCACCGGCGATGATGAGTTTGGGCTTGCTCTCGTGGGCCTTTCTCTCCATCGCGTCGTAGTCGATTTCTTCTTTCTCGTTCAAGCCGTAGGACACCACGTTGAACCACTTGCCGCTCATGTTGAGCGCCATGCCGTGGGTCAGGTGACCGCCTTCGGCCAGGCTCATGCCCATGATGGTGTCGCCGGGCTTCAAGAAAGCCAAGAACACGGCTTCGTTGGCCGAGGCACCGCAATGCGGCTGCACGTTGGCAGCTTCGGCGCCAAAGATTTGTTTGATGCGGTCGATGGCCAGTTGCTCGGCCACGTCCACGTGTTCGCAACCGCCGTAGTAGCGCTTGCCGGGGTAGCCTTCTGCGTATTTGTTGGTGAGCTGCGAGCCTTGGGCTTGCATGACGGCGGGCGAGGCGTAGTTCTCGCTGGCGATCAGCTCGATGTGGTGTTCTTGGCGCGCGTTTTCAGCTTGGATGGCGGCCCAAAGTTCGGGGTCGGTCTGTTCGATCAAGATGTTGCGGTGGTACATGCTGGCAGTCCTAGTAGAGGTGGTCCCGGCGTGCCGACGCATCGGCACAGGGCTGCCCAGGCGAACGGCAAAACACCTCAAGGGTTGAGGCTGCGCGCTTCCCAGTGGTCAAAACTCCACGTCAGCGGTGCAGGGTACAAAACCCAACACGCCTATCGCCAGTTGCGCGCGGGGGAGAGTTTAGCGTGATTCCTCGTCGTCTTTGGCCGCATCGCGGCCAAAGGGGGTGAGGCGCTGGGCTTTCTCCCACAGGCTCTCCAGACGGGCGGTGGCGGCTTCAGCGGCCGAAGATGGCGCTGGGGTGAGTGGCACCTTCACGCCTTTGGCCACTTGTTGCAAGCGGCCGTATTCGGCC
This sequence comes from uncultured Burkholderiales bacterium, assembly GCA_903892175.1. GTDB lineage: Bacteria > Pseudomonadota > Gammaproteobacteria > Burkholderiales > Burkholderiaceae_C > Limnohabitans. The sequence goes on along the minus strand of CAITHK010000143.1, from coordinate 217 downwards.
ACCACCTTGGCCGCGTAGCCGGTGTCTTCTTTGATGTTGGCCGCGCCCACATACAGCCGCAGGCCGCCTTCGGTGCTGCCGGCGCGGGCAATGCAGTCTTTCAGCACATTCACCCCAACCCGCACATTGGCCACCGGGTCAAAGGCGGCCAGCGAGCCTCCAAACCCGGCGTATTTGTCTTCATGCACCTTGGTCATGACCTGCATCAAGCCCTGCG
>CAITHK010000142.1 GCA_903892175.1 uncultured Burkholderiales bacterium | reverse complement strand
CGCTACCGCCAGTTCCACCAAATTGGCGCAGAAGCCCTGGGTTTTCCAGGGGCTGAGGTGGACGCTGAGTTGATTTTGCTGGCTGCCACCCTGTGGCAAGAGCTGGGCTTGCAGGACGTGCGCCTGGAGCTCAACAGCTTGGGCCAGCCGTCAGAACGTGCCGCCCACCGCGCTGCCTTGATTGCCCATTTGGAGCAGCACCAAGACGTGCTGGATGAAGAAGCCAAACGCCGCTTGCACAGCAACCCGCTGCGCATCTTGGACACCAAGAACCCGGCCATGCAAACGTTGGTGGAAGCCGCCCCTAAGTTGATCGACTTTTTGGGTGAAGCGTCTTTGGCGCACTTCAATGCGGTGCGTGCTATTTTGGACGCAAGTGGTGTGAGCTACCGCATCAACCCGCGTTTGGTGCGTGGCATGGATTACTACAACCTCACCGTGTTTGAGTTTGTGACCGACCGTTTGGGCTCGCAAGGCACGATTTGTGGGGGGGGGCGCTACGACTACTTGATCGAGCAAGTGGGCGGTAAGCCCGCTCCTGCCGTGGGTTGGGCCTTGGGTGTGGAGCGCGTTTTGGAGTTGCTGAAAGAGCAAGGCACCTTGCCTGAGCCTGCGGGTCCCGACCTGTACGCCATCGTGCCCAATGCCTCGGCCTTGCCCTTGGTGTTTGCCACGCTCAAGACCTTGCGCGCGCTGGGACTCTCAGCCCAAATGCATGCCGGCACAGGGGAGGGGATGGGCAGCATGAAGTCTCAGTTCAAAAAGGCCGATGCCAGTGGTGCCCGCTTTGCGCTGATTTTTGGTGAGGACGAGTTGGCGCGCGGCGAGGTGACCCTCAAAGCTTTGCGGGATGGGGAAGGTGCACAAGTCTGCGTCCCGTTGGGCCAACTGCCGCATGCCTTGACACAGCGCCTCGCCGCTTCAAGCACGCCCCTACAATCTGTTTAAATTTTTAGCAAGCTTTGACCACCATGGCATCCCACCTCGACCTCGAAGAACAAGAACAAATCGATGAACTCAAGCACTTTTGGAAGCGCTGGGGCGATTGGATCACTTGGGCGAGCATTGCCGTCTTGGGCAGTTACGCGGCTTGGATGGGTTGGCAGTCTTGGTCTGTGAAACAGGCCACCCAGTCAGCAGCCCTTTATGACACCGTGGAGCGCGCTGCACTGAGCGCGGACATGGCCCTGCTAGACCGTTCGGTGGCCGACATCGAAGACAAGTTTGCACGAACCAGCTATGCCCAACAAGCAGCCTTGTTGGCCGCACGCATCTACCAAGAAAAAGCTCGGCCTGCGGATGCGCGCAAGCACCTCACTTGGGTCATCGACACATCCCATGACGCTGGCTACCAAGCCTTGGCCCGATTGCGTTTGTCTGCCTTACAGATCGAAGACAAAGCCTTTGATGCTGCGCGCCAACAGCTGGCTGCCAAAGTGCCTGCAGCTTTTGCGCCCTTGGTGGCCGACCGTTTGGGTGACATTGACATGATCGAGAAAAAAACCGCCGACGCGATTGGCCATTACCAACAAGCGTGGAAAGGCTTCGACGCCAACGCCGAGTACCGCCGTTTGGTGGCGGTCAAGTTGGCGGCGCTCGGGGCTGACCCAGAAGAACCTGCCGCAAAGGAAACCTCCAAGTGAACACCCTCTTCAGGTCCGTGATGTCTAAGCTCGTCGTGATGGGCCTGTGCGCGGCGCTAATGGCTTGCTCTGGGCCATCGCGCCCCAAACCCGAAGACGTGTCGGTGGTGCCTGTGCTGCAAGAGGTGACCACCCGTTGGAGGGCGCAAATTGGCGCGGTGGACTTTCCCTTGGTGGTCTCGGTCCATGCCGACCGTGTGGCCTTGGCCAACAGCCAAGGTGTCGTCACTGTGTTGTCCGCCACAACGGGTCAAGACATTTGGCGTCTCAATTTGAACCAAGCCTTGGCCGCGGGAGTTGGCAGCGATGGCCAACAAGTCGCGGTGGTCACACGCGACAACCAATTGGTGGTGCTCAAAGATGGTTTGGTGCAATGGCGCCAGGCCATCTCAGCGCAATCTTTCACAGCGCCCTTGATTGCGGGTGGGCGCGTTTTTGTGTTGACGGCGGATCGATCGGTGCTGGCATTTGACGCCAGCAATGGTGCCAAGCTGTGGACCCAACAACGCCCCGGTGAGCCTTTGGTGCTCAAGCAAGCCGGCGTTTTGTTGCCCTTCAAAAATACCTTGGTGGCAGGCCTGTCAGGCCGCTTGACGGGGCTCGACCCCAACACGGGCGCCATCCGCTGGGAGTCGGCCATTGCCACGCCACGAGGCACCAACGACATGGAGCGTTTGGTGGATTTGGTGAGCCCCGCAGATCGTGTGGGGGATGTGGTGTGCGCGCGCGCATTTCAGTCTCAAATTGGATGCGTTAACGCTGAGAAAGGTCAGAGTGTGTGGACACGGGCTTCTAACGGGGAGCATGGCGTCAGCGGCAACACCACCTTGCTGATTTCGGTTTTGTCCAACGGGGTGGTTCAGGCCTGGAATCGCAACAATGGCGAGCGGTTGTGGGAGACCGAGCGGTTGAAATACCGGGCCTTGAGCGCGCCCTTGGTCACCCCGCGTGGCGTGTTGGTGGCCGACAACGGCGGCTGGCTGTATCTGCTGTCCTTGGCCGACGGGGCCTTGCTCAACCGCATCAAACTCGATGGCAGTGAGTTGGCTGCGCCTTTGGTGGCTGCGGGTTCGCACCACGTGCTGGTCACACGCGAAGGTCGCGTGATGGGCCTGCAAATCCCGTGATCACGGGTTGTTAAGGAATATGTTTTGAAACCCGTTTTGGCCCTCGTGGGCCGCCCCAACGTTGGCAAGTCCACGTTGTTCAACCGTTTGACCAAGTCGCGTGATGCGATCGTGGCCGACTACGCCGGCTTGACCCGTGATCGTCACTACGGCAACGCCAAATTTGGCAAGCTCGAATTCATTGTGATCGACACCGGTGGTTTTGAGCCCGATGCCTCAGATGGCATTTACAAAGAAATGGCCCGTCAAACCCAGCAAGCGGTGGCAGAAGCCGATGTGGTGGTGTTTGTGGTGGATGCCCGGGGTGGTATTTCGGCCCAGGATCACGACATTGCCAATTACCTGCGTCGTTTGGGCAAGCCTTGCTTGTTGGTGGCCAACAAAGCCGAAGGCATGCAAGAGGGCATGCAATTGGTCGAGTTTTATGAGTTGGGTCTGGGAGAGGTGTTGCCCGTCTCGGCCGCACATGGCCAGGGCATCCGTTCCATGATCGAGATGGCCTTGGCGCCTTTGAATTTGCCTGAGGAAAATGACGACGCCGATGCGGTCGATGACGGCACCATCAAACTGGCCGTGGCCGGAAGGCCCAACGTGGGCAAATCGACCTTGATCAACACCTGGTTGGGCGAAGAGCGCTTGGTGGCGTTTGACTTGCCCGGCACCACCCGTGACGCCATCAGCGTGCCGTTTGAGCGTGAAGGGCAGAAATTTGAACTGATCGACACGGCCGGCTTGCGCCGCAAAGGCAAGGTCTTTGAAGCCATCGAAAAGTTTTCTGTGGTCAAAACCTTGCAAGCCATTGAATCGGCCCACGTGGTGTTGCTGCTGCTGGACGCCACCCAGGGGGTCACTGACCAAGATGCCCACATTGCGGGTTACATCTTGGAGAGCGGTCGAGCCGTGGTGGTGGGGGTGAACAAATGGGATGCTGTGGACGCGTACCAGCGTGAAATGCTGCAGCGTTCGATCGAAACCCGGCTGCCATTTTTGAAGTTTGCCGCTTTGCATTTCATTTCTGCCAAAAAACGCCAAGGTTTGGGTCCTCTGTGGGGAGCGATTGCACAAGCCCACAAGGCCGCGATGTGCAAGATGTCCACACCGGTGCTGACGCGTTTGTTGCTGGAAGCCGTGCAATTCCAAAGCCCGCAACGCGCGGGCATGTTCCGCCCCAAAATGCGCTACGCCCACCAAGGCGGCATGAACCCTCCGGTGATCGTGATCCATGGCAATTCGCTGGAGCATGTCACCGAGGCTTACAAGCGTTTCTTGGAAGGGCGCTTTCGCAAGGCTTTTTCTTTGGAAGGGACGCCCCTGCGCATCCAAATGCGCACCTCGGCCAACCCTTACAAAGACAAGGACGATTGATCACTTGGGGCGGGTCACTTGCCCGTGTGGTAAGGTGAGGTCTCTATCACTACCACTGAAACACGGAGAATATCGTGACGATGAACACCGACAACGCAAAGAACAAAGGCCAACTGTTGCAAGACCCCTTCCTCAACATCTTGCGCCGTGAACATGTGCCGGTCTCGATTTACCTGGTCAACGGCATCAAGTTGCAAGGTCAAATCGAGTCGTTTGATCAATATGTGGTCCTTTTGCGCAACACGGTCACTCAAATGGTTTACAAGCATGCGATCTCCACCATCGTGCCGGGACGCGCAGTGAACTTCAATGCAGCTGACGGCACAGGCAGCTCCCCAGAGGTCTGAACTTGCTCGCTCTGACCAAGGGCTGTTGACAGCCCTTTTTTTATGCTTCTTTGATATTTCTTTAGACTGACCCTTTGACCGATTCCAGATCCATCACCGACGCACCCACAATTTTGGTTGGGGTCGATTTTGGTTTGCCTCACTTTGACGGCGACCTCGAAGAATTGGGCCTGTTGGCCCAAACCGCGGGTTTACAGCCCGTGGCGCGCATCACCTGCAAACGCAAAGCGCCGGATGCCGCTTTGTTCGTGGGAAGTGGCAAGGCCGACGAGATCAAAGCCTTGGCCGTGTTGCACGGCGCGACCGAGATTTTGTTTGACCAGTCTTTGAGTCCCGCACAGCAACGCAATTTAGAGCGCCACATGGGGATTGCGGTGAACGACCGCACTTTGTTGATCTTGGAAAT
>CAITHK010000141.1 GCA_903892175.1 uncultured Burkholderiales bacterium | reverse complement strand
CAGGTGCAAGGCTGTTTTCACGCCATTGATGACCAAGGTGTGGCCCGCGTTGTGGCCCCCTTGAAAACGCACCACACCGGTGGCGGTCTCGGTCAGCCAGTCCACCAATTTGCCCTTGCCCTCATCGCCCCACTGGGTGCCGACGACGACCACGTTACGACCTTTGGTAGCAGCCACGGCTTGTCCTTTGCTAGTGCTCATATCAAGTTCAATTGCAATGTAAAAATTAAAGGGCTTGAACAGCCCATTGGCCATTCACATCGACCAACACGCGGTCACAGTCAAACTCATCGACTTCGCTTTCATGGCCAGGCATCACGCACACCACCGTGTCGCCCTGGGCTCGCAAATGGGCGATGGCCTCGCGCAAACCTTTGGCCGTACCCCAAGGCGCACGAATCGCGGCTTTCAAGGCACGGGCGGGCACCACACTGACCAGTTCTTTCAAGTCCAGACTGAAACCTGCTGCTGGACGCTTGCGTCCAAACACAGCCCCCACCTCGTCATAACGGCCACCGCGCACCAGCGCGTCGCTGGCACCGGGCACATAGATGGCAAAGCGCACACCGCTGTAGTAGGCGTAGCCGCGCAAATCGGCCAAGTCAAAAGTGGTGGGCACATCGCCCAAATCAGCGGCCACTTGGCGCAGCTGGGTCAAAGCTTGTTGCACCTTGGGCCAGGCAGCAAAAGCTTGCACAGCTTGCGTCAGCACCGATGCATCGCCATACAAGCGCACCAGCGTGACCAAAGCGGTCTGAACAGCAGCTGGCAAGCTGGCGGTCGTGGCAAGCACCGCAGGCGCGTCTTTGCTCGCTAGGGCGGCGTGCAAAGCGTCGCGGGCGTCGGAGGTCAGCGTCACACCATCGAGCAAGGCAGGCACGATGCGGGCATCGCTCAAGTCGACCGAAAAATTTTGCAGGTCCACCGCTTGCAAGCTGTCCAAGGCCAGGTGCAACACCTCCAAGTCGGCCTCCAGACCTGCATGGCCATAAATTTCAGCCCCAAACTGCAAGGGCTCACGGGTGGCGAACGGACGGTCAGGACGGGTGTGCAGCACCGGGCCGCAATAACACAACCGGGTCACACCGGCACGGTTGAGCAGATGGGCATCGATGCGCGCGACCTGAGGCGTGGTGTCGGCACGCAGACCCAGGGTGCGCCCAGAGAGTTGGTCAACGAGTTTGAAGGTTTGAAGATCGAGCGCCCGCCCCGTGCCCGAAAGCAAAGATTCGAGGTACTCCAACAAAGGAGGCATGACCAGCTCGTAGCCGAAGCCACGCGCGGTGTCAAGATAAAGACGACGGAGTTCTTCGATATGCCGGGCCTCGGAAGGCAAAACATCGGCGATGTGATCCGGCAAGACCCAAGCAGACATGAGATGAGGGGGGCTGTTAAAAAAGAGATTTTACCGGGCTTATGGGGCAGATCCCATCAACCCAGCCACCACAAGATCAAAACACCGGTCAACACCAGTGCCAAACCAAAGAACCGAATTTGACCGTTGTGCAAAGCCAATATTTGCATCATTTTTTTGCGCCACCCTTCGGGTGATGCAAAGGGCATCAAGCCTTCGAACACCAGCATCAGGCCAAACGCGGTCCACAGCACGTCGCTGTTGAAGTCCATGAGGCTTGCCTGTTATCTCTTGGCGGGTGCTGCCGATGAGGCGCCACTGCCACGAAAGGCTTTGAAGAAGTCTGTGGAGGGGTCGACCACCATGACATCACTCTTTTTGCTGAAGGTGGTTTTGTAGGCCTCCAGGCTGCGGTAAAACTGTGCAAACTGCGCATCTCGGCCAAAAGATTCGGCGTAAATTTGCGCAGCTTGGGCATCGCCCTCGCCTTTGATTTTTTGCGCTTCGCGGTAGGCGTTGGCTACGGTGACTTCACGTTGGCGGTCAGCGTCGGCGCGGATTTTTTCGCCCTCCGCGGCACCGGTTGAGCGCAGTTCGTTGGCCACGCGCTTGCGCTCGGCCTCCATGCGGCGGTACACCGACTCGGTGATGGCATCCACGTAGTCGGTGCGGGTGATGCGCACGTCCACCACATCCACGCCCCATGGCTTGGCCCCTTTGACGGCGGCCAGGACTTCGCGTTTGACGGCCTCCAACAAGGCTTCGCGCTTGAGGGACAACAACTCTTTCACGGTGCGCTTGTTGATTTCTTCCTGAAACGCATTGCGCACCACCCGCGCGAGTTGGATCGCGCCCGCGCTTTCATCCAGACCCACATTGCGGATGTACTCAGACGGGTCGGTGATGCGCCAACGTGCGTACCAATCGATCACGACACGCTGCTTTTCAGCGGTCAGCATGGGCTCGGTGTCTGCGTTGTCAAGAGTCAACAAACGTTTGTCGATGTAAGTGACGTTTTGGAACGGAGGGGGGAGCTTGACGTTGAGTCCCGGCTCGGTGATCACGTCTTTGATCTGCCCCAAGGAATAAACCACACCGAACTGGCGCTGATCGACCACAAACAACATCGAGCTGATGAGCGCCAATCCGACCAAGGCGGAGGAAATATAAAAACCAATTTTGCTGTTCATGTTCTTGCTTCCTGATCAACGGCCATCACGGTCACGGGTGCGGCCATCGCGCGCGCGCATGTCGAGATTGCTGGCATTGCCTGCGGCTGGTGCAGCAGGGGGCGTGGTGTCATTGGCAGCGGGCGCTGCAGAAGCGGCAGCGCCTTGTGAGGCTTGCTGAATGATTTTGTCGAGCGGCAAGTACAACAAGTTGGAGCCTTGTTTGGTGTCGACCAACACCTTGGTCACGTTGCTGTAAATTTGCTGCATGGTGTCGATGTACAAGCGGTCCCGGGTGACTTGGGGTGCCTTTTGGTACTCGGCATACAGCGACTTGAATCGCTGGGCATCGCCCTGTGCTTGCGCGACGATGCGCGCCTTGTAGCCATCGGCCTCTTGCTTCAAACGCGAGGCGGTACCCACAGCGCGCGGCACCACATCATTGGCATAGGCTTCTGCTTCGTTCTTAGCGCGCTCGCGCTCTTGACCGGCTTTGAGCACATCGTCAAACGCCGCTTGCACTTGCTCAGGAGGTCGCACGCCGCCTTGTTGCAAGTTGATGCCAACCACTTCGATGCCAACTTTGTAGTGGTCCAAAATTTGTTGCATCAAGCTGCGAATGCGCGGACCTATTTGGTCACGCTCGTCGGACATGGCCGAGTCCATCTTCATCTTGCCCACCACTTCGCGCACGGCCGTTTCGGCGGCTTGCACCACGGTGTCGGTGGGGTTCTTGGTTTCAAACAAATACGCGCGCGCATCGGTCAAGCGGTATTGCACGGCAAATTTGATTTCCAGAATGTTTTCATCTTCGGTCAGCATGGCGGACTCGCGCAACCCGGTGGACTTGATCACGTTGTCGCGCCCCACATCCACCGATCGAATTTGTGTCACAAACACCAACTCGTGGCGCTGAAACGGGTAAGGCAGTCGCCAATTGAAACCCGCACCGACAGTGGATTTGTAACGCCCAAACTGGGTGATGACGGCTTGTTGGCCCTCTTGCACGATGAAAAAGCCGGTGCAAAACCAAATCACCAGCAAGACGGCGGCGACCACGCCCAAACCGACGCGCGCACCAGGCAGGCCAGGACCTGGAGGGGTTGTGCCCTTGGGCGGCTCAGAACCCCCTTTGCCGCCACCCAACAAACCCGAAAGCTTGCGGTTGAAGTCACGCCACAACTCGTCCAAGTCAGGCGGGCCTCCAGCTGTGCTGGGCCGTTGAGGGCCGGGAGGTGTTTGACCTGCAGGGGGCTTGTCTTCGGGGGAACCTTGCCCATTTGAATTGGCACCCGATTGCGCGTCACGTCCCCAACGTCCGTCGTTGAGGTTGAACATGCCGAGCAGGCGTGCCAGCCAAGAAGGTTGGCGAACAGCTTTGGAGTTGGAGTTCATGCGCATCGTTGTTTTTTCTCTGAAGTCTTGATTGTGCCTAATTGCCGAACAGCTCAGTCTTGAAATTCTGACGGCGTCAGGTCATCGGGCAAAGCCTGCATGGCCTGTTGGGACAGGTGTTCTCGCAACGCCTGTAACCCCTCGCCGGTTCGGGCACTGACAAAAAAGCGTGGCACAGCCAATCCGTCAACACTGTAATGGTCTTGCAACTGCAGCGGACGCTTGTCTTGGCTGAGCGCATCCAGTTTGTTGAAGACCAATACATGGGGCACCTCGGCGGCGCCAATTTCAGCCAACACCTTGTAGACCTCGTCCATTTGCTCGGGAAAATTGACATTTGAAGCGTCCACCACATGCATCAACAAAGTGGCATCAGCAGCTTCTTGCAGCGTGGCTTGGAACGCATCGATCAATCCATGCGGCAAATCTCGGATAAAGCCCACGGTGTCGGACAAGGACACCGATCGACCGCCGCCCTCCTTGTCGCCCAAATACAGTTGCCGGGTGGTGGTGTCGAGGGTGGCAAACAATTGGTCTGCGGCGTAGGCACGGGCCTTGACCAGCGCATTGAACAAGGTGGACTTGCCCGCATTGGTGTAACCGACCAGAGAAATTGTGAAAGCGTCCCGCCGCTGACGCTGCCGACGCTGGGTGCTGCGCTGGCGTTTGACTTTTTCCAGGCGTTCTCGGGTGCGTTTGATGGACTCGCTGATCATGCGACGGTCCAACTCAATTTGACTCTCGCCTGGGCCGCCGCGCATGCCAATGCCGCCGCTTTGTCGCTCCAAGTGCGACCATCGGCGCACCAGGCGGGTGCTCAGGTATTGCAGTTTGGCCAACTCAACTTGCAACTTGCCTTCATGGCTGCGCGCGCGCTG
>CAITHK010000140.1 GCA_903892175.1 uncultured Burkholderiales bacterium | reverse complement strand
GGCCCAAGTGGGAAGCCCTGACGGTGGAGGCTGGACTCAAAGTCGAATGAGGCCTGCCCAAGGTCAGGCGCTTGACCTGCGATTTCTGGTCGGCCTTTCGGTGCTGCAGCTCATCAGCTGGGGTAGTGTGTTTTATGGCTTCTCGCTGTTCATGGTGCCGATTGAACAATCGCTCGGGCTGACGCGCGCGGAGTCGTCGGTGGGTTTCAGCTTGGCCTTGCTGGCAGAAGGCTTGTGCGCATTTTGGGTGGGCCGCTGGATTGACCAAGGCCATGAGCAACGCGTCATGACGGGCGGTTCGTTGCTCTTGGGCGTGGTGTTTGTGGCGCACAGCCAAATCAACGACATCACGCAGTTCTATGCCGCTTGGCTGGCCATGGGCATCGGACTGTCCGCCACCTTGTACCCACCTGCTTTCACCGTGATCACTCGGCGATTCCCCGACAATTTTCGCCGGGCCATCATTTGGGTCACCTTCATGGGCGGGCTGGCCAGCACCGTGTTCATTCCACTCATTGCCGGTCTGATCGACCACTTGGGGTTGCGCGACACCCTGTGTGTGTTGGGCGCTTTGCACCTTACCGTGTGCGCCCCCCTGCACCACCACTTGCTGAAAAACGCCCCAGCCCAACCCACCACGCACCCAACAGGTTTGCCCCGCCGCCAAGCCCTGCATGTGCATTTGAAAGAACCCACGTTTTGGCTGCTCGGCGTGTTCATCGTGTTGATGATGATGGCCACCACCGCCCTCCCCGCACACATGGTGAGTTTGCTGCGCGAGGCAGGCATGGCAGAACAATGGGCACTGGCCATCCCAGCACTCGTCGGTGTCTTGCAATTGGTGGGCCGATTGGGCTTGTACGGTTTTGAACAGCGGCTCAATGTGCACCAGACCAACCGCTGGATGCCGTGTTTGATTCCCTTGGGTTTCATCGCCTTGCTGGTGGGCCAGCAAGACACCGTTTGGGCTTTGCTGTTTGTCGTGTTGTATGGCTTGGGCAATGGCATGTTGACCATCATCAAAGGCACGGCCATCGCCCAATACATCAGCCACGAGCACATGGGAAGTTTGAATGGCGCACTCGGCATTCCCTTGGCGCTGGCGCGCGCCAGTGCGCCTTGGATCATGGGCTTGCTGTGGTCAGCATCCTCCGGCTACCAGCGGGGGTTGTGGTGGATGACGGCGCTCAGCCTGATGGGCATCGGCGCCTTGTGGTGGGCGCAGCACAGGTCGTTGACACACCCAAAGTCTGCGCTTTGAAACACTTTAGGTTTCAGTATCATCACCATCACCACCCAGCGAGGCTTTATGACAACGTTTGCCGACCAACTGAAAAACGAGATAGCACGCATTGCGCGCAAAGAAACCCGAGCTGACTCGAAACAAGTCAAAAAAGCATCGGCGCAGTACCGCGCAGAAATTGCCGCACTCAAACGTCGCATCGCCAGTTTGGAGTCGGCGGTGGCTCGCTTGCTCAAGCAGTCCGGCAAACCCAAAGCCACTGAAATTCCAGAGAAACCGGTGGTCTTGCGCTTCCGATCGGCGGGCTTTGCCACCTTGCGTAAAAAACTGGGTTTGACCGCGCACGAGATGGCCAAACTACTGGGTGTGTCCGCCCAATCGGTCTACCACTGGGAAGCCGGCAAATCGCGCCCACGCGCCAACCAGTTGCAAGCGATTTCAGAGGTGCGCAAATTGAGCCAGAAAGAAGCCCGAGAGAAATTGTAAAAACGCGCATGAAGCAGCAACTCCAGCGCTGGATGCACGCCCTGTCGCGGGTGCCGCACGATCGCATCCGATGGACACTGATTGCTCTGTTGGCCCTGTGGGCCACTGTCCACTTGCTGTGGTTGCCGGGCGGCGCAACCACCGATAAATCCACTTACGACCAAATGGTCAAACGCCGCATCTGGGCCCCCGCACACGATCCGTCCATCGTCGTAGTGGACATTGACGAGGCCTCCCTCGATCAGATGAAAGCAGAGTTTGGCCGTTGGCCGTGGCCTCGAGAAACCTTGGCTGGCGCACTGGATTGGCTGGAACAACAAGGTGCGCGTGCTGTGGTGTTTGACATCTTGTTTGCCGATGTGGACACCCTCAATCCATCGTCAGACTTGGCCTTCAGCGAAACGGTCGCAGCGAGTCGACATAGTTTTTTCCCGATCTTGCGGCTCAACCCTGCCAACGATGGCATCAGCCAATTGCAGGCTGACCAATTGCCAGGGTTCATCACACGCCTCGCACCGACACCGACACCGCCACCGACTTTGGCTTTGGTACCTCCTGTTTTCAAAAGCGTGGTCGACACAACACGTCTGGGCTTTCACAACATCTACCCAGACCCTGACGGTGTGAATCGCTACTACACCTTGTGGGAAGACAAACAGGGCTGGCGCATGTGGTCATTGCCAGCACGTTTGTCGCAGGAGATGGGGTGGCACATACCAGACAAGCCCAAACAATTGATCCAATTCAATTTGCGACAAGACAATTACACCCGGATTCCCTTTTCAGAAGTTTGGCGTTTGAGCCAAAGTCGCGAAGGCGCAAAACCCGATCCGAGGCTCAAGAATGCTGTGGTCATTGTGGGTGCCACGGCCACCAACTTGTTCGACATCAAGGTCACGCCGCTTGACATCACCCAACCGGGCGTTTTTGTACTGGCCAATGTGATCGACAACATGAAGAATCAACGATTCTTGAAAGAGTTGTCCACCGAGTCGCACCTGATCATCGCTTGGCTCGCCCTGCTGTTGATGGGCATGGCCAGTAAATATTTGAACGATGAACAGGTGAAATGGTGCGTGCTGGTGGTTCCCGTTTTATTGATGCTGGTGAGTTTTTTGAGTCTGCAAACCGAGTGGCTTTATTTTCTGGACCTCTCGAGCTCGGCATCTCACTCCCTGCTTTTTTTCTCCGTCTGGTCTGTCTACAAAACTTGGCGCAGCAAAGAGCTTGGGCAGTTGCAGTTGCTGCGCGAACACGTGGTGCACACCTCGAATGCCCAAATGCATGAATGCTTTGCTGTGTTGCAGTTTGACAAAGGGCAATGGAATCCCCATGACGTGATGGACGCGCTCCCACCTCAAGCGACAACGGCGGCCATCTTGTCGGTGGGAGTGATGACAGAACAAACGCACCAACAACCAGGTTTGATTTACATCGTGATCTGGGGACATTCAGCCAAAGACATAGAAGTTGCCTTGCGGTCCTTGCCAGAAGTGTGTGACCCCGCACCTCGGCGCTTTTACGTGGGCGAATCCAAACTGCTGGCCATCCATTCCAAGCCCATGCCTGACTACAATCATTTCGATGAAGTCTTGCAAAATTTAGACATCGCCTTGACCTACTGGACAGATGAACGTGCGCTCCAAACACCGATCCTTCAACCGCATTGATACCTTTTGGCTGCCATCAGACGTTCATGGCTTGTGGCGTGTGTGCGCCCTGGCTTGCATGCTGAGCGCGACGTCCCATACAGCGGCTGCAGACCCTGACACACAGCGCATGATCGAGGCCCTCAAGCCGCCTGCCGCAGATGCCACAGCGCCCACCTACCGAACGCGCAGTTTGCGAAATCTGCGCATTGACCAAGTGGACGCGGCACCCGTGGATTTGCAAGGCTTGAACAATGAGCCAAAGCCAGCGCCATCCATCTCGCTCACCATTGGTTTTGAATTCAACTCCAGCGCGATCACCCCAGAAAGCGCCCAAACCCTGAACAACCTCTCCAAGGCCTTGCAATCCTCAGAGTTGCAATCATTGAGCTTTCGCATCGAAGGCCACACCGACGCCAAAGGCAAACCAGACTACAACCAAAAGTTGTCTGAATTGCGCGCGAATGCCGTCAAGGCTCAGCTTGAAAAGTTGGGCGTGGTTGCCCCTCGCTTGATCGCACAAGGCAAAGGCGACACCGAGCCCGCAAACCCAGGCGACAAATTTGCAGCAGAAAACCGTCGGGTCAAGATCGTCACCTTGACACCCTGAACCTGAAAGCGCTCAGCACGCTCGGCCCTTTTCACCCCATCATTTTCCCAAGGCTACCCATGACCTTCTCTTTGAGTCTTCGGGCTTTCATCACGGCGGGATTGAGCGCTGGGTGCATCAGCAGTGCCATGGCAGAGCCCATGACCGTGACGCGCCCCACAGACCTTAAATCTGAGCGCTACCTTGACGCCAGCACGGTCATGGCCCTGCCTGCAGGGCAGGCGGTTGAATCGCTCAAACTGGAAGCGGGATGGGTGCAAGTCAAAGTGGGCAACAGCCAAGGCTGGGTGCGCGCCATGGCTCTCAGCGGTGCAGGCACTGCCAGCGTTGCCAATGTCGCCAGAATAGAAAGTGGACGATCGGGCAACAACAACAACATGTCAACCACGGGCATTCGTTCTATCCCCAAAGCATCGCGTCACGCCTTGATCATTGGGGTCGGGGAATACGCGGCTTCGGGCATTTCCACGCTGCAAGGTGTGAAAAAAGACGTCGTGAGTGCCCGCAGCATGGCGATGGCGATGTCCATCCCAGACAGCAACATCGAATACCTGCGAGACAAGGATGCGACCGCCGAACAAATCCGCCAAAGCCTCAAAGACCTGAACGCCAGGGTGCGCCCCGGCGACCGTGTCTTTGTCTACTACTCAGGCCACGGCACGCGCTGGGTCGATCCACAAACGGGGCCAGATGCATGCACCGAGGGCTTGTTGGCCACGGATGGCCAAGCCATCACCAACCTTGAAATGAGCAATCTGCTCTCGCCCATTGCCAGCAAGTCTGACAAATTGATGGTGTTCTACGATGCCTGTCACTCTGGGGGTATCGCCAACCAACCCATGAAAACAAGATCTTTGCAACAAGCCGGTCTGAGTCTGACACCGAAGTTTGTAAGCCAAATCAGCCCTGAGCAATGCGCCAAACCCGCCAATATGCGCACCCGCAGTTTGAGCAGCGAATTGTCCAAGCAAGGCGCTGTCCCTGAAAACATCGTCTCCATTGCCGCCTCCCGTCCCGACGAGGTGTCTTTTGATGATCCGACGTCAGGAGGCCTTGCAACCTCCGCTTGGAGAGACTGCATGCTCGGTGAGGCGAAAGATTTGGACAACAGTGGTGCCATCAGTGTGGAAGAAATCACCCGTTGCGCACAAGAAAAAGTCAGCAAAACCTTGTCTCGCTTTCCTGACATCTTGGGCCAGCAAATGACCATCGGTGGCAACCGGGGGTTTGTGCCCGCCTTTTTCACAGCGCCCGCCACAGTGGCTGCGACTTTGCAAGAAGAGCCCGCACCTGCTGCATCCGCCAACGCAACTGCCCCGGCACCTGTGGCGTCGACACCCCCTGGCCCGCTGGCCACGCCACCTGTTGCCGTCACAGTCGGCAACACATCCATTCAACCCGCGCTACCCAACCCGAGCACCCAAACCGCCAGCCCAGCAGAGTTGCTCAAGCAAGTGCATGAACAACGCGATGCCTCGCGCATCCTGAAGGTGCAAGCAACACCAGCGGTGCTGCGCATCAACCAAGACCCCTTGCAACTCAGCGTGACCTCCGCGCAAGAGGGTTACCTCTACATTGCTTTGGCCGGCTCTGACAAGAAAAGCCTGTACCTGCTCTACCCCAATGCGGTCGACAGCAACAACGCCATCTCAGCCAACCAGACCGTCACCTTGCCAAGACCGCACTGGCGCATCAAGGCGGGAGGGCCTCAGGGCTTTGACACGGTGTTGGTAATGGTGAGTGATTCACCCCGTGACTTGTCCTCTCTGAGCCGCGAAAAAGCGGGCCCCTTTGTCAAGCCCTTGCTCAGCGCAGCGGGCAAAAGTCAACTGCAATTGCTTTTGAGCAGCTCAGAAAACAGTGATCAAAGCATTTGCCAACAGGGGGGGAAGACGCGCAACTTGCTCGTTTCACAAGCTTGCTCTGACGCGTTTGCTTCGACCTTGTTGAACATCGAGGAACGCTGATCACTTAGGTGGCACTGCCGGTGCGCTGCGCTGTGGCACCAACCAACGGTAGAGCGGCGCTGATTGGATGTCCGTGAGCGAGCCATCCACGTTTTGCATCAACTTGCCCGCATCTTCCAGCGCCGTTCGGGTTTGGCTGACCGTCGCCGCCAAACCGGTTTGCGGATCATTGAGTTGCTCGATCAAAGCCTGGGTCTGGCCCATGGTGGTGCGGGTTTGGGCCAACGATTTTTCAAGTTCTTGCAAGGTGGTGGTGGCCTGCTGGGTCAGAGGCTGAAAAGACTGCAGGATCTGCTGGGTATCTTTCAAAAACAAAGCCGCTTCCTGAAGGGTGCCTGAGGTTTGCTGCATGGTTTGACGGGACTGCACCAAGCTGGCTTGCACCCCCAAGCGAGGATCCGACAGCTGACTCAAAAGGACATGGACCCGCTCGAGCAACGGATCTATTTTTTTCGTCAAATCGGCGGCCATGTCTTCGCGAACCAGCGGAATGTTTGCGCCGTGGGGCAAGACTTTGCCCTCGCCAGGCGCCGGTTGCAGCAACAACTCCGAGCTGACGATCTTGTCCTTGGCGACTTTGAGCACAGCGCCTTGCGTGACGAAATCCGCTTTGTCTTGCGGCAGAGAAATTTGGCCTTGCACCATGCCATTGGGCAACAACACCAATTCGGTCAACTGGCCCAGCTTGAAACCCTTGTAACTGAGCTTCATGCCCAAAAAGAGGTCATGCCCCGAATCGGTTTCAAACGTGAACATGGCACGCGGCTCAAACCAAGCTTTGCGTTGTGCCACGTAGGCCGTGAGGCATCCACCGGCGACCACCACCAACACCAAGCTGAGCCAAAGGCTTGGTGCTTTTCGCGCCATCACGTTCATGCCAGTTCCTTCATTTACCAAAAGATATAGACGTCTGCAGCTTCCACAGCAGCAATGCAGACCGAGCCCCAGAGCATGGAGCGCATCATGGCCAAGGACCGGTCATGCGGTGACATGAGCCAACGGGCTTCAAAAGCTGTGCTCAACGAGAGAACCCAACCGAGCACCACCATCCGCACACCAGCCCGCGTCAAAAGCCACAAGTCTGTGTCGTCGATCAACGCATCGACCAGGGCCTGAACCTGACCCGGAAATCCCCAGGCCAAACCCAAGACATAGCCCGCGATCACCCAGACCATGAACATTGCCCAAGCCACCCAGACCGCAGCCACGCAGGCGCAGCTGTGGGCCAAGGGGTTCAAGGCTGACGATTGGACCTGCTGAGATTCAACGCTGTCTGTTTGCATCAAAAAGCTGATGCGCAACAGCATGTAAAGGGTCACCAACAGGGTAGGCAACTTGCCCAGCATCACATGCCCTAAGAGGTGATGCGCAAGTGTCGCTTGTGAGGCCAGCCAGGTGTGCAACAGCAATCCAAAGCACAAGCCCAGACCGCCGCCCACGCACACCCCAAACCAAGTGGCACCTCGGTAAAAACTCTCGACCAACCAGCACCAAGCGCGAAAGGGCATGCTCAAGGTTGGGTCGCTTTGAAGCTGATCTTTGAGATCACCACTTGTCCCTCGCGGTTGCGCTCCAAACTGATCACGGCGTCACGTCCGCGTGCCGCCAAAAACATGCTGTCTTGCTTGACTTCGGTGGTCATTTTGATCGCGTTCCACAGGCCACCGAGCAAACTGATCAATGCAAATGGGTTACGCGGCACCAGCTCACCTGGTGGTGGCTCGACATCGACTTTGCCACCTGTTTTCTCCACCACATTGAGCCATCTTTGCAAACGCTCAGGGGTGCTGTTGGGACTGACTTTTTCATAGAACACTACCGAGACGAGGTCGTGATGCGCCAACAACGATGCATGCAAATCGTTGTCGAATTTATTGATGTCCACAAAGCTCAACTGGCTGGGCACCGGCGCACTGGCGACGCGTGGCGTGCCAATGGTGGGCGACGTGGTGTCGCACCCCGACAGGCAAACAGCAGCAATCAGGGCCATGGCAAAGCGAGATATCTTCATGAACGAATTCCTTGGTTGAATCACAAACGGAGGGCTTCAACGCCCGCCTTCTCCCACCAGAGCATAAGGGGCCCAGAAGGTGGGATGGGCATACTGCGGCTTTTGCATCACATAGAGCATGGCCTGTCGCAAAGCCTGAGAACGGGTCATCTCAGCTTTGCCTTTGTAGGCCTCGAAAGTTTGAGTGGTCAACAACATGGCACTTTCGCTCTCGACCGACCAATGCGTTACCAACAAGCTGCGACTGCCCGCGTAAAAGAACCCACGGGCCAATCCGGACAAAGCTTCCTCCACTTGACCATCGGCACCCGCCGTATTGCAGGCCGACAGAACCACCCAATCGGCATTCAGGCGCAGGCTCAACACATCCTCCAAGGTCAACAGAGGTGAATCATTGACATCTTTCGTGGACGCCATGGCCAAGGCAGGCTGGCTCAAGCGCGGCAAATCGCCGGGAAGCAAGCCGTGGGTGGCAAACACCACAATTTGTGTGTCTGCCAACAATGCGTCTTGGCTCGCCTTGAGCACCGATTGGCGCGTGGCCCGGTCGCCCAAGAACACATCGCTTTGTGGGTTGGCCTTGAGCACCTTGGCCAAGGCCAGCACCTCGTCACGCGTTTCAGGCAGAGGGGGTAACTCTGCATAGCGCACCAAATCCACAGCGGGCATGTCCAAATCGCTGCTGCGCAAGGCACGGGTGTTGAGCACTGAACGCACCTGTGCGGTCTTGGTGTCAGCCGATGCCATCGTTGCTGCAAAGCGGGGATCGCCCCAAGCCATCAGGGGCGCTTGACCAGATGGGGTACGGCTCAAGCGCTTGAGCGAGGCCCAAGCATTGGCGGAAGAAATATGGCTCACCGCAAAATCTTTCGCCAACCAGGGCGCCTCGGCATGGGAGCCGCTCGGCCAAGGTTGGCGCGGCAAGACCGCCAATGGCAACTGCCCTAAAGCACCCGAACTCGCCACGATCAGATGGTCTTTGCCCTGAAGCATGCCCTCCAAGGGCTGGATGAGCTGTTGGTACAGCGTGTACGCCTCTGCGAACTGAAAGCGAGGCGCCTTGGGGCCGAGCTCAGCCACATCCAAGGTGCTGCGGACCTTTTTCACCAAGTCAGCGACTTGCGCTTGTTTGAGTTCGCTGCGGTGAAAGATCACCTGACCTTCGCGGTTGATGCCAAACACAAAGGTCTCGGCCTCCAAAGGCACCAGGGTGATGAACACCTCCTTGGGGCCCAACAAGGCCGCGATCTCTGCGGGCGAAGGGGCTTTGGGTTGCAAAAGCTGAAAGTACTCGGGATACAGCGTTTGGATTTGCGCCTTGAATCCACGGCGCTGCCCTTCTAGCTCCAGCATGCGCGCACGCATGGCTTTGACCACTTCGGGGTTGCGCTTGTCTTCTCCACCATTGCTTTGCTCAGAGATGTAGGCATACAGCGTCAGCAACTCTGCTTTGGCGTCTTGGTCTTGACGCGCAATCTCACCCAACCCAGGCTGCTTGATGGCCGCACGCGCTGCGGCATCCCCAATGGCCTGCTGCACAGAGGAGGAAATCAAATGGTTTGAAACCATGAAGGCTTGCGCCGCTTCTTGCCCGCTGGCGTTTGGGGTTTGCGCCAACAAACGCACATACGACTTGAAAATGAGCTTCTTCAAGCCCATACGAAACGGCGTTTCCTCAAAGTTGGCAGGCAAGGTCTCGGGTGCGGTGATGCCACGAATGGCGCGCTCAAACTCGCGCAGGGCAGGTCCTTGTTGTGTCGGGTCTTGAGACAAGGCCACCGCATACAAACCCCGCTTGAAAGAGGTGAAGTAATGGTCAGCCCCCAAGTTGTTGGTTGACCAATCCAAGGTGCCTTTGAGCAACCGGGTGGCCTCTTCGAGCCGCCCCGTGTTCATGTAGGTTATCGCCCGCATGTCCACCATGCGGGCAATCGGCTTGAGTCGCGGGTTGTCCCCCACCGCTTGGTCAATGCTTTCAAATTCTTTGGCCGCATCGGTCCATTTCTCTTGCGCGATCAGCGCGCTGTTGATGCGCATGCGCGTGAAAATGGACTGCGCAGTCCCATCTGACAAGCCTTGTCGCTGCTGCACCGCGCGGACGTTGTTGGCAATCTTGAGGGAATCGGCATAGCGACTCTGGGCAAAGTACAAATCTGCCACCCAACGGTAAAAGAACACCATTTGGTCTTCGGTGAACTGGTAGTCGCGGTAGATGGCTTTGGCTTCACGCAAAGCCTCTTCAGCATCGAACAAGCGGCCCATGCGGGTCAAGATGACCGCCACCTCCACAGCGGCCCCCGCATGCCAACTGCGGCCATACACCACTTGCCTGGGAACGGCAAAATTTTCCAAGGCTTTGAGGTCGCCTCCCTTGTTGGCAGAGCGGCGAGCGGTGTCCAAGGCCTCGTCGAAGCGCCCTTGCCGCCACAACAACCTGGCCTTGGAACGGTAAAACTCTATTTCAGCGCGAACCGCCCAATAGCCAATCGCCCCATTTCGAAAGCGTGCAAAGTCACGCTTCAAAATGACTTCGGCCTCGTCCAGCAAAGCCTGCGTTTTTTTCAGCTGATGCTCTTCGATGAATCCCAGCGCCAAACGCGAACGGACACGCACCATGTGAACGGGATGCTTTTCTTCTTGCAACACCTCTTCCATCAGCGCAAAACCCTCGGCGGTGCTGGCTGAGTTGACCATCAAAAATGAACCCAGGGTCCATTTGGAATCAATGCTGGGCGCCGCTTTGAGCCATTGACGCAAGACCCGCTCACGCTCCGCCGGCTCACCCAAACGAAAAGCTGCTGCGTCTTTGCGCTGAAACCAATCGACCAAAGCTTTGCCACTCAACCCCTCCTGGGGTTCTTGGGCCAGCAGTTCTCGCAACTCAAGCGCCTCTGCTGGAGACAGTTTTTGAACACTCAGCAACTCTTGCATTTGGGCTTGCACCGCGCCACAGCACAACAGCAAGCCCAAGACCCACAGGGTGACATGACGTCGCATCATCTTCCGCCCTCGCCCACCAAGACATAAGGGGCCCAGAAAGTGGGGTGCGTGTACTTGGCGGTTTTCATCGTTTCAAGCATAGCCTGACGCAAAGCCTCAGCCCGTCGCATGCCTGGGTTTTTCTTGTACGCATCGAAGGTATGGGTGGTCAGCAGCATGGCGCTTTCGGACTCAACCGACCAATGCGTGACCAACAAGCTGCGGCTGCCCGCAAAAAAGAACCCACGCGCCAAGCCGCTCAGGGCTTCCTCGGCCTTCCCGTCAGAACCGGCGGTGTTGCAGGCGGACAAGACCACCCAGTCGGCGTTGAGCTTGAGGGTCAACACATCCTCTAAGGTGAGCAGGGGCGACTCACTGGGGTTGTCTGTGCCTGCCATGGCCAAGGCCGGTTGATTGAGGTTGGGCAAATCGCCCGGCATCAAACCATGGGTGGCAAACACCACCACCTGTTTTTTGGCCAAGGCACCCGAGGCGCTTTGCTTCAACACCGACTGTCGCGTGGCTTGGGCGCCCAAAATCAAATCCTCTTGGGGGTTGGCTGACAAAATTCTGGCCAAGGCCAAGACCTCGTCGCGCGTCTCGGGCAGCGGTGGCACCTGGCTGTAGAGCAGTTGGCTTTGGGCATCTTGCTCATAACTGCTGGGTGTCATGGTGCGGGTGCTCACCAATGACCGCACCGCACCCGCCGTGTTTTGCGCGATGGCAGTCCCCTTGCCTGAAGCTTTGACATCAAACAAAGGATCACCCCAAGCCATCAGCGGCTGCGCACTGGAAGGAACCTTGGCAAAGCGTTTCAAGGACATCCAGCCCGCCGCCGTTGGCACCTGGCTGATGGCGATGTCGTGGATCAACCAGGCTGGAGTTAGAAACGCAGCATTCACGGCAACAGGGGCTTGCTTGACCAAGACCGCCATGGGCAGGTTGGCGAGTGCACCTGAGGTGGCCACCACCAGATGCTTTTTACCCTCCAACATGGGCGCAATGGGCAAGAGGGTGGCCTGATAAAGCTGGTGCGCACTCAGGGCGTCAAAGGCTGGCGCACGCGGCCCCATCGCGGCCACGTCCAGCGTTTTGCGAACGCGTTCCACCAGATCGCTGGCCTTTTTCTGGGTCAAGTTCGATCGACTGAATTGGATCTCGCCTTGGTGGTTGATCGCCCACACATAGGTTTCATCCTCCATCGGCAAGATCGCGACGAACACCTCATCGGCAGCCAAAGATTGGGCAATGTCTTGATGGCTGGGCGCCTTGGGTTGTAGCAGCTGAAAATATTCGGGGTAATTTTTCTGAATCTGCGCCTTGTACTCTTTGCGCTGTTTTTCAATTTCAAACAGCCTCAAACGCATCTGCTCCACCACCTGAGGATGGCGTGCTTTGTCTGCTTGCACGCCTTGACCCGAGATGTAAGCCGTGAGTGCTGCACTTTCATTTTTAGCGTCTTGCTCTTTGCGAATCACCTCAGAGACCCCGGGAGCATTCACGCCGGAGCGAACCGCAGCTTCGGACAAGGCTTGCTGAACCGATGAGGACTGGATTTCATCAGCCAGTTGAAAAATTGCTTGTGCGTCCAAGGTGTTGTTCGCCGCCGTTTGAGCCAGCAACTGCATGAAGCTTTCAAACACAAACCGCTTGGTTTTTTTCTGAAACGCATTCTCCACAAAGTCACCCGTCAGCGAATCAGGTGCCGTGAGGTGCTCGCGCGACAAGGTGAAGGCTTGGCGCGCTTCGGGCAATTGCTGACTTTTGAAACGTGCAACGCCCAACAGACCCCGCGTCAAAGCCGTGGTGTAGTGCTTTTCACCATGCACCGTGGCCTGAGCGTTCAACGCCGAACTCAACACGTCCAAAGCGCGCGCGGAGTCCCCCGATTTGAGATAAATGAAGGCGCGTAGCTTGGGGTCCACCACGTTTTCAAGTTTGACTTGACCCCCTTGTGTGTCCACCTCCATGCTGTTGAGCAAGGCCAAGGCTTTGTCCCATTGATCCATGCCCATCCACGATGTCAGCTCTCGGG
>CAITHK010000139.1 GCA_903892175.1 uncultured Burkholderiales bacterium | reverse complement strand
GGGCTATGGGGTTGCGAGACTCCATCGGCAAAGAGGTTAGCCTGCTCAGTCGCGCCTCGTTGAAGCGGCCGGCACGCAGTTGGCACAGCCAGACCCAAGCAACACGGTGAAAGGGCCCGCACAGCGTTCTCATGACACCACCTGCGTCAGCGCAATCACGCGCTGTTTGGCCATTCGTGTCTCGACCTGGGTGCGGTCTTGTACATCGCCAGCCAATTGACCACAGGCGGCATCGATGTCATCACCCCGAGTTTTACGCACGGTGGTGACGATGCCTGCTGCGATGAGTTGCTCTGCAAAGGCTTTGACTGTGGCCGCACTGGAGCGCGTCAGGCCTGAAGCCGGAAATGGGTTGAAGGGAATCAGGTTGAACTTGCACGACACCGGCTCGCCCGAACCACGCTTGGGCTTGACCAAAGCGATCAAGGCCTGTGCGTGCTCGGGCTGGTCATTGACCCCATCGAGCATGCAGTATTCAAAGGTGATGAAGTCGCGCGGTGCATGGGCCAAGTAGCGGCGGCAGGCATCCATCAATTCGTGCAAGGGGTACTTGCGGTTGAGAGGCACCAGGTTGTCACGCAGCGCATCGGTGGGCGCATGCAAAGACACCGCCAGTGCCACCGGGCAATCGTCCCCCAGACGGTCCATCATGGGCACCACGCCCGAGGTCGACACCGTGACACGACGGCGCGACAAGCCATAGCCATGGTCGTCAAGCATGGTGCGCAAAGCAGGCACCAAGGCATGGTAGTTTTGCAGAGGCTCACCCATGCCCATCATCACCACGTTAGAAATGACGCGATCGGGAGTGTTGAATTTTTTCCGTAAAAAATGCTCGGCAAACCAGAGCTGAGAAACGATCTCACCCGAGGTTAAGTTGCGGCTGAAGCCTTGGTGTCCGGTGGAACAAAAACGACACCCCACGGCACAGCCGGCTTGGGACGAGATGCACAAGGTGCCCCGATCGTCTTCAGGGATGAACACCGTCTCGACGGCGTTGCCGTCGCCCACATCAAACAACCACTTGATGGTGCCGTCCTGGGAGTCGTGCTGGGAAATAGGCTTCAAAGGCTCAACGTGAGCACAGGTTTTGAGCTTTTCTCGCAAAGACTTGGCCAAGTCGCTCATCTGATCAAAATCTTGGGCGCCTTTTTGATGGATCCAACGAAACAATTGGGTGGCGCGAAAGCGCTTCTCACCCAGGCGCTCACAAAAAACGGCCAAACCGTCGAGATCAAAATCAAGCAGGTTGGCCGTCATGGTGTGCAGTGAAGCAGCGGCTGGAGGGCCGCCACCTCGTTTGCCTTTCAGTGACCGTAAACGTTCATGCCAGCAAAGAAGAAACCGATTTCGACGGCAGCTGTTTCAGCTGCGTCGGAACCGTGAACTGCATTGGCGTCGATGCTGTCTGCAAAGTCAGCACGGATGGTGCCGGCAGCGGCTTTCTTCGGATCGGTCGCGCCCATCAGGTCACGGTTTTTCAAAATGGCGTTCTCGCCTTGCAAGACTTGGATCATGACGGGGCCTGAGACCATGAAGTCGACCAAATCTTTGAAGAATGGACGCTCTTTGTGAACCGCGTAAAAAGCTTCAGCTTCGCCACGCGACAGATGGGCCATGCGAGCGGCGATCACTTTCAAACCAGCGGCCTCAAAACGGGCGTAGATCTGGCCAATCACGTTTTTGGCCACGGCGTCAGGCTTGATGATGGAGAGGGTGCGTTCGATCGTCATTTTCTATTTTCCTAAGGAGTCGTTTTAAAAACTTTGGTTCGCCAAGTGCGAAGCCTCTTATTTTAACCGTTCTAAGTCAACCACACGAGTCGGTCAGAGGTCTGGGCCCAGGGTCAGCGTGGGCCACGTCCGCCACGCTTAGGCAGCGCGGGCGCACGCCCCCCCGTCACCGGCTTGCCACCGCGCACCAGACCCGCTTTGAAAGCGCGTTGCCCGTCTTTTTTGCGCTGACGTTCCATGTCAAAACTGTCGGCACCGATGTAGCCGACCGAGGTTTGCATCGGATCCGGCTGTGCTTGACGCACCGGCATGGGAGGCGTTTTGCCGCCCCGTTTGCGCTCGGTGCGCACCAAGCGCTCTGGGCCTGTGTTGCGCTCTTCGGGGGCACGCGGGTAAGAAGGACGGGGGCCCACACTGTTGCCGCGACGGCGGCTGCTTGCACGCTCGGTGCGGTGGTTGTGGGCTGGGCCGCTCTCTAGGGGAGCCTGCGCACCCGCAGCCTCCATCAGGGCGCGGATGTCACGCTCGCCCAACTCGACAAAAGCGCCGCGTTTCAAGCCACGTGGCAGCACCATGGCGCCATAACGAATGCGGATCAACCGGCTGACCGCATGGCCCGCCGCTTCAAACATGCGGCGCACCTCGCGGTTACGACCTTCGGAGATGGTGACGCGGTACCAACAATTGGAGCCTTCGCCGCCGCCCTCTTCGATCGAGCCAAACTGGGCCGGACCATCGTCGAGTTGAATGCCATCGACCAATTGCTGCTTTTGCTCCATGCTGAGCTTGCCCAAAGAGCGCACCGCGTATTCGCGCTGCAAACCAAAGCGTGGGTGCATCAGCTGGTTGGCCAACTCGCCAGAGCTGGTGAACAAGAGCAAACCTTCGGTGTTCAAGTCCAAGCGCCCCACTGACTGCCATTTGCCTTGGTACAGGCGTGGCAAACGGCGAAACACGGTGGGTCTGTTTTGTGGGTCATCGTTGGTCACCACTTCACCGGCTGGCTTGTGGTACGCGATCACACGTGGTGGCGGGGGTGCAATGCGCACTTTGAGCTGCTTGCCGTTGACCTTGATTTGGTCGCCGAACTGCACCCGCTGACCGACGTGGGCGGGCACGTTGTTGACCGCCACATGGCCTTGGGCGATCAGTTTTTCCATCTCGATGCGCGATCCCAGACCCGACTGCGCCAACACCTTGTGCAGCTTGGGCGACTCGGGTTGGGGCAACAACACGCGTTTGCTCAGGCCCTCGTCTTCGCGGGTGGCTTGGACGTCAAACTCGCCCGACACGACGTCGGCGAACTCGATCACCGGCTCGTGGGGCAAGGTGGCCCCGTCGTCGTGGTTTTCAGGATGCATGGGGTTCTTCTTCGCCATCTACGGCAGGATTGATCGGTGGACTGGGTTCAGCGCCAGGGTGCTCAAGCGTCTGGGCCGCATCATCAGGCGATGAGGGCTGGGCCTCGGCCATGACCGGCTGGTTTTGTGCGTTCACGGCGTCTTCCAGTGCCATGAGCATTTGCGACTCAGGCGCTTCATCGCTCAGCCGTGCGAAGGCGTTGGCCTGTGCTTGCGCCGTGTCGTAAATGGGCAGCTGGTCCAAAGAGGCCAACCCTAAATCGTCCAAAAACTGGCGCGTGGTGGCGTACAAGGAAGGGCGCCCCACGGTTTCACGGTGGCCAATCACTTCCACCCAGCCGCGGTCTTCGAGCTGCTTGAGCACCAAGGAGTTGATGGTCACGCCGCGAATGTCTTCCATGTCGCCGCGCGTGACCGGCTGGCGGTAGGCGATGATGGCCAGGGTTTCCATGGCCGCGCGGCTGTATTTGGGCGGCTTTTCAGGGTTCAAGCGGTCCAAGTATTCGCGCATCTGTGGGCGGCTTTGGAAACGCCATCCGGTGGCCACTTCGACCAATTCCACACCGCGCTGCGCCCAGTCTTGTTGCAAGTCTTCGAGCAGGGTTTTGACCGTGTCGGCGCCCAAAGCATCTTGGAACAACACGCGCAGCTCACGCACAGGCAGGGGTTGGTGCGAACAAATCAATGCGGTCTCTAGGACACGCTTGGCATCGACGGTATTCATCGTCTGCAATATTCCGGGGCAAGATTGATAAGGGGCCCCGAAAATCTATCTCGGGACGGTCAAGGGCATTGCATCAGGGGTGAGGTACCACCTGGGTTAAGAGCAATCGCAAGTCAGAGCCAAAGGGCTCACCGCTTTCACAAGCGTGCCCTTTGATTGTAAGGGCATTGCTTGGGCCCAGATTTCAGGCCGGGCGGGCCAGCCCCATGGCTGCCAGCACGCTCACCATGTCGGTTGGCAATGGGGACTCAAACACCAGGGGTTGTGCGGTGATGGGGTGGGCAAAGCTCAAGCGAAAAGCATGCAAGGCTTGGCGGCTGATCCCCAGCCCCATGGGGCCGGCATACAAAGAGTCGCCCAACAAGGGGTGACCGATGTGGGCCATGTGGACCCGAATTTGGTGGGTGCGCCCGCTGTGCAGCGTGCACTGCACCAAACAGGCCTCGTCTTGGGTGTCCAAGCAATCCAAAGTGGTGTGGGCTTCTTTGCCACTTTGTCGGGTCAAGTCGACCACCGCCATGCGCAAGCGGTTGCGTGGGTCACGCCCCACAGCAGCTTCCACCTCGCGCCGTTTGGCGCCATTCCAGCTGCGGTACGCAATGGCCCAGTATTCGCGGTGCACCTCACGCGCGCCAATCATGGCCACCAAAGCGTCCATGCAGCGGCGGGTGCGCGCCACCACCATCAAGCCACTGGTGTCTTTGTCTAAGCGATGCACGATGCCTGCCCTGGGCAGCATGACGGCTTGAGGATCGAGCGCCAACAAACCATTGAGCAAGGTACCGCTCCAATTGCCAGGGGCTGGATGCACCACCAAACCGGCTGGCTTGTGGAGGACCCGCAAATCCTCGTCTTGATAAACCACATCCAAGGCCATGGCTTCGGGCTTGAAGGCCTGACTTTGCGGCGTAGGCCGCAAGGTGACGCGGTAGCGCTGCCCCATGCGCACGCGGGCCGAAGCCTTGTGAACCTCATGCGACACAGGCAACAGACTGCTGACGCAACCCTCGTTCAAGAGCTGCTGAGAAAAACTGCGTGAGAACTCAGGCAACAAAATCGCCAAGGCTCGGTCCAAGCGCTCGCCATGCAGCGTGGTGGGAATAGCCAGCTCACGCCATTCCTCCTCAGGGCCCTCCACCACATCGACCGTATCGTCCAGCAAAGCATCCCCCTCGGTGGGGATGATGGATGTCGGCACTGCCGATAGAATGGTTTGTCTTTTCTTCAAGAAAGTAGCCTGTGGTGTTACGACTCAAATTATCGGTGGTGTGGATGGCCTTGGGCTTGCTCGGCGCCATTCTTTTGTCTGGCTGCGCCGCAGAAAAAGACGCCACGGCCAACTGGACGGTCGAAAAGCTCTACGCCGAAGCCAAAGACGAAATGTCTATGGGTGCCTACGACAAGGCCATTGGCTACTACGAAAAGCTCGAAGGTCGCGCTGCCGGCACGCCCCTGGCCCTGCAAGCCCAAATCGACAAAGCGTGGGCTCAGTTCAAAACCAACGAGCCCGTGCAAGCGGTCGCGACCTTGGATCGTTTCATCAAACTCAACCCGGCCAGCCCCGCGTTGGACTATGCGCTTTACCTCAAGGGCTTGGTGAATTTCAACGACAACTTAGGCTTATTCTCCGCCCTCGCCAGTCAAGACTTGGCAGAACGAGACCCCAAGCAAGCCAAAGACTCATTCGAAGCCTTCCGTGAATTGACCACCCGTTTTCCGGACTCCAAGTACAGCCCCGATGCCCGCCAGCGCATGGCCTACATCAAGAACTCCTTGGCACGCTCCAACGTCTATGTAGCCCGCTATTACTTCAAACGCGGCGCCTATGTGGCTGCGGTCAACCGGGCGCAAACCACCGTCAACGAATACCGCGATGTGCCCGCTGTTGAAGAAGCTTTGTTCATCATGTACCAGTCGTATGACCGCTTGGGCCTTGAGCAATTGCGCGACGACACCCGCCGGGTGCTGGAAGCCACCTACCCCAACACGCTGTACCTCTACCCTGAGCGAGCTGCAGGCGCTAAGAAACCGTGGTGGAAGCTGTGGTGATGGCGCTGAGCTTGAGCGCCTCCAAAGCTTGAACCAGTTGGTCGTCGCTGTCTAAGCGACGCATGGCGGGCAATGCCGCCAACAAACGCTTGCCATACCCCGTGGTGACCAAGCGGTTGTCGCACAAGATCAGCATGCCCTGGTCGGTTTCACGGCGGATCAGACGCCCTGCGCCTTGCTTCAAAGCCACCACCGCTTCAGGCACAAAATACTCGTTGAATGCACTGCGGCCTTGTGACTCCAGCCGCTTGCTGCGGGCTTCGACCAAGGGGTCGTTGGGTGGAGGAAACGGCAGCTTGTCGATCACCACCAATTGCAGCGCGTCACCTGGCACATCAAAGCCCTCCCAGAACGTGGCCGAAGCCACCAACACGCAGCCGCCCTCGCCCGCCTGCGCGCCTTCACGGAAACGCGCCATCAAGTGCCGCTTGGGCCATTCGCCCTGTACCAACACCTCGATGCCACTGCCATCGAGTTGCTGCTTCATCAACTCACCGATGGCGCGCAAGGCCCGCAAAGTGGTGGTCAGCACCAAAGTGCGTCCCCCTAAACGGCGCACTGCGTCGCTGGCCAGCTGAGCCACTTGGGCGCTGTGCGCCGGGTCGTTGGGGCGCACCACATGGCGTGGCACATACACGCTGGCTTGGTTGGGGTAATCGAAAGGACTGCCGACGCGCAACACCTTGGCCGACTCCAAGCCACAGGGCTCGGTGAACCAGCTCAAACGGTCATCGTCGCCCAAGGTGGCGGAGGTGAACACCCAAGCACGGGCGCGTTCATCCGCGTGGCGGTCTGGCGCCTCGGCAGGCGTGGGCTTGGACGCCATCAACTTGTCGCGCACGCTTTGGGCAATGTCCAAAGGTGCTTCCATCAACCGAACTTGCGAGGCTGAGATATCGACCCAGCGCACCGCCTCTGCCGCACAGGGCTTCAAAAAGGCGTCGACTTGTTGGGCGATATCCGCCACGCGCTCGAACATGCGCACGAAATCAGGCGCCAACTCGCTCACCGTCTCCAAAGCCCGCAAAGCCTGCACGCAGGCGGCTCCAAGGTCTTGCAGCGCCAAGCTCCAAGCTTCGGGGTGAATCCCTTCTGGCGCCTCGCCGGTCCAACGCAACTTTTGTGCGCCCGGTCGTTTGCCCGCCACCAAGCGCAGCTCACGGGTGGCGCGCTCCAGCGTTGACGAAGCCCCTTGCCAATCGGCCAAACCTCGCGCCAGTTGCAAGCCTGTGGCCAGCATGTCGCGGGTCAAGTCCAGCAGTTGCGCCGTGCCCAATTGGTGGCCCAAAAACTGAACCCCGGTTTCGTTGAGTTGGTGCGCCTCGTCGAAAATCACCACGCGCACCGAGGGCAGCAACTCGGCCATGCCAGTTTCCCGCACCGCCATGTCGGCAAAAAACAAGTGGTGGTTGATAACCACCACATCGGCTCCCAGGGCTTCGCGCCGTGCCGCATTCACGTGGCAAGTTTTGAACTTGGGGCATTGCGAGCCCAAACAGTTGTCTCGGTTGGAGGTAATCAAAGGGATCAAGGGCGAGCGCTCGTCAAGCCCAGGCAGTTCCGCCAAGTCACCCGTCTGGGTGGCATGGGACCAGGTCTCCACCTTGGCCAACAAATGCACCATGGTGCGGTCGGGCAAGCTACTGCCTTGGCGCGCCATCTCCATGCGGTGGGTACACAGGTAGCTGCTGCGGCCTTTGAGCAGGGCCAGGCGCACCGGCAAATTCAAGGCTTGCACCAAGCGTGGCAAATCGCGGGCAAACAACTGGTCCTGCAAAGCTTTGGTGGCGGTGGACAACAACACCCGCTCGCCACTGAGCAACGCAGGTACCAAATAAGCAAAGGTTTTGCCCACCCCTGTGCCAGCTTCTACCACCAAACTGCCCCCATGTGCCACCACATCGGCAACCGCCAAAGCCATGTCGGTTTGGCCAGGGCGTGGCTGAAACAGGTCGGTGGCGCGCGCCAACACGCCCATCGGCTGAAACGCCTCTTGCACCATGTCGCGCAACGGGTTGTCCATCAGGCCGGCTCTTTGGGTTCGAGGTCGCGTTCGATCTGATGGATCTGGTCACGCAAGGCCAAGCGGCGTTTTTTGAGGCGGCGCAACAACAGCTCTTCTTGCGGGATCACCCCACTCAAGCGGTCAATGCTGGCGTTCAAATCAGCATGCTCCATGCGCAACTCGATGAGCTGGCGATCGGGGGAGCGCAAATTCTCAAAAGTCATGGCGCTGCCCCTGGGACAGGCAAAGATTTGGCGGGGGTGGCATTGCGCTCACGCCGCAGTTTTTCAAGATCGTCACGATGCGCCTGTGCTTCTCGTTGTTTTTGTTCGTAAGCCTCGCGTTGTCCGCCCTTTGCTGCATGCTCAGAGAGTTTTTCTGACTGGCTTTGTTCTCGTTCGCGAGCGGCCTTGACAGCCTGATCGCGCTCGGCCTGCTGTTGCTGCTCTTGGCTGTCTCGTTCGAGCGAACGCTGCTGGGCCTGGGCACTCTTGATCTGGCGCTCCAGATTTTTATGGACCAACTCGTCTTTGCGCAGCTGTGCATTGGCTTGAATTTGCGTGTCCCGGGCTTTCAAACGACAGCTGGTGACATCAAAGTTCTGGTAGCACCCGCGCATTTCTTGTTTGTATTGTTCGTCCAAGGCCAAGCGGCGCGCGTCCAACACATCTCTCTGGGCTTTGAGTTCTTCGGGGCTAGGCCACTGGGCTTGCACAGCGCAAGCCAGCCCACACCACACCACGCCAAGCAACAAGGACTTCATGTGAGGGAGGTGTCGACCGTGCGACGCTCCAAGGCCAAAAACTCGGCCGACTGCATCTCGTTCAAACGAGACACGGTGCGCGGAAACTCATGCACCAAAGGCCCCTCGGTGTAGAGCTGCTCAGGCGGCACCGCGGCCGACATGATCAGCTTGACCCGGCGGTCGTACAAGACATCCACCAACCACGTAAAGCGCCGTGCCTCGGACGCTTTGTTCACCGGCATATAGGGCACATCGCTCAACAGCACGGTGTGGAACTGGGTGGCAATTTCCAGGTAGTCGTTTTGCGAGCGTGGGCCGCCACACAGGGCCTTGAAATCAAACCACACCACGCCACCGGCTCGTCGGCGGGCCTTGATTTCACGGGCCTCAATGTGCAACACCGAGTCTTCATCAGGGCACTCGGCCAGTCGGTCAAAGGTCTGCCCCATCGCCGAATCTGCAGCAGCGCTCAAGGGGGTGTGGTACAGGTCCACTTGCTCCAGCACACGACGGCGGTAATCGGTGCCGTTGTCCACGTTGATCACGTCCAAATTGGCATTGAGCAAATCGATCGCCGGCAAAATGCGGTCGCGGTGCATGCCACCAGGGTACAAGTCATCGGGCTTGAAATTGGAGGTGGTGACAAAGCCCACGCCGTTGTCAAACAAGGCGGTGAGCAGTCGGTGCAAGATCATGGCGTCGGTGATCTCTGCCACATGGAATTCATCAAAGCAAATCAGCTTGTAGCGCTTGGACATTTTCTGCCCCAGCACCTGCAAGGGATTGGCCGTGCCTTGCAACTCACGCAGTTCGCGGTGTACCTCGCGCATGAACTCATGAAAATGCAAGCGCGTCTTACGCTGGATCGGCACCGCGTCAAAAAAGCAATCCATCAAAAAGCTTTTGCCACGCCCCACCCCGCCAAACATGTAGACCCCACGGGGAATAGGCGGTCGATTGACCAGCTTTTTCAGGGTGCTCGAACGCTTGTTTTTGTAAGCCGCCCACTCGGTCGCACAGCGCTCTAGGGCATCGATGGCGCGCAACTGTGCCGGGTCACTTTGAAAGCCGCGGGCTTGGAGTTCTCGTTGGTAGTTTTCATGCACTGACATAACGGTGTGTATTGTGCCTTGGCCGGTTCTATCTCTAGGGGTTCATGGACCAAGTTCGTGTCCTTCAAAGCGATGGACCACGAAAAAGCCCGCCATCGCTGGCGGGCTGTGCGGGATGAACACTGACCGTGAAGGCTCAGAAATTCAACGTGCGCTTGTCCACGGCCAAAGCAGCTTCTTTGGTTGATTCGCTCAACGATGGGTGGGCATGGCAAATGCGCGCAATGTCTTCGGCGGAAGCCTTGAACTCCATGGCCACCACCGCCTCAGCAATCAGCTCACTGGCCATCGGGCCCACGATGTGAACGCCCAAGATTTCGTCGGTCTTGGCGTCGGCCAGCATCTTGACCATGCCAGTGGTGTCCCCCAAAGCGCGGGCACGACCGTTGGCCAAGAACGGGAAGGTGCCCGCCTTGTAGGCCACGCCATCGGCTTTGAGTTGCTGCTCGGTGCGACCCACCCATGCAATCTCAGGGCTGGTGTAGATGACCCAGGGGATGGTGTTGAAGTTGACATGGCCGTGTTGACCGGCGATGCGTTCAGCCACCGCTACGCCTTCTTCTTCAGCCTTGTGGGCCAACATGGGGCCACGCACCACGTCGCCCACCGCCCACACGCCGGGCAAGTTGGTTTTGCAATCACCGTCAACCACGATGGCGCCGCGCTCGTCGACTTGCAAACCCACGACTTCAGCGTTCAAGCCTGTGGTGTTGGGCACGCGACCGATGGAGACAATCAGTTTGTCAGCATCCAGCGTGACGGCTTCGCCTTTGGCGTTGGTGTAAGCCACCGAAACGCCTTTTTTGCCGTTTTTGATGTCACCGACTTTGACGCCGAGTTCGATCTTCAAGCCTTGCTTGTCGAAAGCTTTTTTGGCTTCTTTGGCGATTTGTTCGTCCACAGCGCCCAAGAAGGTTGGCAGACCTTCAAGGATGGTGACATCGGCACCCAGACGGCGCCAGACCGACCCCATCTCCAAACCGATCACGCCCGAGCCAATCAAGGCCAGTTTCTTGGGAACCGCACCGATGCGCAGAGCACCGTCGTTGGACAACACATTCACTTCGTCAAACGGCACACCAGGCAAGGCGCGTGCGCTGGAGCCGGTGGCGATGATGATGTGTTTGCCGGTGATGGCCTCCTCGGCCTTGCCTGTCACTTTGATCTCGTAGCCGCCTTCGGCCTTGGCTGCAAAGCTGCCACGACCGTGGAAGAAGGTGACCTTGTTCTTTTTGAACAAGTACAAGATGCCGTCGTTGTTTTGCTTCACGACGTTGTCCTTGCGGGCAATCATCTTGGCCACATCCATCTTCACGCCTGTGGCGCTGATGCCGTGCTCTTCAAAGTGGTGGTTGGCATGGTCAAAGTGCTCGCTCGATTGCAGCAAGGCTTTGGAAGGAATGCAACCTACGTTGGTGCAGGTGCCACCAGGGGCTGGGCCACCGGCGGCGTTTTGCCACTCATCGATACACGCCACCTGAAAGCCCAGCTGGGCCGCGCGAATGGCTGCGATATAGCCACCGGGACCTGCCCCGATGACGACGACGTCGAATTGTTTGCTCATAGACAACCTTTGTTAGATATCAAACAACAGACGTGCTGGGTCTTCCAGCGCTTCTTTCATGGCGACCAAGCCCAACACAGCCTCGCGGCCGTCGATGATGCGGTGGTCGTAGGACATGGCGAAGTAGTTCATGGGGCGAACCACCACTTGGCCGTTTTCCACCATGGCGCGGTCTTTGGTCGCGTGCACGCCCAAAATGGCCGACTGGGGTGGGTTGATGATGGGGGTCGACATCATGGAGCCGAAGGTGCCACCGTTGCTGATGGAGAAGGTGCCACCAGTCATCTCTTCCATGCCCAGCTTGCCGTCTTTGGCTTTGGCGCCAAATTCAGCAATCTTTTTCTCGATGTCGGCAAAGCTCATTTGGTCGGCGTTGCGCAGGATGGGCACCACCAAGCCACGGGGTGAACCCACGGCGATGCCGATGTCAAAGTAGCCGTGGTAGACGATGTCATTGCCATCGACCGAGGCGTTCAACACGGGGAATTTCTTCAAGGCGTGGACGGCGGCTTTGACAAAGAAGCTCATGAAGCCCAACTTGACGCCGTGCTCTTTTTCGAAACGCTCTTGCATGCGCTTGCGCATCTCCATGACTGGCGCCATGTTGATTTCGTTGAAGGTGGTCAAGATGGCGTTGGTCGATTGCGATTGCAACAAACGCTCGGCCACGCGCGCGCGCAGACGGGTCATGGGCACGCGTTGCTCAGGACGATCGCCCAAGTTCACGGCCACAGGCGAAGCCACTTGTGGCAAGGCCTTGGTGGGTGCGCCGGTGGGAATGACACTCGGTGCTGCCACTGCCGCCAGCACATCACCTTTGGTGACGCGGCCGTCTTTGCCAGATCCTGCCACCGAGCCAGCGGCCAGGTGGTTGTCAGCCATCAGCTTGGCAGCGGCAGGCATGGCCACCCCTGCTTTGCTGGTGGACACCGCTGCGGCAGCAGCCACAGGGGCGGCGGCGGCGGCAGCAGCGACGGGGGCAGCGGCAGGCGCTGCTGCGGCGACTTTGCCATCGGTGTCGATGCGGGCGATCAATTGCTCAGCCGCCACGGTGCCGCCATCGGCGACGATGATTTCGGCCAACACGCCTGCAGCTGGTGCGGGCACTTCGAGCACCACTTTGTCGGTTTCGATGTCGATCAGGATTTCATCTGCGGCAACAGCGTCGCCGACTTTCTTTTTCCATTGCAGCATGGTGGCCTCGGCCACGGACTCGGACAACTGAGGAACTTTGACTTCTACGATAGCCATATGATTTCTTTCTGGATTTATTTCTTTGTTCTGGAACGAGATTTACTTGGTCAGCACGAAGCCCTTGAGCTTGCCAAACGCGCCTTCAACCAGCGCTTTTTGTTGCTCTTGGTGCAGATGCGAATAACCCACCGCCGGCGAGGCCGAAGCGGCGCGACCTGAGTAGCCCAGCTTTTGTCCTGCGTTCATGTTTTCGTGGATGTAGTGCTGCACGAAGAACCAAGCACCTTGGTTTTGTGGCTCGTCTTGTGTCCAGACCAATTCGCTCACGTTGGGGTACTTCTTGAGTTCCGCCGCAAAAGCTTTGTGCGGGAAGGGATAGAGCTGCTCCACGCGCACGATGGCCACGTCGTCAGCCCCCAACTCTTCGCGCTTTTTCACCAAGTCGTAGTACACCTTGCCCGAGCAAGCCAAGAGGCGCTTGACCTTGTCGGCCTTGAGTGCCTTGTTCTCTGGGATCACGGTTTGGAAGCCACCTTTGGTGAACTCAGACACAGGCGATGTGGCGTCTTTGTTACGCAACAAGGACTTGGGCGTGAAGATGATCAGAGGTTTGCGCAAGTCGCGCACCATCTGGCGGCGCAACACATGGAAGATCTGGCTGGCCGTGGTCGGTTGCACGATCTGCATGTTGGTGTCAGCCGCCAATTGCATGAAGCGCTCTAGACGGGCCGAGCTGTGCTCGGGGCCTTGGCCTTCGTAGCCATGGGGCAGCATCAAGGTCAGGCCGTTGACGCGGCCCCACTTGACTTCGCCCGAGGCAATGAACTGGTCAATCACCACTTGGGCGCCGTTGGCGAAGTCGCCGAACTGGGCTTCCCAAATCACCATGGTGTTGGGGTCGTTGGAGGCGTAGCCGTATTCAAAGCCCAGCACCGCTTCTTCGGACAAGATCGAATCGATCACCACAAACGGGGCCTGTTTGTCGGCCACGTTTTGCAGCGCGACATAGGTGCCGGTGTCCCACTTTTCACGCTTTTGGTCGTGAATCACGGCATGGCGGTGGGTGAAGGTGCCACGGCCACAGTCTTCGCCGGACAAACGCACGGGGTAGCCGCTGGCCACCAAGGAGGCGAACGCCATGTGCTCGCCCATGCCCCAGTCCACGGGCACTTCGCCGCGGCCCATGGCAGCGCGGTCGTCGTACACCTTCTTGACCAATTGGTGCGGCGTGACCGACTCGGGAATGGTGGTGATGCGCTCAGCCAAGCGCTTCCACTCGGCCATGGGGATGGCGGTGTCGCCTGCATCGGTCCACTTCTTGCCCAAGAAAGGCGCCCAGTCCACGGTGAACTTGGTTTTGAAGTTGGTGAGCACGGGGTCGGTGGTGTTCTTGCCAGCGTCCAAAGCCGCGCGGTAAGTCTTGACCATCTCATCGCCCAAACCGTCGCCCAAACCTTGTGCGGACAATTTGTCGGCAAACAGCTTGCGGGTGCCTGGATGGGCCGCGATTTTTTTGTACATCAGCGGCTGGGTCAGCGCTGGGGTGTCTTGCTCGTTGTGACCCAACTTGCGGAAACACACAATGTCAACCACCACGTCCTTGCGGAAGGTCATGCGGTATTCCAGCGCCAGCTGGGTGGCCAGCACCACGGTTTCAGGATCGTCAGAGTTGACGTGCAAGACCGGAGCTTCGACCATCTTGACGATGTCGGTACAGAACACACTCGAGCGCATGTCGCGTGGGTCTGAGGTGGTGAAACCAATTTGGTTGTTGATGATGATGTGCACCGTGCCGCCGGTGGAGTAACCACGGGTCTGCGCCAGCGCAAACGTTTCTTGGTTGACACCTTGGCCACCAAAAGCGGCGTCACCGTGCACGAGCACAGGCAGCACCTGCGTGCCGTTGGGGTCGTCGCGGCGGTCCATGCGTGCGCGCACAGAGCCTTCAACCACGGGGTTGACGATCTCAAGGTGGGAAGGGTTGAACGCGAGCGACAAGTGAACCGGGCCACCTGCAGTGCTCACATCGGAGCTAAAGCCTTGGTGGTACTTGACGTCGCCAGCGGGCAACTCTTCGGGCGCTGTGTGGTCAAACTCGGCAAACAAATCGGCGGGCAATTTGCCCATGGTGTTGACCAGCACGTTCAAACGGCCACGGTGGGCCATGCCAATCACCACTTCTTGAACGCCCTTGGCACCGGCCAATTGGATCAGCTCGTCCATCGACGCGATGAAGCTCTCACCGCCTTCGAGGGAGAAGCGCTTTTGGCCCACGTACTTGGTGTGCAAGTAACGCTCAAGGCCTTCGGCGGCGGTCAGGCGGTCCAAGATGTGTTTTTTCTTGTCGGCGGTGAAGTTGGGCTTGCTGCGGATGCTTTCCAACTTTTGCTGCCACCAACGCTTTTCAGCTTGGTCGGTGGTGTACATGTACTCGGCGCCCAAGGTGCCGCAGTAGGTTTCGCGCAGTGCGTTGAGCAGCTCGCGCAAAGACATGTTGTTCTTGCCAAAGAAGGTGTTGCTGGTGTCGAACACGGTTTCTTGGTCGGCGTCTGTGAAGCCATAAAAAGCGGGGTCGAGATCCGGAATGGCCGGACGCTCGGTGCGCTTCAAGGGGTCAAGGTCGGCCCAACGCTGACCGACGTTGCGGTAAGCGGCGATGAGCTGCTGCGCGGCGGTGCGCTTGCGGCCCATTTCGGCGTCGGCACTGGCCATGACGACCTTGGTACCCCCCGCTTTGGCGCGTTCGGCAAAGGCATTGATGACGGGCAAGTGGGGCACGTCTTTGGCATGGGAGCCATCGACTGCGGGCACGTGCTGGAGTGCATCGAAGTACTCACGCCAAGAATCTGGGACGCTGCCGGGGTTGGCCAAATAGTTCTCATACATCTCTTCGACGTATGGAGCGTTGCCCCCGAACAAATAGGTGTTGCCTGAATAGGCTTGGTAGACGTTTGTCTCGCTCATTGCGCTGACCTCCGTTCCCCTTCAGGGAACATTAGCTGGTTGAAAAAAACCTTCCGCGACACGGCTGGACCGGTTGGCGGATGCGTTAGTGGCTGGAAGGGCCTGAAAACATCTAGCATTGTGCCATCGATCTAAAAGAGGGTCGCGATCTTTATTTTGTTGAGATTCAGTCTCTTGTCAGGCGATCTGATCTTGGATTTGCTTCAAAGCGGTGGGGTCGTCGATGGTGGTCAGGTCCCCCGGATCCCGCTTTTCGCACACCGCCTGGATGGCCCGGCGCAGCAATTTGCCGCTGCGGGTTTTGGGCAAAGCGGTGACAAACAACACCCGCGACGGACGCGCCACCGCACCGAGTTGGGAGTCCACCACCTTCATGACCTCGCCTTCGAGCTTGAGGCGAGCGGCAGGGTCACCCAGCGCCGAGGCGTCTTTGGCGATGGCAAAGGCCATGGCCACTTGGCCCTTGAGTTGATCGGCCACACCGACCACCGCGACTTCGGCAATGTTGGGGTGGCTGGAGATGCTCTCTTCGATTTCACGGGTGCCCAAGCGATGGCCTGCCACGTTGATCACGTCATCGGTGCGGCCTAAGATGAAGAAGTAACCGTCTTCATCCCTCACGGCCCAATCGAAGGTGCTGTACACCAGCTTGTTGGGCACCGTGTTCCAGTAGGTGCTGACAAAACGCTTGTCGTCGCCCCAAATGGTTTGCAAATTGCCCGGTGGCAGCGGGCCTTCGATGGTCAACACACCCTTTTGGTTGGCCCCCGTGAGCTCCAGCCCCGTTTGATCGTCGACCAACTTGACGTTGTAGCCATAGACCGCTTTGCCAGGCGAGCCAAACTTGCTGGGGGCTTTTTCCACCCCGTTGCAAATGGTCAAGATAGGCCAGCCGGTTTCGGTTTGCCAGTAGTTGTCAATGATGGCTTTGCCATTCAAGCCCTCAGAAATCCACTTGGCCGTCGGCTCATCCAGCGGCTCGCCAGCCAGAAACAGGGCTTGCAAGCTGGACAGGTCGTATTTGCTGAGCAGCGCAGGGTCTTGCTTTTTGAGCACGCGAATGGCCGTGGGCGCGCTGAACATGACGTTGACTTTGTATTTTTCGACCAAGCTCCACCAGATGCCGCCATCGGGGCGGATGGGCAAGCCTTCGTACAGGATGGTGGCCATGCCGCCAATCAAGGGGCCGTAAATGATGTAGCTGTGGCCCACCACCCAGCCGATGTCGCTGGTACAAAAGAAGGTGCCGCCCGGCTTGCCTTGGTAAATGTGAGGAATGCTGGCGGCCAAGGCCACGGTGTAGCCGCCTGTGTCGCGCTGCACACCTTTGGGCTTGCCCGTGGTGCCCGAGGTGTAGAGCGTGTAGCTGGGGTGGGTGGACTCGACCCACTCGCAGGGCACCTGGGTGTTCATGTGCTTGGCGCGCTCGCTGGCGTAGTCCACATCGCGCCCAGCCACCGGCGTGAAGGCCGCGAGGTGGCGGTCAACCATGATCACGTGGCCGGGCTTGTGGGCCGACAGCTGGATGGCCTCGTCCAACAAGGGCTTGTAGGGCACGACTTTGCCGCCGCGTGAGCCAGCGTCGGCACTGATGATCACTTTGGGCGACGCGTCCTCGATGCGCGTGGCCAAGGAATGGGAGGCAAACCCCCCAAACACCACCGAGTGAATGGCCCCAATGCGGGCACACGCCAGCATGGCAAAGGCCGCCTCAGCGATCATGGGCATGTAAATCAGCACCCGATCGCCTTTGACCACGCCCAGGTCTTTCAAGATGGCGGCCATGCGCTGCACTTCGGCGTGCAGGTCGCGGTAGGTGTAGGTCTTTTCTTGATCGGTCTCGGTCGACACAAAGATCAAAGCCGCTTGGTCGGCACGGTCTTTGAGATGGCGGTCGACCGCGTTGTGACACAAGTTGGTGGTGCCGCCCACAAACCATTTGGCAAACGGCGGGTTGCTGTAATCGCAGATCTGCTGGGGCGGCGTCTGCCAGTCAATGTGTTGGGCCTGTTCGGACCAAAACGCATCCCGATCCTCGATGGAACGGCGGTGAAAATCTGCGTACGCAACCATGTTGGTGTCTCCTCGTATGACATCGATCTGAATTCATAATTATGAGGAGACGGGACTTGCTGCAAGCTGACTTTGCTCAGCCTTCAGCCGACAAGGATCACTTGATCAGGTCTTGAATTTCTTTGAAAGGATCGGCTTCAGCGGTGCGCAACCATTCAAACAACACCATCTCCGTGGTGACCAGTTCAGCGCCTGCCCCGGCCAAGCGGTCAAAGGCGGCGTCGCGGTTGCGTTCGGTGCGTGAACCACAGGCATCGGTGACCACCCAGACTTGGAACTCTTCTTCCAACAACTCCAAGGCTGTTTGCAGCAAACACACATGGGCTTCCACGCCTGCGATGACGATGCTTTGCCGGCTGGGGTCTTGAGGCACTGCCTTTTGCAAATGCTTGGGAAGGCTGCGTGCATTGCCCCCCGCGGGCCGTGCTGCGGGTCGCAACACCTCCACCAAGCCTTCCGCACATGCGCTGAAACTCATCTTGGGCAATGTACGGCGGCACAGGGCGCGCAAGTCTGCCGAGTTGGATCCAAGTTTGTCTGGGTTTTGCTCCGTGCCCCACGTGGGCACCTCCATCCAATGGGCGGCTTGGGCCAAACGCATGGCATTGGCCAACACCAGCTCGGCTTCATGAATGACGGGCATCAGGCGGGCTTGGAAGTCCACCAGCACCAGTTGAGAGTCTTGGTCGTCGAGCAACATAAGCTGTATCCGAGGGGGTTGTAACAAGTCCAAGTATCGACGAAGTGGCTTGGGTGCACCGCTTGACTCTTGGGGCAATTAAATTAAGCTCAATGAAATCAAACACTTAGGCACTGGTCTTGAATCATGCACTGAAACAGCGCAAGCTAGAATGGCCGGATGTTCAAACGTGTGCTCCTCGTCCTTTGCTGTGTTGCCAGCGCCCATGCGGCGCCCAGCAACAATGCCGCCGACGACATCGAGCGCTACCTGTCCGACCGGGGTGTCTTGGCCCAGATGGCCCTGCTGCGTAACTCGGTGGGCGACAAAGCGTCGGAATTGGTGGTCAATGCCATGGGTTTTTTGGGTGTGCCCTACCGGCGCGGCGGCACCGATGCGGACACCGGCTTTGACTGCAGCGGCTTTGTGCGCTCCATGTTCGAGCAAAGCGTGGGCTTGGTGTTGCCCCGACGCGCCCGCGACCAAGCAGCGGTGACCGAGAAAATCGATAAAAAAGACCTCGAACCTGGGGACTTGGTGTTTTTCAACACCATGCGCCAGACCTTCAGCCATGTGGGCATTTATGTGGGCGACAACAAGTTCATTCACTCGCCCAAACCCGGACAACAGGTGCGGGTTGAGGACATGCGCCAAGCCTATTGGGAGCGCCGCTTCACAGGGGCTCGACGCGTGGCCGCTGAGAAAAACGACGCCCCAAAAAACTAGTTTTTAATACCAGCGTTAAAAACGCTCGTCACTGGCCAGATAGCGCCAAGTGCCCGGCTCCAGCTCCCCTAAATTCACACGCCCTAACCGCAGACGTCGCAGGGCCAAAATTTCAAACCCGGCCAATTCGCACAGGTACGACGCCAGCCCTAAGTGCGAGCCCTTCACCGCCAAACGCAACTTGCTGCGCTCGGGTGATGAACTGCTCAGGCTGATCTTGGCCTGCGGCAAGCGTTGACGCTCGTCTTTGAAAGCACGCTCAATGGGGCGCAGCATGTCGAGGGTGACCTCACCCGCCACATCCACCATCAACTCGTGTTCCATGGTGGCCATGTCTTCCACCAGTTTGCGTTGGGCGCGCCAGTCTTGGGTGAACACCACCAAGCCACTCGCCCCCTGCTCCAGCGGCACGCTGAACTGCAAGCCTCGCAAATGAGGTTTGAGCAGGCGCACACCACTGCGGTCGTGCGCGCTGTGGTGTGCCGGGGTCAACACACTGCGCGCATTCTTCGGCGGAGTCTTAGTTCGCGAGGGTTTGTCTTCTTCACGGCCATCCAGCCAATCGGCTGGCTTGTGCACAAGCAGGGTGACGGCCGTCAGGTTGAGCAAACTGGCGTCTTTGTCCACGCTGACCTGCTGGGTGCTGACGCGGTGCTGGGGCTCTTCGACCACCACACCGTCCACCCTGACCCAGCCTCCTTCGATGTATTGCTCCGCCTCGCGGCGAGAACAGTCACGCAGTTGCATGACGCGTTTGGACAGGCGTTCGCCGTCAGAAGATGTGGGGTGCATGAGAGAGATGTTTTTAACCAAGGTACGCTGAAAGCGCAGGCCCCAATGGTAAGGTGTGCCCCATGAAAACACAGATGGATCACTTGGTGGTGTTGGCCGCCAACTTGGAAATGGGCGTGCAATGGTGCGAGGCCACCTTGGGCATCACCCCCGGCCCCGGCGGCGAACACGAAAAATACGGCACCCACAACCGCCTGTTCAAAATGGCCACCCCGGCGTATCCCACCGCGTATTTGGAAATCATCGCCATCAACCCCCACGCGGTGCGACCCAAAAAAATGCAGCCGACGCGTTGGTTTGACATGGACGACGCCACCCTACAAGCTGCCGTCAAAACCGAGCCCCGCTTGGTGCACTGGGTGGTCAACACCCCAGACATACAAGCCGCGCGCATGGCGCTGCGCATGCAAGGCATTGACCGTGGCCCCGCCGTGGCGGCCAGCCGCCGCACCTCCAAAGGCGTGTTGAACTGGCAAATCAGCGTGCGTGCCGACGGTCAGCGCCTGTTTGACGGTGCCCTGCCCAGCCTGATCCAGTGGGGCAAGCCCGAAGCCACCGACCCGATGCGCCTGCACCCCCGCAACACGCTGCCACGCTCAGGCGTGAGCCTGCAAAGCGTGGCCGTGACGCACCCCAGCGCGGCCAA
The DNA here is from genome assembly GCA_903892175.1 of uncultured Burkholderiales bacterium. Classification (GTDB taxonomy): domain Bacteria; phylum Pseudomonadota; class Gammaproteobacteria; order Burkholderiales; family Burkholderiaceae_C; genus Limnohabitans. The sequence goes on along the minus strand of CAITHK010000139.1, from coordinate 12,751 downwards.
GCTGCAAGCTGCCTACGAAGCCATCGGTTTAGAGGGCGTGTCGGTGTCTGATGGCCCAGCCAACTTGGTGGCCACGTTGCAAACCCCCAAAGGCTTGGTGCAGTTGCAAAGCTTGGGGGCTTGAGAACTCAGACTGCGTTCAGCCCTCGTCGGGCAAGGTGGCCAACAAGGCCATGCCAGCGGCCATCACTCCAGCTGTGAGCCACAAGGCACCGCGAAACGTGCCCGTGTTTTGCGCCATCACACCCGCCACCACCGGGGCAATCATTTGCGCGGCGCCATAGCTCAACGTGAGCCGTGCCATGGCTTTGCCTGGGTTGTGGGGTGAGCGTCGCCCCACCAGCGCCAAGGTCAAGCTGACGATGCCAATGAAGGTCGCGCCATAGCCCACCGCGCCCGCCATGGCCGCTGCCAGCGAGCCCGAAAGGGCGGGCAACACCACCGACACGGTTTGCAAACCCATGGCCAGCAGCAGCGCCCGCGTGTCGCCGATGCGGCGTGCCACACGGTCCCACACAAACACCGCGGGCATGGCGGCCACGCCCACCAGCGCCCAAGCCCAAGGGCCTTGGCCCGCGAGCGCGGGTTCGCGCTCCACCATGGCCACGGTGAACGTGGCGCTGATGACAAAACCCCAACCCGCTGCAAAGTAGCTGCCCAGCATGGTCCACAGCCAACGGCGCGACACCGTGTGGGCAGCATGGTCGGCCTGAGCAGGCGCCACGGCTGGCGGCACAGGCGGACGCCACATCCAGGCCGGTACAAAAAACACCACGCCCAGCACCGCAAACGCCAGCCATTGACGCCACCACTCGGGCCACACCTGTGCCAAGCCCCAGGCGCCGAGCGCCGACACCACAATGCCTAAGCCAATGCCCAGGAAGTGCAGCCCCAACTCGGGCCGATGGCCGTGGCGCATCAGCCACCCCAGCACCAGCCCCGAGCCCAGCAACATGCCGGTGGCACCGCACAAACCACCGATGTAGCGCCACAGCGCCCAAGCGGGCATCCAAGTGGACAAGGCCATGGCCGCCGTGGTCAACAACGCCATCCACAAACCCGAGCTGTACAGGCGGTGACGCCAGCGCACGTCGTCAATCCACGCGGCAGCCAACGCACCGCTCATGTAGCCCGCGTAATTGATGGCGGCCAAGGTCCCGGCCCCGGCATCGGTCAAACCGGTTTGCGTCTGCAAGCTAGGCAGCAAGGGGGTGTAGGCAAAACGGGCCAGACCAATGGTCAAGACCAACCCACACACACCGCCGGTGGTGACTTGCCAAGCCTTCAAAAGCCGCCCTCCACCCAAGCCTGGGCGCTGCTTCGGTTGAATTTGAAGGCGGCGGGCACGCGCTTTTCGGCCAAGCACTCGCCCATCTCGTCTTGGGCACTCAGCACGGCATAGGGGTGTTCGTCATCGGGCACGATGTCAAAGCGCACCGTGATGCGGCCCTGCGGGCTGTTGACCTCCAAGCTTTGGTGCAAGCTGGCGTGCAGTTGCTGCTCATGGCGGCGCACAAACTCGTGCGCGGTTTTCACCAAGGTGAGAAACGCGTTGTTGTCCAGTGGCTTGGGGTTCTTTTTGTCGCGCCCCATGGTCCAGGGGCCCACCAAGGCGGCTTCGGCTTCGCCGTCTTTGAACATGGCCACGGCCCAGCCGTCGTCATCGTCGTTGTTGATGACGCGGGCGGTCCAGCCCTCGCCCTGCCAGACGCGGGCTTCTTGGATAAAGGGAATGTCTTCGTTGATGGGGGTGTCTTGGGTCACAGTGAACTCGGTTGAATCAGTGAATCGTGCCAGTTGCAAAAAGCGCTTCGTGCCTCAAGGCGTGGCGGCTTGTTGCATGCGCAGTCGCCGGGCTGCGTCTTCGGCGCGGGCGTCGTCAATCTCACGCATCACCGCGCTCAGGTCGACGTCCGCGGTGCTGCGGTCAAAGTGACCGCTCAGCACGGTGTCTTGCGCCAACACACCTTGTTGGTACAGGCTCCAAATTTCAGGGCCATAGTCACTGCCCAGCAACTCGGGGGCGAACTGGCCAAAGAAGTCGCGCAAATTGGCCACATCGCGCAGCAGCATGCGCTGTGCGTGGTTGTTGCCCGCTGCATCAACGGCTTGCGGCAAGTCGATGATGACGGGCACGTCCTGTCCCGCCTCATCGGCCAGCAAGATGTTGAACTCTGACAAGTCCCCATGCACCACGCCCGCACACAACATGCGCACCACCTCGCCCAGCAGCGTGCGGTGGTGCTGCAAGGCTTGCTCAGGCGTAAAAGCCACGTCGTTGAGGCGCGGGGCGGCGTCGCCGTGGGCGTCGGTGACCAGCTCCATCAGCAACACACCTTCGTAAAAGTTGTAGGGCTGGGGCACGCGCACACCGGCACCCGCCAAGCGGTACAGCGCATCGACCTCGGCGCTTTGCCACGCGGCCTCTTGGGCTTGACGGCCAAACTTGGTGCCCTTGGCCATGGCACGGGCCTGGCGTGAATTTTTGACTTTGCGGTTTTCGGTGTAGTCCACCGCTTGGCGAAAACTGCGCTGGGTGGCCTCTTTGTAAATCTTGGCGCAACGGGTGTCGTCGCCGCAGCGCACCACATACACCATGGCTTCTTTGCCGCTCATGAGCTGTCGCACCACGGTGTCGATCAGGCCTTCATCAACAAGGGCTTGGAGTCTGGGGGGTGCTTTCATGCCACCATTTTGCGCGCAGCGTTGGTCGCCAACCACTCGGCCATGCGCTCGGGTTGGGTGACGGTGCGCAGGTCCATGTAAGCGTCTTGAGCTTGCGGGTAATGTTTGCGCAAAAAGTTCAACCACTGCTTGAAGCGCCCGGCTTGGTGGTGGCGCTGGATGCGGGTGCAGGTGATGGCCCAAAACGCCGCCAAGTGCGGCCCCAAGTCGTCCCAGCTCACCCCCACCTGGGGCGCATGAGGGGCTGCATCAGTTGGCGCATCGGGGGCGCTGGCGCCCGCATCCCAGGCTTTGATCGCCAGGCCCAAGCCTGGATTGGTCACGATGCCCCGCCCCACCATCAAGGCATGGCAGCCCGACTCGGCACGCGCGCGCAGCGCGTCTGGCACATTCCAGATTTCACCGTTGGCCACCAGCGGGATCTTGACCACGCCACGGATGTCTTCAATGCGCGGCCAATACGCTGGGGGCCGATAACCGTCGGCCTTGGTGCGCGCATGCACCACGATTTCACTGGCTCCACCCGCCTCCAGCGCTTGGGCGCAGGCTTCGGCACGGCGGTCGTCGTCAAACCCCAGGCGCATCTTGGCCGACACCACCTGGTGCGCAGGCACCGCGCGGCGCACCGCACGCACGATCTGAAACAGCACCTCGGGGTCTTGCAACAAGGCCGCGCCACCGCCATGGCGGTTGACTTGCTTGGCCGGGCAGCCAAAGTTCAGGTCCACGCCATCGCAGCCCATGCCCGCCACACGGGCGGCGTTGTCGGCCAGGCAATCGGGGTCAGAGCCCAGCAACTGCGGACGCACCGGCACCCCGGCAGGCGTGCGCCCAGCATGGGCCAGCTCGGGCACCACACGCAAAAACGTGCGCTCGGGCAGCAAGGTGTTGGTGACACGGATGAACTCAGACACGCAGCGGTCAATGCCGCCCACACGGGTCAGCACATCGCGCAGCACACAGTCGAGCAGGCCCTCCATGGGGGCAAGGATGATCATTGGGGGGGGAGTCTTTCGCGTGGGGGCTAGCAGTGTAGATCAGGCGTGTGTGGCCCCAAGCCAAGCGTGTCTTTGTGCGCAGGGCTTGGGGCTTGAACTGGGGAGTGTCTGAGGCATCGGGACCATTTGCTGGGACAATCGCACTTTCGCAAGAATTTGCATTCCTCGTTTGTTTTTGATCCATGTCCAGCACCCTCTCTTTCCAAGTACGCCCCGCCTCCCCTCAAGACGCCGCCCACATCGCCGAACTCTACGCAGCCACCGCCAAAGAAGCGTTCCAGTCCATGCGCACCGGTTCCTCGGTGCCGCCCGTACCTGTCGTCAAAAGCACGGCCTATTGGCGTGAAGCCATTCAATACGCCGAGCCACAAGTGCAGGTTGCGGTGGCGGGAGGCCAGTTGGTGGGCTTTGTGGGGTTTGACCGCTCGCGCGACCCAGGCACGCCCAACACCATGGGCGAGATTTGGGACATTTATGTCAGCCCCAGCCACTGGTCACAAGGCGTAGGCCTGGCCTTGTGGGACGCGGCACGCGAAGGCCTGCAAGAAGAAGGCTGCACCCATGTGTCCATCTGGGTGCCCATTGCCAACGACCGAGCCATGCGCTTTCACGAGTTGGCGGGTTTCAAACGCGAGATGAACAGCGCCAAAACCGTGCCCATGGGCCCCGTGAAGGTGGAAGAAATTCGCCTCAAGCAAGCGCTGTGAAGCGTGCTCTTTGAATCACGTGTCTGATTCCCATGTCTGAACCCATCTCTGAGCATTACGCCGCCCTCGGGCTCAAGAGCGATGCCAGCTTGGCTGACATCAAAAAGGCCTTCCGCCAAAAAGCCTCGCAGTTTCACCCCGACCGCAACACGGACGAGGACGCACCCGCACGCTTTCGGGCCGCGCAAGAGGCCTACGACGTGCTATCAGACGAAGCCAAACGCCAAGCCTATGACGACAACCGCCGCCGCAACCTGCTGGACGACCCCGCACACACAGCGCGCGAGATCTGGCACAGCTACTTTCAGCAACTGCTCAACCGGGCTTGACCATGCATATTTCCCCCTTCTTTCAAGAGCTGCGCTCTGCCTACCAAGCTGAATTGGATGACTTGAGCTTTGACTCAGAAGGACAACACGTGCTGCACAAACGCTTGGCTGAAAAACGCCAGGCCATGACCTTTTTGCTGCAAATGATGGACCTCAACCCCGAGATGGTGGCGGTGGTCTTGCACCAAGCGTTTCAGTTCAACGCCCCGGCCATGATGGATCACTTGTTGAGCCGCGACGCCGACGAGCTGCTCAGCTGGGACGAGCTGTCTGACAGCTTGCACATCGCCCCCTGGGCACAGCCCATCGTGCAAACCGCGTTGAGCGAGCCCACGGGTGCCTGGTTTTTGACGGTGGCCGCTGGTCTGGAATACATGCACCAAAAACCCATGGGGGCCACCGCACAGACAGCCCGCACTGAAGCCGACGACGATGCCACCGAGCGCGCGCATGCAGGCCCCGAGGACGAGGAAGAACGCGCAGCGCGCGAACGCGAAGAAGCTGGCAACGCCTGGATGGTGGAACAAGGCTTTGACAGCAAAGAATAAAACCTGAGGACACACGCCATGAACGCACTTGCCCTGATTGCCAAAACCCAAAGCTTGATCGCCAGTGGCGACATCGTGGCCGCCGAAGCGGCTTTGGTGGAGCTGGCCGACACCGAGGGCGACCAAGCCCTGATGGTGGTGCTGGAGCAATTGCCGCCCAAAGACATCTTGGCCGTGATCCGCGAGTACGACAACTCCAAAGAGTCGGTCATCAACTTGTTGGTCTCGCCCGAACAGTTCGCCCGTGCCGTGGTGATTGAAAAACAATACAAAGACCTGACCCGGACTCACCTGCGCGGCATGATGAACGCGGTGATCTTTCGCGAAGACGCAGACACGGTGGAGTTTTTGAACGCCATTGGCGACCTCGAAGGCGGCGCAGAAGCCCTGGCGGACTACTTCTCTGAAAAGTGGGGCCGCATCGAATCGTTTGCCCGCACGGGCACCTTTGACATCTTGGAAGACGATGGGGCCATGCTGTCAGAAAGCGCTTTGATCGCATCTGCCTATGTGCGCCCCCGGGTGGAAGAAGACGAGGTGGCAGACCAAGACTGGATGCAACTGGCTTGGATATTGCGCCACAAAGTGCCTGATTTGTTCATTGAGATGCTGCTGGTGCTGCGCGCCAAAGCCCGCGCCCATGACCTCGGGCTGTCTGAAGAAGAAGGTTCTGAAGAGGACGACGGCAAGGTCGAGACCAGCGCCACCGACCGTGGCAAAGCCACCCCGGCGGCACGTGACTCTGACGAAGAATCGGCCATTTGATGTCCCACCCCACCCCGCCCAGCGCTGCCAGCCAAGTGGCGATGTTCGATGGCCGTGCGTTTTTTGAAAAAGCCTTGGTCTTTGGGGTGCAACACGGCATCTTGGACCAGCCCCGGCTCGACGCCATCGCCACCGATGCCCCCAAGGGCATGGTCCAAATTGCGCGCTACTTTGGCAGCGAATTTTTACGCCCCGAGATTGAAAAGGCCAAAGACCGCATCGTCAATCTGGTGAGCCTGAACCTGGAGCTGCTCAGTGGCGGCGACTTGGCCAAAGCGGCGCAGGCCTTGCGCGAGCATTCGTTCATGTCGCGCTCCAAAGCCGCTTCCGACATGCTCAAAGCCCTCATCGTGATGCCCCAAAACACCCACTTTGGCATGAACGAGCACGGCGGCTTCAGCGACAAACACATTCCCCAATTGGCCAAATGGTCGCTGTGCAGCTTGGCCGACTACCAAGCGGAATTTGCCAAACGTCAACAGGTGGCCCATGTGATGGAAGCCGCCATCTGGTTGGCCGAGCCCATGGGCCTGAGTGCTGACGACCTCGAAGAAGCCGGTTGCGACGCAGAGGCCGTGATTCGCACCGCCTTGCTCGCGGCTGCGACCCGACAAACCCAATGGCCCGACTGGGTGGCGTTTCAAAAAATCGTCACCAGCTTGCGCTCATCCAGTGCCAAGAAGGCCATCACGCTCACAGGCCCCAAGACCCTGCCTGCGGCGTACAAGTCGGCGGTCGATGCCTTGCTTGCCAGTGTGCAAGCCGACCGGCCCAAGATCTTGGACGCTGCCCTCCCGCCCCACAAACTGTTCAAGCAAACGCCCGCTTTTGTGGGACGCTATTTTTGGCTGGAAGACGGTTTGTCCGAGGTGGACCACTTTGACCGCCAAGCCTCTGCCGCATGGGACAAAGCCACGGCGGGTCACAGCGACGACAGCTCGTTGCTGACCTTGTTCTTGTGCATTGCCGCAGGCAGCCCAGGCAAGACCTTGTTTACCAAAAAAACCGCCGCCACGCTGGTGCGCAAAATTCGCAAGTCGGGCCTGAACCCGGCCTTGGCCCAGCAGTTCATTGCCGAGCACGCCCCCGCGCAGCACCAAAGCGACTACCTGCGCATGTGGCACAGCTTTGTGGACGAGGCGCAGGCCACGCTAGAGAGCGACCACGACTACAAGCTGCACGATGCCCTGGCCTTGCTGCGGCACGAATGCAATGTGAGCGACTGATCCTGTCGCCCATGCCACCCCACGCCGTCTCGCGCTTGCGCAGCGCCCGCTTGGCGCGCAGCGTCAAACCCTTTTTGGCCCGTGGCGGCTCCAAGGGCGAGCGCTGCGCGGGCTGCCGTCTCATCCTCAGCCACTGCCTGTGTGCGCTGCGCCACAGCGTGCCCACCACGGCCGGCATGTGCCTGCTCATGGCCGACATTGAACCCCTCAAACCCAGCAACACCGGCTGGCTGATTGCCGATGTGGTGCCCGACACCTTCGCCTTTGGCTGGGCCCGCACCGAGGTGGACCCTGCCTTGCTGCAACTACTGGCTGACCCGCAATGGCAGGCTTATGTGGTGTTTCCGGCGGAGTTTGTGGGGCCCGAGCGTGTGGTGAGTCAGGTGATTCACAGCGATGGGCGTCGCCCCCTGTTCATCTTGCTCGACGGCACCTGGGCCGAAGCCTGCAAGATGTTTCGCAAAAGCCCCTACCTCAACCAACTGCCCATCCTCAGCCTGAGCCCTGAGCACCTCTCACGCTACACCCTGCGTCGCTCCAAACGCGACGACCACTTTTGCACCGCAGAGGTGGGGGCCATGTGCTTGGAATTGGCTCAAGACACGCACGCCGCAGACACCTTGAACGCCTACTTGGATGTCTACACCGAGCACTACCTCAAGGCCAAACACCAACAAGCGGTGGACTTGGACGATGCCGTGCACAGGGGCTTGCGCGCCTTGCGTTAAACCGCTGTCCAAGGGTTCAAGAGCGTGAGGCCTAAACCCTCAAAGTGTTTGACATTGCGCGTGGCCAGCACCGCACCATGGGCCAGACAGATGGCCGCTATTTGCGCGTCTGCTGCTGGCAATGCATGGCCTTGGCGCTCTTGGGTTGCCACCAACTCGGCATAGATCACCGCAGACTCCAAATCGAACGGCAAGACGCGACCCATGAAGTCCTCGTCCAACATGGCAGACACCGTCTGCGCCAATTGGCGCTTGCGCACGCCCTCTGGCAAGCGTGCAATGCCATACAACAGCTCAGACACCACCACACTGTTGAGCCACAACTCATGCGTGGCTTGTGCATTCATCCAAGTCAAGACACCCGGTTCGGGCACGGGTCGCATCAGCTCAGACACCACGTTGGTGTCAAGAACGATCAAGACGACGCCTCGGTCTTGAAGTCCTGAGCACGGGGCAAGTCACGGCGCTCAGGCAGCGCCAACTCCACACCGCCCATGAGGGCGAATCGGGCATGAATGCGGCTTCCCAAACCCGTGGTGGCGGCAGGTTGCGTCAACACATTGCGCAAGATGGTGCGAACCTCTTCCTCCATCGATCGGCCGTGCGCGGCAGCGGCATGGCGCAGTTTGTCTTTGATGGCTGGTTCGATGTTGCGGATGGTCAAGGTGCTCATGCGGGTCTTCCTGATGGCTGGAATTATATGCAAGCACTGCTAGCAATGAAAGCAACCCCTGACATGTCCACGGCAAGCTCTCCATGCCGTGACCGACAATGGCATCTTTTACTTTCAGTCGGCAGCGACTTTCTATGGCGATTCAATGGTTTCCGGGACACATGCACCTCACGCGCAAAGCGATTGGGGAACGCATCAAAGACATTGACGTGGTCATTGAAATGCTCGACGCGCGCTTGCCTGGCTCGAGCGCCAACCCAATGTTGGCCCAGCTGATCCAAGGCAAACCCGCCCTCAAGGTGTTGAGCAAACAAGACCTGGCCGACCCGGCACGCACCGACTTGTGGTTGACGCATTACAACGCCATGCCGGGCGTCAAGGCGATTGGCCTAGACACCAGCATGAGTTCGCCCGCCAAAGCCTTGGTGGACGCTTGCCAACAACTCGCGCCCAACCGGGGCGGCATGGTCAAGCCCATGCGGGTGTTGATTTGCGGCATTCCCAACGTGGGCAAATCCACCTTGATCAACACGCTCAAAGGCAAACGCGCGGCCAAGACCGGTGACGAAGCCGGTGTGACCAAGCTGGAGCAGCGCATCACTCTGGCCGACGATTTTTATTTGTACGACACGCCGGGCGTGCTGTGGCCACGCATCATCGTGGCGCAAAGCGGCTACAACCTGGCGGCCAGTGGTGCGATTGGCGTGAACGCCTTCGACGAAGAAGAAGTGGCGCTGGAGCTGCTGAATTACCTGATCCCTCACTACCCACAGGCGCTGCATGCGCGCTACAAGGTCAACGATGTGCCCAGCCACAGCGATGAACAGTTGCTAGAGGCAATTGGCCGCCAGCGCGGCGCGGTGCAAAGCGGTGGGCGTGTGAACACCGCCAAAGCCGCAGACATCGTGATCCACGATTTCCGATCTGGCGCGCTGGGTCGGGTGACGCTGGAGACGCCCGGAGAGTTTGCCCAATGGTTGGCTGAGGGCAAACAAGCCGATGCCGAACGTGCGGTGCGCAAAGACGGCACTGAAAAAAACAAGCCCAAGAAAAAGCCACGCCCGTGAACCAGCGCCTCGACACCCCCGACAAAGAAGCCATCGCCCTGCTCCCGCCTTTTGAGCGGCTGGGTCTGGACCGCATCACTCTGGTCACAACGGGCAAGCAGGCGCAACTCGCGCATGACGCACTGGTGTCGGCCCGCGCCTGGGGCTTTGACACCGAGTCCAAACCCACCTTCAAAGTGGGCGAGGCCTCTGACGGGCCGCATGTGTTGCAACTCTCAACGGGTGAACGCGCTTGGGTGTTTCAACTCCACGAGCCCGAGTGCCGCGCCGTCGCTGCCGACTTGCTGGCCCTGGGCGGCATTGCCAAAGCGGGTTTTGGTTTGGGCGATGACCGCAAGCGCATCATCCAAAAATTGGGTGTCGAGCCAGCGGGTGTTTTGGAGCTGAACACGATTTTTCGGGCACAGGGTTACCGCAAGGAAATGGGCGTCAAAGGCGCGGTGGCGGTGCTGTTCAACCAGCGGTTTCAAAAGTCCAAAAAGGCAGCCACCAGCAATTGGGCCAACCTGCGTTTGACCGAGTCGCAGCTCATCTATGCGGCCAACGATGCGTATGCGGCGTTTCGGGTTTGGGAAGCGCTGGGGCTTTGAAGTCGGCTTGATGTTGCGGCCACCACGAGAACATGCTCACGCACGAGATGACGGCCAAAGTCGCGCAAAATCAAACGAGAGTTGGCGGTGGTGCCGGATGTTCAAAAGGTATACCGTTGATCGGTTGTCCATGGCCACATACAGCATCAGGTAGTCGCCATGCTGATACTCTCGCAGCGAGTTTGCTGCTCCCGCAGGCAGCGCAGCCAGCTGGGTCAATGCCTCGACAGACTGCGGCGGGTTTGCCAAATAAGGCCGCCCCATGCGGGGAAAGCGTTTCAGATTTGGAATGACGATGGTACGAATATCTGCCAGCAAGTCATCAAAAGCGAACCCAGCGTCCGCTTGCACCAAGAACACTTCAATATCTTTTAAGCGTTCTAAAAAACTCCCGGTCAGTTCGACCTTGAACAGCTGGTCAGTCACGAACTACGACCGCAGCCTTGCGACGTTGCTGAATTTGACCAATGGCGCCGTCGGCCTCAAAAGTACGACCCGCCTCTATGTCGGATAAACCGCGTTTGGCATCTTCGATCAACAGCAGGTGAATGCGCTCGCGTTCCAGCCGGTGGTAGTAGTCAAGTCTGTCGGCATCAATCAGTGCGACGTAACTCTCGCCGTTCTTGGTGATGATCTTCTCTGCGCCGGCTTTGACTTGGTCGGCCAGTTCAGACAGGTTTGAGCGCGCTTGGGTAAAGGGCACAACGTCGCTGGAGGTAAATCCCATGGCAGACTCCTTGAACCGGGGTTACAGAATTCTGTGCATTGTATTCTGATGAGCAGTAAAAGCCAATATGATCAATCAGATGAATGACCACACACCCCACTCGAAGTCCTAAAATTGGTGCTGTCCTCAGCGCGGTGTTCGAGCCTATTCGGACCTGATCTCAAACATTTTTCACCATGTCCCATACTGCGGGCCACAGCGCTGGCACACCCCCTGACACCACCACCTCGGTGCTGGAATTTGCCAATGCCTTGTGGCGCGTGCGCCGGCCCAAGCCCTTTGTGTTGGTCATTGAAGGCCAAGCAGGTCAAACTGCACCCAGCGACTACCTACATGACCAGCTGCTCTTGCCGCAATGGCGCGAAGCCTTTTACCAATTGGTCGATGCCACGGGCCTCGTGGTCTGCCTGAATGTGCACACCCAACACCCCGCCTACCGCGATGTGCGCGGACGCTCTAGCAAAGGGCGACTGAGCCAAGGCGAGTACTACCACCACGATGGCTGCACGGGCCCCGTGAAGCCGCGCTTTGTGGAAATTCGCTGCCCCTTTCAGCCACAAACACGCGGCATCGCCACCGCCGTGGCACCGCACCGCGATGTGGTGAAAGCCATGGTGCAAGTGCTGCCCGCCGAGTTGGCCGCCACGCCCGCGCTAGCTGGGCAAGACATGAACCTGGCCACCATCAGCCAGATGGACGACGCAGCGCTCGACCACTTGCAAGGCCACATCACGCGCACCGTGCGCAAAAAACTCAACGCCGAAGGCGCACGCAGCTACTTTCGCCAAGTGGACGCCGCGGCCAACGCCTACTTTGAACCTTGGGCCTTGGGCGAGAGCCGCTTCATTGCCAACGCCAACAGCGGCGCGACCATGCAACACCGACGCGCCTACCAAGCCCCACACACAGGTGGCGTTGCCAATGGGCACTTGGTCAAACGTTGGACGAATGAAGAATTGCTGCTACCTGGCCAAGTGGCAGACCTTGCCCTGATTGCAGCGCTGTGCAGCGAAGAAGGTGATGAGGCGGATGGGGAGCGGGCTGAGGAGTGTTACCTTGGGGCGCATTGAGCACTGAGCGCAAATTCCAGCGCCCGCTACCCAGTCTCAGTCGGGGGTGTTCCCCGGCAACTCTGCAAACTTGGCCGCCATCGTGGGGTTGCCCCGTGTGAGCTTCTTGATCGTCAAGTCGTCGGCCTTGTCGTTGGCCAGACGCTAATTGTTGGCCGACTTGTGCAGCGCTTCCTTGGTTTTTTCCAAGTCCTTGATCGCATCGTCAATGCGCCGAACAGCTTCTTCTTGGTCATCACCAGAATGTCGTCTGCGCCGGGGTGGTCGTCGCCGCCTTTTAGCAGTGCGCTCACGGTGCCGTCCTCCCTTTGATGGGCGGCACCGGTGGAGCGGTCAGATTTAGGAGGTGGTCGCAATTTGCGACCCCATACAGCGCAGCCAGGTCCACATCCAGCATGACGCGCAAGCCACGTATCACCTAGATACGGCTCTCAATGCGCGGCAGCATTACCGTGTTGTGCTGATCACTCATCATCATTCTCCTCCAACACCCCCCACGCCGCGCCAGCCACTCTTCTAGACAAAGCCGGGATCAGAGAAGTCAAAATAATTGATAAAAAAAGTTCACATAAGAATATTCTGAATTTGGCACCAAAAAACCCGGTTCAGCATAAATTTGAATTTTGGGTGACGTGTTG
>CAITHK010000138.1 GCA_903892175.1 uncultured Burkholderiales bacterium | reverse complement strand
GCAAGAGTTCAGCGTGGCAGATGACGCCACCCGTGAAGACTTGTTGCAACAAGCGCGCCAAGACAGCCAAAAGTCGCCGCGTACCCCGCGCGTGCACACCGTGCGTCGAGCGGACAAGCCAGTGGAAGATCCACGGTTTCGTGAAGATGACGTGGCCCTCTCGGGTGACGGTGCTGACGCCGATGCTTCGCCCAAGAAGCGCCGTCGCCGCCGCCGTAAACCTACCGGTGGTGCTGACGGGGCTGTGACAGGCGAATAAGGGTCAGCCCCATGCACGCTCCCAAGGTGCAGGCTTGCGTGGCTTTAGGTGCCAATTTGGGAGATGCCTTGGGCACCTTGCAGCAAGCCTTACGTGAATTAGACACGGGCGCTTTTGGCCGTGTTCTGCGCGTGTCGTCGTTTTATCGCACGGCACCTCTCGAAGCTGTTGGCCCACATTTCATCAATGCAGTGGCGCTGATGGAGACACAGCTTTCACCTCTTGACCTGCTGCACGCTTTGCAAGCCCTTGAACACAAAGCTGGTCGCGAACGCCCCTATAAAAATGCGCCCAGAACACTCGACCTTGACTTGATTTTTCATGGTGAATGTGAGTTGTCGACGCCTGAATTGACGTTGCCACATCCTCGCTGGCAGGCGCGTGCCTTTGTCTTGCTCCCTTTGTCCGAGGTTTGTCCCGAACGCGTCAGCGCTGCCATGCTGGCTGGCGTTCAGCACCAGGACATTGAACGTCTTTCAATCACGCATCAAACAAAGTAGACCTTAAGCTCGCAGATGTGTGGTGACAGCATGAGCGCATTTTTTATCGTTTTGAAGGGGTGAGCACCGATTACACTTCCGCCTGTCATCAAAATGTCACATGCAGTTTGGTTCACAGGAGTACCCATGCTATTTGGAAAGTTGTTGCCCACCGAGGGCAATTTTTTTGAAATGTTTAACCAACACGCAGATCGCATTGTTGAAGCGGCCGTGGCTTTTTCCAACTTGGTTGCCAATTACAACGACCCTATCTTGCGTGACAAATACAACCAAGAGGTTGACAACGCCGAGCGTGCTGCTGACCGTGTGACCCACGATGTCAACCGTGCGATCCACAAGACTTTCATCACCCCGATTGATCGTGAGCAAATCCACTCGCTCATCAACACCATGGACGATGTCGCAGATTTGATCCAAGACTCTGCCGAGACCATGGCCCTGTATGACGTCCGTCACATGACCGACGAAATTTCACGCCTGACTGATTTGAGCTTGAAGTGCTGCGAGCGCGTGCGCCATGCGGTCAAGTTACTCGACAAAATCACTGACCCAGCGACAGCAGAAGCTGCTCTTAAAACCTGCGAAGAAATTGACAAGCTTGAGTCGGATGCTGATCGCGTGATGCGCAGCGCCATGAGCAAATTGTTCCGAGAAGAGCCTGACGTGCGAGAGGTCATCAAGCTCAAGGCCATCTACGAATTGTTAGAGACCATCACCGACAAATGCGAGGACGTGGCCAATTTGATCGAGGGCATCGTCCTCGAAAACTCTTGAGCGCACGCTGACATGGAAACCGTACAAACCGCCTTCTGGGTGGTCGCCTTGTTGGTGGCCTTGGCTTTGGTTTTTGATTTCATGAACGGCTTTCATGATGCGGCCAATTCGATTGCAACGGTGGTGTCCACTG
>CAITHK010000137.1 GCA_903892175.1 uncultured Burkholderiales bacterium | reverse complement strand
TGCTTTTGGCACCAGCGGTTTAGACCCCGCTTTGATGGGCATGGGTCCGGTCTCTGCATCGCGCAAAGCTTTGCAGCGTGCTGGCTGGAATGCCGCTGACGTGGACTTGTTCGAGCTGAACGAAGCCTTCGCCGCCCAGGCCTGTGCGGTCAACCAAGAGTTAGGCATTGATCCTGCTAAGGTCAATGTCAACGGCGGCGCCATTGCCATCGGGCACCCCATTGGTGCATCCGGCTGCCGTATTTTGGTGACCTTGTTGCATGAAATGCAGCGTCGTGGCGCCAAAAAGGGCTTGGCCGCGCTGTGCATCGGTGGCGGCATGGGTGTTTCATTGGCGCTTGAGCGCTGAGCGTGGTGGTGAAGTTTTTCAGTCAGTTAACAACTCATACAACAGGAGACAAATGATGAGCAAGAAAGTAGCGTACGTAACAGGTGGTATGGGTGGCATCGGGACCGCGATTTGCCAACGTCTGCACAAAGACGGTTTCACCGTGATCGCGGGTTGCGGCCCCACGCGTGACTTTGACAAATGGCTGGCCGAGCAAAAAGCGCTGGGTTACACCTTTTATGCATCGGTTGGCAACGTGAGCTCATGGGACTCGACGGTGGAGGCCTTTGCCAAAGCCAAAGCCGAGCATGGCCCCATCGATGTGCTGGTCAACAACGCAGGCATCACACGGGATCGCATGTTCTTGAAGATGACCCGTGACGATTGGGACGCTGTGATCGACACCAACCTCAACTCCATGTTCAACGTCACCAAGCAAGTGGTGGCCGACATGGTCGAGCGCGGCTTTGGTCGCATTGTGCAAATCTCGTCCGTCAACGGTGAAAAAGGCCAGTCCGGTCAAACCAACTACTCGGCTGCCAAAGCCGGTATGCACGGTTTCACCATGGCCTTGGCTCAAGAGCTGGCCAGCAAAGGTGTGACGGTCAACACCGTGTCGCCCGGTTACATCGGCACCGACATGGTCAAAGCCATTCGCCAAGACGTGCTTGACAAAATCGTGGCGACGATTCCTGTCAAGCGCTTGGGCAACCCCGAAGAAATTGGCTCGGTGGTGGCTTGGTTGGCAGGTGAAGATTCAGGCTTCACCACTGGCGCAGACTTCTCGTGCAACGGTGGTTTGCACATGGGCTAAGGCATCCCTGCCTCACGCATGAAAAAACCCGCTACGGCGGGTTTTTTCATGGGCCAAAGGGCTCGGTAGGTTGCATGGCCAAGGCCATGCGGCCCCGCGCCATTGTGATTTATTCCACCTTGGTGCCTGTTTCTTTGACCACTTTGGCCCACTTGGCAAGTTCTGTTTTCAGGTAATCCGCCGCGTCTTTGGTGCTGCCCCCCACAGGCTCAAAACCCACGCCTGCGAGCTTGGCTTGAAAGTCAGCGCTGCGCAAAATCTTGTTGATCTCGCTGTTGAGGTGTTGCACCACCTCGGGCGGGGTTTTGCTGGGCGCAAACACGCCCACCCAGGTGTAGTCCTCAAACCCAGGAAACCCAGATTCGGCCACGGTGGGTACATCGGGCAAAGCCGCCACACGTTTGTTGCTGGTCACGGCCAAGCCGCGCACCTTGCCGCCTTTGACCATTTCCACCGCAGCGGGCAGGGCCACACTGGCCATCTCCACTTGACCACCCAGGGTGGCGTTGAGCGCGGGGCCTGCGCCTTGGAAGGGGATGTGCGTCACATCCACCTTGGCCAGCACTTTGAACAGGTATTCCGCCGTCAGGTGCGGCGTGGTGCCCGCACCTGCTGTGCCGTAGTTGAGCTTGCCTGATTTGGCCTCGGCCACGACCTCTTGCAAGTTCTTGGCCTTGAGTCCGGGGTAGGCCACCAACAGGTTGGGGCTGGACGCCACCACACTGGCCAGGGTGAAATCTTTTTCCGCATCAAAGCCCGGGTTCTTGGACAAACTCACGTTCACCGCCAGCGAGCTGGTGTTGACCATCAACGTGTAGCCATCTGGCGCCGCCTTGGACACGATGCCGCTGGCCACGTTGCCGCCTGCACCGGCGCGGTTTTCCACCACCACCGGTTGACCCAACGATTCACTCAGGCGTTGACCCAACAAGCGCGCAATGATGTCTGCGGGTCCACCAGGCGCGAAGGCCACGACAAACTTCACGGGCTTGGTGGGGTAGGAGGTTTGGGCGTGCGCGCCCGCACTGAGACCCAGCAACAGAGCGGTGCAGAGACCCACGAGGGTGCGACGTTGCAACATGGTTTTTCCTGTCATCGTGAGGGGTGGAATTTGGAGGCAGACTCAGGCGGGTGTCTGGCTCAACACATACTTGGCCATCTCTTCGCGTGTGGTCACCCACACATCCGAATGCTGGGCCACGATGGCCATGATTTCGTCGTACACCCAGGCACCTGAAGCGCGTCCCATCACGTGCGTGTGGGCGGTGACGTCCAGCATCAGGGGCACTTGCTCGCGTTCGCGCATGGCGGTGAAGGTGTCCACAAACGTGTCGAGCATGTGGCGGGGTCCTTGGCCATAACGGATGCACGTGGGCAAGTCGTTCACGTCCATCGTCAACGGAATGGCCACGATGCGTCGTCCATCGAAGTTCATCACATAGGGCCGGTCGTCGTCGTTGACGTCCCCGTGGTGCAGGTAGCCCGCCTCAGCCAACAAGCGCGGTGAAATGGGGCTGCCGGTTCCGCGTGGGCTGATCCAGCCCACGGGTTTAACGCCGGCCACGCGGGTCAAGATCTCGTCGTTCTTGCGGATGTTTTCGCGTTCTTGGGCCTCGTCAAAGTAGACCGGAATCACGTCCATGCCCCACGAGTGGTTGACGATTTCGTGGCCCCGTGTGTGCAGTGAGCGCACGGTGTCGGGGTCGCGCTCGGCCAGTACCCCGTTGACCATGATGCTGGTTTTGACCCCGCGCTTGTCGGCGTAGTCCAGCAGGCGGTGGATGCCGCGCACCATGCCAAAGCTGGCCCATGAATGGGCGTTGGTGTCAAAAAAACCAGGCTTGAGCACATTGCCCATGGGGCCAATGCCCGGGGCTTGGCCGTCAGACCAAGCTTCGTAGGCAATGTTGAAAATGACGGCCACGCGGCGGCCGCCTGGCCAACGGAAGTCGTCTGACAGTCGGGTGATGTGGGGTGTGGTGTTCATCGGGAAAACTCTTTCTATGTAATTCAAAAGGGGTCAGGTGGGGGCAGACAGGGCGCTGTTCAAAATGATGTCAGCGGTTTTTTCGTAGTGGCCCGTCAGGGCTTGGCAGGCAGCCTGGG
>CAITHK010000136.1 GCA_903892175.1 uncultured Burkholderiales bacterium | reverse complement strand
GGCCAAGGTATTTCTGACCCATTCAAGACCCCCGATAGGTCGAATAACTCCAAGGGCTGACCAACAAAGGCACGTGGTAATGCTGGTCGGTGTGGGCCACACCAAAGTCCAGGATCACTTGGTCTAGGAAGTTAGGTTCTGGCAAATCCACGCCCTTGGCCGCAAAGTAACCCTTCACGTCAAACACCAATCTGTAGGTGCCTTTTTTCAAGCTGTCGTTGTCATACAGCAAGCCATCAGGGTTGCGGCCATCGTGGTTCAGGTTGAACGATTTGACCAAGCTGGCTTGGCCATTGGCAGTGGTGAACAACGACACCTGCATGCCGGCAGCGGGGCCACCGTGCATGGTGTCTAAAACGTGTGTACTCAATCCCATGTGTCGCTCCAAAAAAAACGGCAACCAAAACGGTTGACTGAAAGTGTATACAGTTTTGGCATTTGAAGCTATCATCCAACCACAACGACCTTGCCGGAGACCCCCAATGGACAGCTCAACCGCCACCCGAAGCATTGTGGATGCGATGACCAAAGCCATCGTGGAACACCGCCTGCACCCAGGCACCAAACTGGCCGAGCAAAAGCTGGCCGATCACTTCGGTGTGTCGCGCACATTGGTGCGTCAGGCCTTGTTTCAGTTGGCGCAAAAACGCCTGATCCGCATGGAACCCGCGCGTGGTGCCTTTGTGGCCACCCCCTCTTCTGACGAAGCGCGTCAAGTGTTTGCTGTTCGTCGCATGCTCGAAGCCGAGATGACGCGCAACTTTGTGCGTCACGTGACGCCGGCGCAAATCAAAGCCCTCAAAGAACACGTGGCACAAGAGAAAGCCGCCGTCAGCAGCGGCGATGTGCCAGGGCGCACCGACTTGTTGGGTGACTTCCATGTGCGCATGGCCGAGTTGATGAACAACCAGGTGTTGGCGCAAATGCTGGGCGAGTTGATTTCGCGCTGCGCGCTGATCACGCTGATGTACCAGAGCACCCATGCCGCGCAACACTCGGCCGAAGAGCACGCCGAGATCATCAAAGCCATTGCCGCCAAAGACGAAAAGTTAGCGGTGCGCTTGATGGACGAGCACCTGCGCCACGTGGAAGAAAACCTCACCCTCGACCGCAAAGTGCCCAGCAACGACATTGCCATGGCCTTGGCCTGAACCGGAACACCCTATGTCTAACCCCCACGCCATTTACAACAGCACAGCCCCCTACCCACGCGACTTGGTGGGCTATGGCCGCACGCCGCCGCACGCTCAATGGCCGGGCCAGGCCCGTGTGGCCGTGCAATTTGTGCTGAATTACGAAGAAGGCGGCGAGAACGCCACGCTGCACGGTGATGCCGGCAGCGAAATGTTCTTGAGCGAGATGTTCAACCCACCGAGCTTTGCGGACCGCCACCTGAGCATGGAAGGCATCTACGAATACGGTTCACGCGTGGGCGTGTGGCGCATCTTGCGCGAGTTTGAAAAACGCGGCCTGCCCTTGACGGTGTTTGGCGTCAGCATGGCGTTAGAGCGCCACCCCGAACTGACGGCGGCCTTGGTGGAGATGGGCCACGAAATCGCTTGCCACGGCTGGCGTTGGATCAATTACCAAACCATCGATGAGGCCACAGAGCGCGCGCACTTAGAGCGTGGCATCGACATCATTGAGCGCTTGACCCACACCACCCATGGCAACTCCATCCACGGCGCAGGTTGGTACACCGGGCGCGACAGCCCCAACACACGCCGCTTGGTGCTCGATCATGGTGGCTTTGAGTACGACAGCGACTACTACGGTGAAGACCTGCCCTTTTGGATGCAAGTGAAAAAAAGCAATGGCGAGATAGCGCCCCACTTGGTGGTGCCCTACACCCTGGACTGCAACGACATGCGTTTTGCGTTGCCACAAGGCTTCAGCCAGGCAGAAGACTTCTTCATTTATTTGCGCGACAGCTTTGACGCACTTTATGCCGAAGGCGAAGACACGCCCAAGATGATGAGCGTGGGCATGCACTGCCGCTTGTTGGGCAAGCCCGGGCGCATCGTGGCCCTGCAAAAGTTTTTAGACCACATCGCCAAACACGACCGCGTGTGGGTGCCCCGTCGCATCGACATTGCCCGCCACTGGAAGCAAGTGCACCCCTACACCGCCCACGCCTAACAGCCTACGCAGGAGACCCCATGAGCCCATCGCACATCACGCTGAACCAACTCAACACCTTGCCGCGCGCGCAGGCTGCAGCTTTGCTGACGGGCTTGTACGAACACTCGGACTGGATTGCCGAACAAGCGCTTGACGCGCGCCCTTTTGCGTCTGCTGCCGCGCTCAAACACGCCATGGTCGAGGTGCTCAACCGTGCGGGCCGTGACGCCCAAGTGGCCCTGGTACGTGCCCACCCTGAATTGGCTGGCAAAGCCATGGTGACAAAAAGCCTCACCGCTGAATCAACGAATGAGCAAAGCAAAGCTGGGCTGACCGATTGCACGCCCCAAGAGTTTGCGCACATCCAACAGCTCAACGCCAACTACAACGCCAAGTTTGGTTTTCCGTTCATCCTGGCGGTGCGCGGCCCACGTGGGACAGGGCTGAACCGCCATCACATCATCCAAGCCTTTGAACGCCGTTTGGACAACCACCCCGAAGACGAATTGGCCGAGTGCTTGCACAACATCCACCGCATCGTCGAAATTCGCCTCAACGACAAACTGGGCTACCAACCCACACTGGGCCACGAGGTGTGGGACTGGCACGAATGGCTGGCCCAGTTCAGCGATGCAGACGACGCGTTGACCGTGACCTACCTGACCGATGCCCACCAACAATGCGCCCGCACGATTGAGCTTGGCATGAAAGCCTGTGGCTTTGACGAGGTGCGCATCGATGCCGTGGGCAACGTGGTGGGTATCTACAAAGCGGCCACCGACAACGCCAAAACCTTGATGACCGGCTCGCACTACGACACCGTGCGCAACGCTGGCAAGTACGACGGCCGCCTGGGCATTTTTGTGCCCATGGCCTGTGTGCGAGAACTCGCCCGCGCCAAGCAGCGCCTGCCTTTTCACCTCGAAGTGGTGGCCTTTGCCGAAGAAGAAGGCCAGCGCTACAAGGCCACCTTCTTGGGCTCGGGCGCGCTGGTGGGCGACTTCAAACACGAATGGTTAGAACAAGCCGACGCCAACGGCGTGACCATGCGCCAAGCCATGCAACAAGCTGGCTTGAAAGTGGCCGACATTCCCAAACTGGCGCGAGATGCATCCAAGTACCTGGGCTTTGTGGAAGTGCACATCGAACAAGGCCCGGTGCTCTTTGAGCGCGACCTGCCGCTGGGCGTGGTGACCTCCATCAACGGCAGCGTGCGCTTTGTCGGCGAAGTACGCGGAGTGGCTTGCCACGCAGGCACCACCCCCATGGACCGCCGCCGCGATGCCGCAGCAGCCGTGGCCGAACTGGCCTTGTATGTGGAGCAACGCGCTTTGCGCGACCGAGGTGCTGACGGCCAATGCAACGCCGTGGGCACCGTGGGTTTGCTGGCGGTGCCCAATGGCTCGATCAACGTGGTGCCCGGCCGCTGCCAATTCAGCCTTGACTTGCGTGCCCCCACCAACGGGCAACGCGACTTGCTGATGCGCGATGTGCTCACCGCCCTGCAAACCATTTGCACCCGCCGTGGCGTGCACTACACACTGGAAGAAACCATGCGTGCCAGCGCAGCCCCCAGCGCAGCGCCATGGCAGGCCCGGTGGGAAGCAGCCGTGCAAGCCTTAGGCGTGCCTTTGTTTCATCTGCCCAGCGGCGCCGGGCATGACGCCATGAAACTGCACGAGGTGATGCCCCAAGCCATGCTGTTTGTGCGCGGCCAAAACTCAGGCATCAGCCACAACCCTCTTGAGAGCACCACCAGCGACGACATGCAACTCGCCATCGACGCCTTCATGCACCTGCTGCACAACACCCCCGCTTGAGCCTGCGCACCCCACCGCGAGACCCCCATGACCGACCCCAACCACAACGCCGCCTACGCCCAACTCGACGCTTGGATCGACGCCCACTTTGATGAACAGGTGAAGTTCTTGCAAGCTTTGGTGCAAGTGCCCACTGACACGCCGCCCGGCAACAACGCGCCGCATGCCGAACGCACTGCCGAATTGCTGCACAGCTTTGGCTACGAAGCCGAAAAGTACGCCGTGCCTGCTGACGAGGTGAAAGCCTACGGTTTGGAAAGCATCACCAACCTCATCGTGCGCCGCAAGTTTGCCGATGGTGGCAAAACCATTGCCCTCAACGCGCATGGCGATGTGGTGCCCCCCGGCGAAGGCTGGACGCACAAGCCCTACGGCGCTGAAATTGAAAACGGCGCCATGTATGGCCGTGCCACGGCCGTGAGCAAAAGCGACTTCTCCACCTTCACCTTTGCCACACGGGCACTTGAATCATTGGGCTTGCCTCAAGAACCAGGAGGGCAGCCGCTGGTGCAGCTGCGTGGCGGCGTCGAGCTGCACTTCACCTACGACGAAGAATTTGGCGGCGAAAAAGGCCCCGGCTGGTTGCTGGCCCAAGGCCTCACCAAGCCAGACCTCATGATTGCCGCAGGCTTCAGCTACCAAGTGGTGACCGCGCACAACGGTTGTCTGCAAATGGAAGTCACCGTGCAAGGAGAAATGGCGCACGCCGCCATTCCCGACAGCGGCACCGACGCATTGCAAGGTGCCGTGCATATCTTGAATGCATTGCATGCACTCAATGCTGACTACTTGCAGACCACCTCCAAGGTGGAAGGCATCACCCACCCCTACCTCAACGTGGGCCAAATCAGCGGCGGCACCAACACCAACGTGGTGCCAGGCAAAGTGGTGTTCAAACTTGACCGCCGCATGATCCCCGAAGAGAACCCCGTCGAGGTGGAAGCGTCGATTCGCCAAACCATCGAAGACGCGGCCACTTCATTCAACCCACCCCGTGGCGGCAAGCAACTCAAGGTCGACATCCGCCGCCTGTTGCTGGCCAAAGCCATGGTGCCGCTGGCAGGCAACCAGCCCTTGGTAGACGCCATTCAAAAACACGGTGAGCAACTGTTTGGTGAACCCATTCCCGCCGTGGGCACCCCGCTGTACACCGATGTGCGCCTGTATGTGGAGCGCGGCATTCCGGGTGTGATTTATGGGGCCGGCCCCCGCACCGTGCTGGAGAGCCATGCCAAGCGCAACGACGAACACGTGATGCTGGAAGACGTGCGGCGGGCCACGAAGGTGGTGGCGCGGACCTTGTTGGATTTGCTTGGATAACTGCGGGCACCCGCAAACATCATGCAAAAGCCGCCATCTTGGGCGGCTTTTGTTCATGAACAAGCGGCGCAGCCATGGGCTGGAGCCTAGGGCCATGGCATTCTTTCGTACCCACATAAGGGTTTCCCGTTATGCAGCTTACATACAAAACTGTATACAGTTTGTCCTGTAACGACCTTGTAAGGACCCCCTATGACCCAATCCACCCACCCCGTTGATGAACGCTTGCCCACCGGCAAGTTGGCAGCACTCGGGTTGCAACATGTGCTGGTGATGTACGCCGGTGCCGTGGCGGTGCCCCTCATCGTGGGCCGCGCTTTGAAGCTCAGCCCCGAGCAAGTGGCAATGTTGATCTCGGCCGACTTGTTTGTCTGCGGCTTGGCCACCCTCATTCAGTCTTGGGGTGCCACGCAGTGGTTTGGCATTCGCTTGCCCGTGATGATGGGCGTGACGTTTGCAGCGGTGGCACCCATGGTGTCCATGGCCAACGCCAACCCGGGTGACACGGGCGCGCAGTTGATTTTTGGCGCCATCATTGGTGCGGGTTTGATATCGGTCTTGATTGCGCCCATCGTCAGCCGGCTGTTGCGGTTTTTTCCGCCGGTGGTGACGGGCACCATCATCGCGGTGATCGGCATCAGCCTGATGCGCATTGGCATCAACTGGATTTTTGGCAACCCGTTTGGCCCCACAGCGCCTTCGATCGTCAACCCCGAGCACGCCAAATGGTTGGCCGATGCAGCCGCTGCTGCGTCAGCACCGGGCTCTGTTGTGCCCGCCGTGCCTAAGGGCTTGGCATTGGTCGCGCAAGTGCCCAACCCCAAATATGCCGACCTCACCGGCGTGGGCATTGCCGCACTGGTGCTTGCTTCGATTTTGTTGATCGCCAAGTACGCACGTGGCTTCATTGCCAACATCTCGGTGCTGTTGGGCATCGTCATCGGTGGCGTGGTGGCCACGGCGCTGGGCCTGATGAACTTTGACAAGGTGGGCAAAGCCGCTTGGTTTGATGTGGTGCTGCCCTTCCAGTTCGGCATGCCCGTGTTTGACCCGGTGCTGATCTTGACCATGACGCTGGTGATGATCGTGGTGATGATCGAGTCGACCGGTATGTTTTTAGCCTTGGGCGAAATGACCGACCGCCACGTGGACCGCGCTGCGCTGACGCGTGGTTTGCGTACCGACGGTTTGGGTACCTTGCTGGGTGGCATCTTCAACACCTTCCCGTACACCAGCTTCTCGCAAAACGTAGGACTCGTTGCCGTGACTGGCGTCAAGAGCCGCTTTGTGTGCGTGGCGGGCGGCATCATCTTGATCGTCTTGGGTGTGATTCCCAAAATGGCCGCCTTGGTGGAGTCGCTTCCCACGGTGGTGTTGGGCGGTGCTGGCTTGGTGATGTTTGGCATGGTGGCCGCCACCGGCATTCGCATCTTGGGTGGGGTGGACTTCAAGAACAACCGCTTCAACAGCTTGGTGGTGGCCATCTCGGTGGGCATTGGCATGATTCCGTTGATTGCCCCCAACTTCAAGCAATGGATGCCACACAACCTACACCCGCTGATTGAGTCAGGCATCTTGTTGGCGTCTCTCTCAGCTGTGCTGTTGAACCTGTTCTTCAACGGGGCCAGCAAAGACGACTCAGCCGCCATTGAGGCTGCGCGTCAAGCCGACAGCCATTGACCGAGCCTCGCAGCCGCCTCTGAGCGGCCCCTGAACAAAAGCCCGCGATTCGATGAATGCGGGCTTTTTAACTGCAGCGCCTACGCGCTGGCTTTACTTGTTGGCGTTGGGAAAGAACAAGGTCTCGCCACCCACTTTGTAGCTGGCAATGTTGGCTTGGCCCGCAGGCGAGACCACCCAGTCGACAAATTTTTGTGCCAAGTCGGCTTTGACGTGCGGGTACTTGGCAGGGTTGACCACCATCACCCCGTATTGGTTGAACAACTGCTTGTCGCCTTCCACCAAGATTTGCAAGTCCTGTCGGTTTTTGAAGCTCAACCAGGTGCCACGATCGGTCAACACATAGGCCCCTAAGGACGACGCCATGTTCAGCGCAGGGCCCATGCCACAACCACACTCTTTGTAGCCCGCACCTTTGGCCTCGACCCCCGCTTGCTTCCAGTAACGCAACTCGGCAGCGTGGGTGCCGCTTTTGTCGCCACGCGAAATAAAGGGCGCTTGTGCAGACGCCAGTTTTTGCAAGGCCGAAGCAATGTCTTTGCCGCGTGTTTTGGCTGTGTCGTTGGCGGGGCCCACCAGCACAAAGTCGTTGTACATGACAGGCCAGCGTTTGACGGCAAAGCCATCAGCCACAAATTTCTCTTCGGCCGTTTGGTCGTGGACAAAGAGCACGTCAGCATCGCCCCGTCGACCCATGTCCAAGGCTTGACCCGTGCCCAAGGCGACCACTTTGGCCTCGATGCCCGTGGCTTGTTTGAAGGCCGGCAACAAATGAGCAAACAAACCCGATTGCTCCGTGGATGTGGTGGAGGCCATCACGATGGACGGAGCGCTTTGGGCCAAGGCTTGACCTGCGCACCATGCGCCAGCCACGCAAACGGCAAGCCACCTCATGACGTGTGAACGACGGGTCATACCAACTCTCCTTTTAAAAACAAATGGGCTTCGGGGTGGCTGTGCACCAACGATTGGTTGAAAAAAAGATCCACTGGCAAGTCGGCCAGAACTCGGCCAGCTTCGAGGTAAATCACGCGCGTGGCCAACCGTTTGACTTGGCCTAAGTTGTGACTGCTAAACAGCAAGGTGGTGGCGCAGTGCGACACCCATTCGGCCACCAAACGCTCCACATCGCGTTTGGCATGCGGGTCCAGGCTGGAGGTCGGTTCGTCCAACAACAACAGGTCAGGCTGCAAGGCCCATGCCCTGGCCAAAGCCAAGCGCTGTTGCTGCCCGCCCGACAAGGTGCGGGCCGAGCGATGCGCCAGGTCTTGCAAGCCCACCCGTTGTAAAGCTTGCGCGGCCAGCGTGTGCGCTGTGGTCCAAGGTGTGCCTTGCAACCACAAGCCCCAGACCACAAAGCGCAACACGCTGGTTCGCAGCATGTGGGGTCGCTGGAACACCATGGCTTGACGGACAGCGGCTTGCGCACGCACTTGGCCGGTGGAAGGGCGCAACAAGCCATGGGCCACACGCAACAAGGTGCTCTTGCCGGACCCGTTGGAGCCCACCAGGGCCACGCGCTCGCCAGGCTGAACCGACAGGTGCACGTCACGCAGCGCAGCATGAGTGCCGAAATGCACGCTGACACGGAACAAAGACAGCACAGGGTGGGTCACAGGGCCACCGCCTGAACTGGGCTGCTGTGCGAACCGTCCATCGTTTGACGCCAACGCCGCAAGGCAGAAATCCCAAGGTTGAGCACCAGCACCACAACCAGCAACACCAGACCCAAGGCCAAGGCCAGCGGCAGATCACCTTTGCTGGTTTCAAGTGCGATGGCGGTGGTCATGACGCGGGTGAAGCCCTCGATGTTGCCGCCCACCACCATGACAGCCCCGACCTCGGACACAGCACGACCGAAGGCCGTAATCAGCACCGTGAGCAAGGCATAACGTTCGTCCCAGGCCAATAACAAACTTCGCAGCCACGTACGTGCCCCCAAAGATTGCAATTGCTCGCCATGGTTGCGCTCGGCATCTTCCACGCATTGGCGCGTCAACGCGGTGACCACGGGCAACACCAACACCGCTTGCGCCAATACCATGGCTTTGAGGCTGAACAACCAACCCAAGAAACCCAGGGGACCGCTGCGTGACAACAGCAAGTACACCAACAGGCCCACCACCACCGACGGCAAGGCCAACAAGGTGTTGAGCACCGTCAGCAGCACGTCCCTTCCAGCAAACCGCGCCACGCCCAACCAGGCGCCCAAGAACACCCCGGTGGTGCATGCCACGCAGCAAGCCAGCAGGCTGACCCACAGCGAGCGGCCCACGATGGACCACAGCACCGGATCCCAATGGAAGAGGAGTTGCAGCGCAGATTCAACGCTGCCGGAGAAAGAATTCATATCGCTTTGAAAAGTTGCGCTATCGTAGTGAGGCTCTTAAAACCTCGCCATATGAAGTCTCGTGCATAGCATCCAACTCCACTACATACTCAACCGCCGTGACGCGAACCCTCAGGCACACGACAACGCGTTGCTGCGTCACCCTTTGATGGCGCTGCTGCAAGCGGTGGCCCAGCGTGGGTCTATTTCCGCAGCGGCGCGTGACTTGGGTTTGTCTTACCGCCATGTGTGGGGTGAACTCAAGCGGTGGGAAGTGGTGATGGGGCAGGACTTGATTGTTTGGGAAAAAGGGCAGTCGGCCAAACTGTCTGAGTTTGGGGCCAAGTTGATGTGGGCCGAGCGCCAAACTCAAGCCCGACTCGCCCCCCAAATTGAAGCCCTGCGCGCCGACTTAGAGCGCACCTTTGCGGTGGCGTTTGACCCCGAGGCCCATGTGCTGACCCTCTATGCCAGCCATGACGATGCGCTGCCCCGCTTGCGTGAACACGCTTCCAGCGCCGGGCTGCACTTGGACATTCGCTTTTGCGGCAGTGTGGACGCGATCCGCGCCCTCAATGAAGGGCGCTGCACGCTGGCTGGGTTTCACACGCAAACGCACATGGGCATGGGCACGCACACCCAGCAGGCCTACCAGAACCTGCTGCAGCCCGGTTTACACAAGATCATTGGGTTTGCCAGCCGCACCCAAGGCTTGGTGGTACCCCCAGGTAATCCATTGCACCTGCACAGCTTGGCCGATGTGGTGCGAACCCAAGCCCGCTTTGTACAGCGCAGTTTGGGCACCGGCACCCGCGTGTTGTTGGACGATTTGATGCAGCACGCTCAGCTCAGCAGCGCACAACTCAACGCACAGCCCGACGATGAACCTTCGCACACGGCGCTGGCCGAAGCCATTGCCGCGGGTCGTGGCGATGTGGGCTTGGGGCTAGAGAGCACCGCGCGTGCACGGGGCTTGGGTTTTGTGGCGCTGACACAAGAACAATTTCATTTGGTTTGCTTAAAGTCCGCTTTGGACACCCCTGCCACGCAGGTGCTGCGACAGGTGCTGCAAACCACCGAGTGGTTGTCGCAGCTCAACACCCTGGCTGGGTACCAAAGCGAGCACAGCGGCGAGGTGCAATCGCTGAGCGCCTTGCTGCCTTGGTGGACCTTCAAACGCGCCAAAAAGACAACTCCGAAGCACGCCGGATAATTGGGGCATGGTTCCTTCATCCCTCACCCCACCTATCCCTTCAGTTCCCCGCTTGAGTTCACTGTCCCACGGCGGCGGCTGTGGCTGCAAGATTGCGCCCGCTGTGCTGCGCGACATCTTGCAAAGCATGCAACACAGCACCGGGTTTGTGATGCCACCACAACTCTTGGTCGGCATTGAAACTGCCGACGATGCGGCGGTGTACCAGCTCAACGACGAGCAAGCGCTGATTGCCACCACCGACTTCTTCATGCCCATCGTGGACGACCCGTATGACTTTGGCCGCATTGCCGCGACCAATGCCATCAGCGATGTGTATGCCATGGGCGGCACCCCCATCATGGCGCTGGGCTTGGTGGGCATGCCCATCAACGTGTTGCCGGTTGACACCATCGGGCGCATCTTGCAAGGCGGCCAAGATGTGTGTCACGCCGCAGGCATTCCAATTGCTGGCGGACACACCATCGACTCGGTGGAGCCGATTTACGGCTTGGTGGTGATGGGCCTGGTTCACCCCTCCCAAGTCAAGCGCAACAACGGCGCCCAAGTGGGCGATGTGTTGGTACTGGGCAAGCCACTGGGCGTGGGCATTTTGTCTGCCGCGCTCAAAAAAGAAGCGCTGAGCGTTGCGGGCTACCAAGACATGATCCGCCTGACCACACAACTCAACCGCCCAGGCATTGCCCTGGCCAAACACCCTGGCGTGCATGCCCTGACCGATGTGACAGGTTTTGGCTTGGCCGGTCATGCACTAGAGCTAGCGCGTGGCGCACACGCCCAAGTCTGCATCGATTGGGCACGCGTGCCGTTGGTGCTGGGTGCGCGGGCGTTGGCCGAACAAGGCTTCATCACCGGGGCATCGGGGCGCAACTGGGCCAGCTATGGCCATGAGGTGCGGGTACCCGCTGGCTTTGGGGCGGTCGACCAAGCCCTGCTGACCGACCCCCAAACCTCCGGCGGCTTGCTGGTGAGCTGTGCCGCCGGTGCGGTGCACGATGTGCTGGGCCTATTCGCGCAAGGTGGCTTTGAACACGCCTGTGTGATCGGCGCCGTGCAGGCAGGCGAAGGCGTGCAAATCAACGGGTAAACCCGGTTCTTCCTTGAAGTAATTTCAAACAGACTGGGTGAATGTTCATCCTGAAGTACTCAGTTACTCAACTGAAATTGGTAGGATTGCAGGTTGCTCAAAAATGGAGACACGCCGTGTCAAAACTTCTTAAATTCGCCTTGGGCGTTGACAAAGCAAGTCAACAATTTGGCCACTTGGCCGCCTTCGCCGTGTTGGCTGCGGCCTTGATCTCAGCAGGAAACGCTTTCATCCGTTATGGCTTGGACATCAGCTCCAATGGCTGGCTTGAAATTCAATGGTATTTGTTTGCGGCCACGGTGATGTTGGGCGCGCCCTTGGTGCTCAAGCTCAATGAACACGTTCGGGTGGATATTTTTTACGGCCAACTCAAAGGCAACACCCCGGTCTACATCGACCTGCTGGGTTTGGTGGTGTTTTTGCTGCCCGTGATGGTGGCTTTGACCTACCTGAGCTTTCCCTTGTTTTTGAAAATGTTGCTCACCAACGAAATGTCCAGCAACGCCGGTGGTCTGATCCGTTGGCCGGCAATGCTGTTGTTGCCCTTGGGCTTTGCTTGGATGTTCCTGCAAGGTGTGAGTGAAATCATCAAGCGCGTGGCTTACTTGCAGGGCAAGTTTGAAATGGACACGCACTACGAAAAGCCAGTGCAATAAAGGACACACGATCATGCAAATGGAAAACTTCGCACCCATCATGTTCGTGGGCCTTGTGCTCACGATGCTCATTGGCTTCCCGGTCGCCTTCTCGCTGTCCTTTTTGGGCCTGGCCTGCGGCTTTTTCGCCATCAGCATGGACTGGTTCCCCGCCAGCTTCATGGCCAATCTGCCGCTGAACATTTTTGGCATTCTCAGCAACGACTTGCTGTTGGCCATTCCGTTCTTCACCTTCATGGGTGCCATTCTCGAAAAGTGCGGCTTGGCCGAAGACATGCTGGACTCGATGGGTCAGCTGTTTGGCCCCGTCAAAGGGGGCTTGGGTTACTCGGTGATCATCGTGGGCTTCATCTTGGGCGCCATCACCGGCACGGTGGCCGGCCAAGTGATTGCTATGGCCTTGATCTCGTTGCCCGTGATGATTCGCTACGGCTACAACATGCGCTACGCCACCGGCGTGCTGGCGGCCTCGGGCACCATCACGCAATTGGTTCCGCCTTCGCTGGTGCTGGTGGTGATGGCGGATCAGTTGGGTCGCTCAGTGGGTGACATGTACAAAGGGGCTTGGGGCCCGTCGTTGATGCAAGTGGCTATCTTTGCGCTCTACACCTTTGCGCTGGGTCTCTTCAAGCCCGAGTTTGTGCCTGGTGTGCCCAAAGAGGCCCGCACCCTCAATGGCTGGGCCTTGTGGGCCAAGTGCTTGCGCGGCATCATCCCCTCGGCTTTCTTGATCTTTGCCGTGTTGGGCTCCATGGGCGGCTTGCCCGGCATCAACACCGCCATTGCAACCCCTACAGAAGCAGGTGCCATGGGCTGTGTGGGAGCCTTGATTTTGGCGGCCATGCACAAGCGCTTGGACAAAGACCTGATTTGGGAGGCCATGCACAGCACCATGCGCCTGACGGCGATGGTGGTGTTCATTCTGATCGGCTCGCGCGTGTTCTCGATGGTGTTCCAAGGCGTCGATGGTGCCAAGTGGGTCGAGCACCTGCTGTCGGGTTTGCCTGGCGGTCAGGTGGGCTTTTTGGTGGTGGTGAACGTGTTCATCTTCTTCCTCGCCTTCTTCCTCGACTTCTTTGAAATCGCCTTCATCATCTTGCCGATGCTTGGGCCCGTGGCTGAGAAAATGGGCATCGACATGGTGTGGTTTGGCGTGCTGTTGTGCGTGAACATGCAAACCAGCTTCATGCACCCACCATTTGGCTTTGCGCTGTTTTATCTGCGCGGTATTTCCGACACCTTGTTCAAAGAAGGCCGCATTGAAAAGCCGGTGCGCTCCAACGACATTTACATGGGCGCCATTCCATGGGTGATCATGCAATTGATCCTGGTGGTGATCGTGATCTTTGTGCCTGAGACCGTCACCATGTTCTTAGACAAAGAAGAAAAGGTAGACCTCGACAAAGTGGTGATCGAGATGCCTTCTGAACAAGAAGTGCCAGAGGCTGAACTCAAGCTCGACGGCAGCCAACCCACGGCAGCAGAAAATGCCGCCGATGAGCAGAAAAAAATCGACGACTTGTTCAAAAAGTAAACCGTCACCCACTCTTCAGCCCCTCCGGTCCCACTGTGAGGGGCTTTTTCTTGGTATCCCATGAACCACGACACCCCCCCGCCCGCCTCGGTTGAGCCTCGCGCCAAACCAAGCATCGAGCCTTTTCGCTTTCAACCGCAACCCGAGGTACTGGAGGGAGCGGCATTTTCACGCAGCTTTCAAGCGATCACAGGCTTGATCGTGCTGGGCTCAGCCTATTGGCTGTTGAGCCTGTGGCAGCAGGGCAAATTTGGCGGCGATACCGGCCTTGCAGGTTTGAAAGCAGCCGGGTGGTTCATCGTCGCTTGGGCCTTGCTGGCATGGACGGCCTGGCATGTGTTGCAAAGCCGTGTGCGCATCGATGCACAAGGCATTCATCAAACCTGGATTTGGGACAAGCACATGGTCTTTGATGACCTGGCGTTTGCCAAGCTCATTCGGATTCGCGGCTTGGAGTGGCTCATGGCGCCACGCTTGTACGTGCGCACCTTGGTGGGCAAGTTCGCCGTGTTCTATGTCACAGACGCCACCGTCTTGGCCGAGTGCGAACGCCTGTCGGCCGAACTGAAGGCGTTTCGTCAAATGTGAGTCAACCACCGCGAAAAAAAACCGCGCCCGAGGGCGCGGTTTTTATGTGAGCAGCTCAGAACGCTGATTACAGCTTTTGTGCTTGCATGAAGGCGTCGAAACGTGCTTCTGTGAAGCGGAACCACAGGTTCTGCTCGCCACGGAATTTGGAATAGTCGGCGTAAACCTTCTTCCAGTTTTCGTTCTTGGCAGACAGCTCTTCGTAGAACGCCATGGCTTCTTTGAAGGAGGCTGCCATGACGTCTTTGGGAAACTCGCGCAGCTTGGTGCCGGAACCTACCAATTGCTTCAAGGCAGCGGGGTTGCGCGCATCGTACTTAGCTTGCATGTCGGTGTGGGCTTGGGCCGCAGCGGCTTCGACGATGGCTTTGTACTCAGGGCTCAAAGCGTTGAATGCTTTGTCGTTGATGTAGAAATCAAGCTCTGGGCCGCCTTCCCAGAAACCTGGGTAGTAGTAGAACGGCGCCACTTTGCTAAAGCCCAACTTCAAGTCGTCATAAGGGCCAATCCATTCGGCAGAGTCAATGGTGCCTTTTTCCAAAGCAGGATAAATGTCACCGCCTGGAATGTTTTGGGGCACCACGCCCAAGCGCTCGAGCACTTTGCCGCCAAAGCCACCGATGCGGAATTTCAAGCCTTTGAGGTCAGCCACCGACTTGATTTCTTTGCGGAACCAGCCACCCATCTGAGCACCGGTGTTGCCACCAGGAAAGTTGACGATGTTGTATTTGGCGTAAAACTCACGCATCAGCTTCAAGCCGTTGCCTTCGTACATCCAAGCGGTCATTTGACGGCTGTTCAAGCCGAAAGGAATGGCACAACCCAATGCAAAGGTTTCGTCCTTACCGAAGAAGTAGTAAGGGGCGGTGTGCGCCATTTCGATGGAGCCTTGTTGCACGCCGTCGACCACGCCAAAGGCGGGCATGATTTCACCAGCAGCGTGCACCGAGATTTCAAACTTGCCACCCGACATGTTTTTGACGGCACGGGCGAAGGTATCGGCAGCGCCGTGGATGGTGTCAAGCGACTTGGGAAAGCTTGATGCCAGACGCCAGCGGATGGCGGCTTGTGCATGCACGGCGGGGGCTGCACCTGCGGCCAAGATACCTGCAATGCCTGCGTTTTTGATAACGGAACGACGGTCCATGAAAGACTCCCAAGTGGTGTTGATACAAGTCCTATGAATAGATCACTCAAAAAGTGCTCTCTCGAAGGGTGGTGGGATTGTATGCAGTCGCACGAGCGACTTGGCGCGGGTTTCTACCAGCGGGCGGGGCAATTCAAAAAACTTCACGCTGCGTGAAAAGGCCTCAAACGCCCGCGAG
This sequence comes from uncultured Burkholderiales bacterium, assembly GCA_903892175.1. Taxonomy (GTDB): domain Bacteria; phylum Pseudomonadota; class Gammaproteobacteria; order Burkholderiales; family Burkholderiaceae_C; genus Limnohabitans. The sequence goes on along the minus strand of CAITHK010000136.1, from coordinate 1,273 downwards.
GTTTTTGCCAAAGCGCTGGGTGATCGCAGCTTCAATGCCCGCCGCATCCAAGCCCAGTTCGGCCAGCAACTTCACCGGGTCGCCGTGCTCTGTGAACACGTCGGCCACGCCCAATGTCAACACGGGCTTGAGCAGTTGCAACTGTTGCAAAGCCTCCAGCACAGCAGAGCCCGCGCCACCCATGAGCGCACCTTCTTCGACAGTGACCAGCGCATCGTGACTCGCCGCCACGCTTGCCAGCAACTCCATATCCAAGGGTTTGGCCCAGCGCATGTTGACCACGGTGGCGTCCAATGCTTGTCCAGCTTGGAGTGCTTGATAGAGCAAAGTTCCAAAGGCCAAGATGGCAATGCGTTGGCCCTGGCGACGTATTTCGCCTTTGCCAAAAGGCAAGCCGTCCAAACTTTTTTGCACCGGCACACCGGCACCTGCACCACGCGGATAACGCACGGCCACGCAGTGGTCTTGCTGGTAAGCGGTGGTCAGCAACTGACGGCATTCGTTTTCGTCCGCCGGGCAGGCAATGCTCACGTTGGGAACGCAACGCAAAAATGCAATGTCGTACAAGCCTGCGTGGGTGGGACCATCTGCACCCACGATGCCCGCGCGATCCAACGCCAACACCATGGGTAGCTTTTGCAAAGCCACGTCATGGATCAACTGGTCATAGGCGCGTTGCAAAAAGGTGGAATAAATCGCCACCACCGGCTTGACGCCTTCGCAGGCCATGCCTGCAGCGAACGTCAGTGCATGTTGCTCGGCAATGCCCACGTCGTGATAGCGATCTGGAAAGCGTTGGTGAAACGCCACCATGCCCGAGCCTTCGCGCATTGCCGGTGTGATGCCCACCAGCAGCGGGTCTTTTTCGGCCATGTCACACAACCACTGACCAAACACCTGTGTGAAGGTGGTTTTTGGCGGTGTGGCGGGTGGGGTCAAACCCACCGCAGGGTCGAATTTGCCGGGGCCGTGGTAAGCCACAGGATCGGCTTCGGCCAAGTCATAGCCTTGGCCTTTTTTGGTGACCACGTGCAGGAACTGCGGGCCTTCCAAGTGTTTGATGTTTTCGAGCGTGGGGATCAACGAGTCCAGGTCATGGCCGTCGATCGGGCCGATGTAGTTGAACCCAAATTTTTCAAACAAGGTGGCAGGCACCACCATGCCTTTGGCATGCTCTTCAAAGCGCTTGGCCAACTCAAACAACGGGGGAGCGCCTTTGAGGACTTGCTTGCCCACTTCTTTGGCAGCGGCATAAAACCGCCCACTCATGAGC
>CAITHK010000135.1 GCA_903892175.1 uncultured Burkholderiales bacterium | reverse complement strand
GATAGGCCAGTTGGGTGAACAGCTCTTCGAGCAACTTCAACTCCTCCACCCAAGCGGCTTTGTCGACATGAGTGACGGTCTTGAATTGGTCGGCGGTAAAGTCCAGGCCAGTCCAGTTGAGCTCGTTGTATGCGGGGCTGATGCCAAACACGTTTTCTGCACCAGGGGCGTTGCCTTCGATGCGGTCAATCATCCACTTGAGCACGCGCATGTTCTCGCCGTAGCCAGGCCACACAAACTTGCCGTCTTCGCCCTTGCGGAACCAGTTGACGCAGTAGATCGAGGGCAGCTTGGCTTTGGTTTGCGCCAACTTGTGGCCCATGTCGAGCCAGTGTTGGAAGTAGTCGCTCATGTTGTAGCCCGTGAAGGGCAGCATGGCAAACGGGTCGCGGCGCACCACGCCTTGTTGACCCGCGGCAGCGGCGGTGGTCTCTGAACCCATGGTCGCGGCCATGTAGACCCCTTCGGTCCAGTTGCGTGCTTCTGTCACCAAGGGCACGGTGGTCGAGCGGCGACCACCAAAGATGAAAGCGTCGATCACCACGCCTGCAGGGTCGTCCCAAGCGGGGTCGAGTGCGGGGTTGTTGGTGGCGCCCACGGTGAAGCGTGCATTGGGGTGGGCCGCTTTGGCGCCAGTTTCTTTGGCGATTTGGGGGGTCCAATCTTTGCCTTGCCAGTCGATCAGGTGATCGGGCAACTTGCCGGTGTCTTTCTCCATGCCTTCCCACCACACATCGCCGTCGTCGGTCAGGGCGACGTTGGTGTAGATCACGTTCTTGTCCAAGCTGGCCATGCAGTTGGGGTTGGTGTGGAAGTTGGTGCCAGGGGCAACGCCAAAGTAACCGGCTTCGGGGTTGATGGCATAGAGCTTGCCGTCGTCATGCGGCTTGATCCAAGCAATGTCGTCGCCGATGGTGGTGACTTTCCAGCCGTCAAAGCCAGCGGGGGGCACCAGCATGGAGAAGTTGGTTTTGCCACAGGCGCTGGGGAAAGCCGCTGCCACGTGGTATTTTTTGCCCTGGGGGTTGGTCACACCCAAAATCAGCATGTGCTCGGCCAACCAACCTTGGTCGCGGCCCATGTTGGAGGCAATGCGCAGTGCAAAGCACTTTTTGCCCAGCAGCGCGTTGCCACCGTAGCCCGAACCGTAAGACCAAATTTCACGTGTTTCTGGGTAATGCACGATGTACTTGGTTTTGTTGCACGGCCATGTCACATCGGCTTGGCCTGCGGCCAAGGGCGCGCCCACGGTGTGCACGCAAGGCACAAAAGCACCGTCGGTGCCAATCACGTCGTACACGGCTTTGCCCATGCGGGTCATGATCTTTTGGCTTACCGCTACATAGGGGCTGTCTGACAGTTCAATGCCCACGTGCGCAATGTGTGAGCCCAGCGGGCCCATGCTGAAAGGAATCACGTACATTGTGCGGCCTTGCATGCAGCCATCAAACAGGGGCTGCAAGGTGGCACGCATCTCGGCGGGCGCGACCCAGTTGTTGGTGGGGCCGGCGTTTTCTTTTTTCTCAGAGCAAATGTAGGTGCGGTCTTCGACGCGGGCCACATCGGTGGGGTCGGAGCAGGCCAAAAACGAGTTCGGACGCTTGACGGGGTTGAGCTTTTTGAAGGTGCCAGCATCCACCAGCTGTTGGCACAAGGCGTTGTATTCCTCTTCGCTGCCATCACACCAATGGATCTTGGCGGGTTTGCACAAAGCGGCCATCTCGGCCACCCAAGCCAACAGCTTGGGGTTCTTCACATAAGCGGGTGCGTTCATAAAAGCTCCTAAGTCAAAAATTGTTGAGGTCAGGACTCCGACCCTGCATGCGGGGGTACGAAGCCCTGACCTCAATCAATTTCGTCTTGATGACAAAAGGTCGCACATTCTAAGAATGGATGGCTGCTTCTCAGCTTGCATCTGTGACAAAAAAGGTGAGAATGAACCCAAAAGAATGCAAAAAAGCGCCTCAAAAGGCGCTTTTTTGGGATGCACTGCCGCCTTGGCGACAGATTGGGTAGATCAAGCCATGAAGACGGCGATGAAAGCCAACAAGAAAATCAGGATGGCACCACCCAAAGGCAGCACGATGGGCATCAGGGGAACGATGGACTCCACAACGTCTTGGTCGCCGTCATGGTGGGTGTGGTGGTCGTGTGACATGGGGGATTCCTCAATCGGTGAATGGCGAAATTCTAAATCAGCCGCGGCATGGGCTGAGATCACGCATGGTTCACCACCCGCAACACCTCTTGACCATAGGCTTCGAGTTTCTTGACGCCGATGCCTGCAATGCCTTGCAAGGCCTCCAAGCTGTCGGGCCCCGCTTGCGCGATGGCACCTAGGGTGGCGTCGTGAAAAATCACATAAGCCGGCAGGTTGTGGGCGCGCGCCACTTCGGCCCGCCAAGCCTTGAGGGCGGCGTAGCGGAGTTGGCCTTGGGCATCCAACTCAACGGGGGCGGGTTTGGCCGCCCCCGTCGTGCCCCGTTTGGCTTTGCGGTCAGCCGGGGTGGACACCGAAGCGCGCAAGCGCACCGTCACATCGCCTTTGAGAACCGCCCGCGAGGCCTCGGTCAAATACAGCGTGCTGAAGGCTTGCGCATCCACCCCCAAGGCGCCGATGGCGATGAGCTGGCGCAACACGCCGCGCAATTGAACCTCGGTGAAATCCGCGCCGATGCCAAAGGTGCTCAAGGCTTGGTGGCCATATTGCTGAACTTTTTCGGTCGACTTGCCGCGCAAGATGTCCATCAGGTGGCCGGCGCCAAACGAGATACCGCTTTGTTGCTGCACGCGGTAGATGGTGGACAGCAGCATGCGCGCGGCTTGGGTACCGTCCCAAATTTCTGGGGGCTGCAGGCAGTTGTCGCAGTTGCCGCAAAAATACTTTAGTGCCCCCACGCTCGGCACTGGCGTGTCCTCGCTGCCCCCCAAGGGGGCTGGTCTGCCTTGGGAGCGGCCCTGCGGAAGTCCGGCTGCCCCCACGCTTGGCAGGGGCGTGTCGGGTTGATAGGTTTCGCCAAAGTAGCGCAGCAGTCGCACGCGGCGGCAGTCGGTGGCTTCGGCCAGGGCCAGCAGGGCGTCGAGTTTGCCGCGCATGGCTTGTTTGAAGTCTTCTGCGGCGGGGCTCTCATCGATCATGCGGCGCTGGTTCACCACATCGTTCAAGCCATAGGCCATCCAGGCATGGGCGGCTTGACCATCGCGTCCGGCGCGCCCGGTTTCTTGGTAGTAGCCCTCAATGTTCTTGGGCATGTCCAAGTGCGCCACAAAGCGCACGTCGGGCTTGTCGATGCCCATGCCAAACGCAATCGTGGCCACCATCACCAAGCCTTCTTCACGCAAGAAACGGTTTTGGTGGCGCTGGCGCACGGCCCCGTCCAAGCCTGCGTGGTAGGGCAGCGCGGCAATGCCGGCGTCACACAAGAGTTTGGCGACCTCTTCCACGCGGCGGCGTGACTGGCAGTAGACGATGCCGCTGTCTTGGCCATAGGCCCCGGTGTGTTCGCGCTGTATGAAGCGCAGCAGCTGCAGCGACGCGTCTTTTTTCTCAACGATGGTGTAGCGGATGTTGGGGCGGTCAAAGCTGCTGACAAATTGCTGGGCATCTTCCAGCTGCAAACGCTCCACGATGTCGGCCCGTGTGAGCGCATCTGCGGTGGCGGTGAGTGCCAGACGCGGCACGCCTGCGTAGCGCTCGTGCAGCACGGTGAGGGCGCGGTACTCGGGGCGAAAGTCGTGGCCCCACTGGCTCACGCAATGCGCTTCGTCAATGGCAAACAGGCTGAGTTGCCCTTGGGCATAGAGCGCGTCGAGTTGCGCCAAAAAGCGTGGCGTGGTGACGCGCTCTGGCGCGGCGTAGAGCAAGGTGATGTCGCCCCGGCGCAGCCGTTGTTCCACCGCATAGGCTTCTTCACCACTCAGGCTGGAGTTGAGAAACGCCGCCTCTACCCCGGCTTCGTGTAAGGCACCCACTTGGTCGTGCATGAGGGCGATGAGGGGTGAGACCACGATGGCGATGCCATGCCCCATGCGTTGGCGCGCGATGGCCGGAATTTGGTAGCACAGCGACTTGCCCCCACCCGTGGGCATGAGCACCAGCGCGTCTCCGCCAGCGCACACGTGTTCGACGATGGCTTCTTGCGGGCCGCGAAATGCGTTGTAACCAAAAACCTCACGCAGGATGTCGTGTGTGCTTACATCTGTTCCCACGGCAGCCCATCAAAGCGCCAGCCATTGAGGCTAGAGCGCTGGAAGTTGGCGTTCAAGTCGCCTTCGAACCCGTGCAGCACATTCACCACATCGGTAAAGCCCGCAGCCTCCAAGGCGCGGCCCGCCTCGGCCGAGCGCTGGCCACTGCGGCACAGCAGCACCACCGTGCGGTCCTTGCGGCCAGCTTCGCCCAACACGGCCGCGCAAAAAGCGGGAGCATCCGGGGTGAACTCGGGGTATTCGTACCAAGAGACATGGACCGCACCCGGTGGGCGACCCACATACATGAACTCGATCTCCATGCGGATGTCGACCATCAGCGCATCAGGATTGGCTTGTATGAGGGCCCAGGTGTCGGAGGGAAGCAGGTTTCGCATGGGGCGTGATTGTCCCTCTTCTTACAATCTCCCCATGACTCAGTCCTACACCCGTGCCCAAACTTTGCCCGCCCTGCTGTCCCAGCGCATCGCCATCTTGGACGGTGCCATGGGCACCATGATTCAGCGTTTCAAGCTGAGCGAGGCCCAATACCGGGGGGAGGGCTACGGCGGAGACGATGCGCAATCTGCCCGTTTCAAAGACTTCCACAAAGATGTCAAAGGCAACAACGAGTTGCTCAGCCTGACGCGCCCCGATGTGATTCGTGACATCCATGAGCGCTATCTCGCGGCCGGCGCAGACTTGATCGAGACCAACACCTTTGGCGCTACCACCATTGCCCAGGCCGACTACGACATGGCCGATTTGGCGCGAGAGATGAACGTGCGGTCGGCTCAAATTGCCCGCGCCGCCTGCGACAAATACAGCACGCCCGACAAGCCCCGTTATGTGGTGGGGGCCTTGGGGCCGACACCCAAGACCGCCAGCATCAGCCCCGATGTGAACGACCCGGGCGCGCGCAATGTGGACTTTGAACAGCTGCGCGCTGCCTACTACGAACAGGTGCAAGCCTTGGTGGAAGGCGGCGCCGATGTGCTGATGGTGGAAACCATTTTTGACACCCTCAACGCCAAAGCCGCCTTGTTTGCGATCGACGAGTACTTCGCTGCCAGCGGCGAGCGCTTGCCTTTGATCATCAGCGGCACCGTGACCGATGCCTCGGGCCGAATCTTGAGTGGCCAAACCGTGACCGCGTTTTGGCACAGCGTGCGCCATGCCCAACCGCTGGCGGTGGGGCTCAACTGCGCGTTGGGTGCCACCTTGATGCGCCCCTACATCCAAGAATTGGCGCGCGTGGCGGGCGACACCTTCATCAGCTGCTACCCCAATGCGGGCTTGCCCAACCCCATGAGCGACACTGGCTTTGACGAAACACCGGACGTGACCAGCCGCTTGCTGCACGAGTTTGCGGCTGAGGGATTGGTCAACATCGTGGGGGGCTGCTGCGGCACCACGCCAGAGCACATCGCCGCCATTGGCCAAGCGGTGGCAGACCAACACGCCCGCGCCTTGAGTGCCGGTCCGTTTTACCGCGAAGCTGCGTGAGGCACGCCCCATGTCACATCACCGATTGAGCGCCTGTGAGGCGGCCAAGCAATTGGCCCAACGCAGCCTGCGCGCCGAAGACTTGGTGCGCGATTGTCTGGCCCGCATCGATGCGCGTGAGGCCCAGGTGCAAGCCTGGAGCCATCTGGCACGAGACGCCGCCTTGGCCCGTGCGCGTGCGCTCGACCTAGGGGCTCACCAAGGCCTGTTGCATGGCCTGCCCATCGGCGTCAAAGACTTGATGGCCACTGCCGACATGCCCACCACCTATGGCTCTTCCATTTATGCCGGCCACCAACCCGCGAATGACGCCAGCTGCGTCGCCTTGGCGCGCGCAGCGGGTGCGGTGGTGCTGGGCAAAACCGTGACCACCGAGTTCGCCACCTTCCAACCCAACCAAACCCGCAATCCGCACAACACCGCGCACACGCCCGGGGGCTCGTCGTCGGGCTCAGCCGCTGCCGTGGCCGATGGCATGGTGCCGCTGGCGCTGGGCACGCAAACCGCGGGCTCGCTGATACGCCCTGCCGCTTATTGCGGTGTTGTGGCGTTCAAGCCGAGCTTTGGTGGCATCAACCGTGCGGGCGCCAAACCGCTGTCGGACACGCTGGACACTGTGGGCACCTTGGCCCGTGACGTGCCCGATGCGGCGCTGTTTGCCGCGGCCTTGAGCGGTCGCCATGACTGGTTGGTGCGCCCTGTGGGCGAGCACCTCACACGGCCCTTGCGCGTGGGCCTGTGTCAGACCTATGAGTGGCCACAATCCCTGCCAGAGACGCACTCAGCCATGCAACAAGCGGCCGCGCTTGTTCAAGCGTCTGGCGCGATGACGCTGCACGACGTGCGTTTGCCGGTGGACTATGAACAATTGGCGCAAGCCCAAATCTACATTCAACTGGCCGAACAAGCTCAGTGTTTGGCGCATGAACGCTTGCAACACTTTGACCGTTTGAGCCCGCGTTTGCAGGGCATCATGCATGCGGGCTTGGCCGTGACGCCGGCCCAATACGACCAAGCGCAAGCGCTGGTGGCGCGTTGCCGCTCGCAACTGGCCGATGTGTTCAAAGACGTGGACGTGCTGCTGGCGCCCAGTGCCGCAGGATCGGCGCCGTTGGGACTCGACAACACCGGCGACCCGCTGTTTTGCCGCATCTGGACCGTGCTGCACACCCCTGCCGTGAACATTCCGGCGGGCCTCGCGCCCAGCGGCATGCCAGTGGGCTTGCAAGTGGTCGGGCCCGTGGGAGGTGATGCCTTCACACTCGCTGCCGCGCATGCCTTGCATCAGTGTTTGGCTGTGTGACGCTGGCACGACGGCACTTGCGTGCATGAAGAAAAAGGTATCGCTCACGGTGCTCTGGTTGGTGATGGCGGGCGTCATTGCCGCCCATGTGTCCTGGGTAAAAAAAGACAACGGGTATCTGTGGGTGGTGGATGGGCGTGACATCGACATCCAAGGACAAGTCAAGAACAGCTGGGTCCGATGGACCCGAAGCTGTGACCAGGTGACCAGACTCAGTGAACAAGACCCGGTCTACCAACAGGCACAAGATTTGATCAAGGCGTACAGCCCACCCCACTCGCAGTCTGCCCAGTTGGCCAGTGTGTGGACCACGGGCGCGTGGACCTTGGCGGAAACGGAGTTCAAGCAATTGCTGCCTGCCGTGGTGGTGATCCACAGCACCGACACCGGCTCGGCCATCGTGCCCCATGCCGTTTGGAGTGGCACCACCTTGCCCTGGCTAGCGGCGCCCCATATTCGGCAGTACTTGGGAGCGCAAGCCCCAGGAATTCCCGCAGATTTGTTGGACTGTTTTGAGCCTCAATCCGCGTCCTTTCGGTGATGTGTGTGTGCAACCCCGTTGCACAAAACCAGCCCTTAGGTCGGTGTCAGACGGGGCACGTTAAAATTCAACCACCCCAAGGAGCGTTGCAGCTTCACCCATTCCTTTCAGGATCGCGCGTGAAGTCAGGCTTGGGGCCGAACTTTTGCAACGACGCTCACCTGAACGATGACCCCAGGTGAGATCCCCCATGAATTTTGTTGCTGTTCCCCCCATGAAACTGTCTGGCCTGGAGCCGGTCTCGATTGGCGCGGACTCCTTGTTTGTCAATGTGGGTGAGCGCACCAATGTGACGGGCTCCAAAGCCTTTGCTCGCATGATCTTGAACGGCGAGTACGAACAAGCCTTGGCCGTGGCGCGCCAGCAGGTAGAAAACGGCGCGCAGGTGATCGACGTCAACATGGACGAAGCCATGCTCGACAGCCAAGCCGCGATGGTGCGGTTTTTGAACCTCATGGCCGGAGAGCCCGACATCGCCCGCGTGCCGGTGATGGTGGACTCCAGCAAGTGGTCGGTCATCGAGGCGGGCTTGCGTTGCATCCAAGGCAAGGGGATCGTCAACTCGATCAGCATGAAAGAAGGCGTGGACGAATTCAAACGCCAAGCCACCTTGGTCAAGCGGTATGGCGCAGCGGCTGTGGTGATGGCGTTTGACGAAAAAGGCCAAGCCGACACCTACGCGCGCAAGATCGAAATTTGCCAACGCGCTTACCGTGTACTGCTGGACGAAGTGGGCTTTGCGCCCGAAGACATCATTTTTGACCCGAACATTTTTGCCATTGCCACCGGCATTGAAGAGCACGACAACTACGCGGTGGACTTCATCGAAGCCACGCGCTGGATCAAACACAATTTGCCCGGCGCCAAGGTGAGCGGCGGCGTGTCGAATGTGTCGTTCAGTTTTCGTGGCAACGACCCGGTGCGCGAAGCCATCCACACCGTGTTTCTGTACCACGCGATCAAAGCTGGTATGGACATGGGCATCGTCAACGCTGGCATGGTGGGCGTGTACGACGACTTGGAACCCACGCTGCGCGAGCGGGTGGAAGACGTGGTCTTGAACCGCACCCCGAAGTACAAAGACGGCGAAGAACACCTCACCCCTGGCGAGCGTTTGATTGAAGTGGCTGAAAGCGCCAAAGGTGCGGCGAAAGACGACAGCGCCAAACTCGCTTGGCGTGGCACGCCGGATGTGCCCGTGTCCGTGGAGGCGCGCCTGAGCCACGCGCTGGTGCACGGCATCACCGAGTTCATCAACGACGACACCGAAGAAGCCTACTGCGGCATTCTGGCCAAGGGTGGGCGTCCCTTGCATGTGATCGAGGGGCCGTTGATGGATGGCATGAATGTGGTGGGAGATTTGTTTGGCCAGGGCAAGATGTTCTTGCCCCAAGTGGTCAAGAGCGCGCGCGTGATGAAGCAGGCCGTGGCCCATTTGGTGCCCTACATCGAAGAAGAAAAACGCTTGCAGGCCGCTGCCGGCGAAGACGTCAAGGCCAAGGGCAAGATCGTCATGGCCACCGTCAAAGGCGACGTGCACGACATTGGCAAGAACATCGTCACCGTGGTTTTGCAGTGCAACAACTACGAAGTGGTGAACATGGGCGTGATGGTGCCTTGCCATGAAATTTTGGCCAAGGCCAAAGAAGAAAATGCCGACATCATTGGCCTGTCGGGCTTGATCACGCCCTCGCTGGAAGAGATGCAGTACGTGGCGGGCGAAATGCAAAAAGACGACTACTTCCGCAGCCGCATGATGCCGCTGATGATTGGCGGTGCCACCACCAGCCGTGTGCACACGGCGGTGAAGATCGCGCCGCATTACGAAGGCCCTGTGGTGTATGTGCCCGACGCTTCGCGCAGCGTGAGTGTGGCGCAGGGTTTGCTGTCGGACCAAGCGGCCAAATACATCGCCGATTTGAATGCCGACTACGCCAAAGTGCGCGAACAGCACGCCAACAAAAAGCAAACGCCCTTGGTCACGCTGGCGCAAGCGCGTGCCAACGCCACGCCTATTGGCTGGGACAACTACAAGCCGACACAGCCCAAATTCATTGGGCGTCGGGTGTTCAAAAACTTTGACTTGGCCGAGTTAGAAAAATTCATCGATTGGGCGCCGTTTTTTCAGACCTGGGATTTGGCCGGTCCGTTCCCCGCCATCTTGGAGGACGCGGTGGTGGGGGTCGAGGCGAAAAAGGTGTACGCCGACGGTCAAGCGATGTTGAAAAAAATCATCACCAACCGTTGGCTCACTGCCAACGCGGTGGTGGGCTTGTACCCTGCGCAGCGCGTGGGTGACGACATTGTGTTGTATGCCGACGAGACCCGTCAGCAGTCGGTGATGACCTGGCATGGCTTGCGCCAACAAACCGTCAAACCACAAGGGCGACCCAACCGTTGTTTGTCCGACTTTGTGGCCGACCAAACCCAGGCTGCCGATTACGTGGGCCTGTTTGCGGTGACTGCGGGTTTGGGCGCTGAGAAACAAGAAAAACGCTTCATCGATGCGCACGATGACTATTCGGCCATCTTGTTCAAAGCCTTGGCCGACCGTTTGGCCGAGGCCTTTGCCGAATGCATGCATCAGCGGGTGCGTACCGACTTGTGGGGCTATGCCGCCAACGAGGCCTTGAGCAACGCCGAGCTCATACAAGAAAAATACCAAGGCATCCGACCCGCACCGGGCTACCCGGCATGCCCTGACCACAGCGCCAAAAAAGACATGTTTGATCTCTTGCAATGCGCCGACATTGGCATGGGCGT